>JAUIDE010000156.1 GCA_030429105.1 Alphaproteobacteria bacterium
CCAACATCCCGCCCCGCTCCATCCGAAAGGATAGCTTCGCCTTCAGTCCATGGGTCTACAGGCAGCGTAACCTCGTCGAGCGCTTCTTCAACCGCATCAAGCAATTCAGAGGCCTCGCAACCCGATACGACCGATCCCCGGACAACTTCCTCGCCGCTCTCAAGATCGCCGCAATCCGAATTTGGATTGCAAAGATATGAGTCCGCTCCCTAGTGGAGGCGCAGATTGAGGCGGCGGTATTCGTGGAAACGCGGATGGAAGGAGCGGACTTCTCTTCGGCGCGTCTAGAAAGCGCGGACCTCAGAAGGGCGAGGATGGAGGGGGCTGTCTTCGTGGAGGCCAGGATGGAAGGGGCGGACCTTAGAGGGGCTTGGATGACGGGGGCGGACCTCAGATGGGCGCGGTTGCAGGGGGCGGACCTTAGAGAGGCGCGGATCGGGCGCGCGGATCTGAGCCTCGCGCGGATGCATGGGGCGGACTTTAGGGATGCGCGGATGGAAGGAACGGACATGAGGGGGACGCAGATCGACGGGGCCGATTTCAGAAAGGCGAGAATGGCGACGGCGAACCTCGGAGGGGCGCGGATAGAGGGGGCGGACTTCAGAGGGGCGCTGATGGAGGGGATCGACCTCAGCGAGGCATGGATGAAGGAAGTCGACCTCAGAGGGGCGCGGCTCGACGGAGCGGACCTCAAAAGGGCGAGGATGGAGGAAGCGGACCTGCGCGGAGCGACGTTGCGCTCGACCGATCTGTCGGCGTGGGAGAATGCACGTGCGAACGCCAGATCAGCATTATTCAGCAGGGCCGAGAATATGACGCAAGAGCAGGTGAACGCCATGTTCGGCGACGTCGCCACAATACTTCCCGAGGGCCTTCGTCGCACCGATCTGATGAATCGCCCGCAACTTGATCGAATTTGGGACCCCGACCCCGACTACGAAGCCTGGCTCGCCGCCGGCGCTCCGCCCGGCAAGCCCCTCCCCTGACCGCCCCGCGCCCCGCTCGCGGCCTCGCGCATCCCCCCTCCCGCCTGCTTGAGGGGGCCGGGGGAAGGGGCGTGCCGCAGGCGCCCGGCCCGATCCATGAAAAATCATGGACCGCCCGCATCCCTTTCCCCGCCGCGCCAGAAGCGCTCCCCTTCTCGCGCAAGCGGGGCGAGGGAGAGGGAGGGGGCCGCCCACCTCAAAACCCTCCCGAAACCGTCTGAAACAATTAGATCACGACTTTTATCGTTAAAAATCAACGCTCCGAGCCCGATTTCCATGGAAATCCACCGGGTCGAGCCCGAAACCGCCCCCTCCGCCCCCGGGCGAAGGCGGGAGAGGGGCCGCCCACCCGCACTCCCTCCCGCAAACCCTGAAACAATTCGATCACGACTTTTTTCGCGTCAAATCAACGCCCCGAGGCCGATAACCACGGTTATCCCCCGAATCCGCCCCCCTACTCCCCCTCCACCGTCACGAAGCTCGCCAGTTCCGGCGCCGCCAGCCCGAGGCTCATGCCGCACATGACCCCCGGCACGAAGGCCGCGTCATAGATCTCCATCACCGCCCCGTCGATCCGGAACCACTCCGCCACCGAGCCTGTGGAAAGGTCGATGATCTGCGCCCCCGTCCAGGCCTCGCTGTCCGCCGCCTTCAGCCTCTCGTCCAGCGCCAATCCCTCGAACCGCTTGTAGCGCGGCCGGGAAAGCCCCACGACCGCGAAGCCCCCGTGGAACGAAAGCCCCCGCACGAAGCCGGGGCAGAAGCAGATCGCCGTCTTCTCCCCGGTCTTCCGGTCCACCTCCATCAGCTCCCCCGTCCCCGAATTGAGCACGAAGAGCCGCCCCTGATGGATGCGCGGCGAATGCGGCATGGAAAGCCCGGTCGCCACGACCTCCCCGCTCGCGACCTCGACTATCACCCCGCCATCCGCCCGCCTGTCCCGCCACCCGTCCACCGTGTCGGAGCGGGAGCAGGCGGTGACATAGGCCGGCGCCCCCGCCTCCATCGCCATCCCGTTCAGATGGCACCGGTCCTCCGCCACGAGGCGGGAGATGAAGGGCGGCCGCCAGACGGGCCGGAAACTGTGCGTCTCGGAAAGCGTGGCGAGGCAGTTCCACTTCGTGACGACGAAAACCGGCCGCCCCTCCGCATCGAACCCCACGTCATGCGCATCCACCGCCCCGATGGGGGAGATGCGGCGCGGCACGAAGCAGGCGTCATAGATCTCGTTCACCCGCTGGTCGGGCGAAAGGGCGGAGACCATCTCGATGATCGCCCCCTGCGTGGCGAGCGCGATCCGCCTGCCCGCAACCGCGATCCCCATCGCCTGCTGGAACAGCCGCTCGTCCACCAGCAGCCCGCCGCGCGGATTCCGCCCGATCAGGTAGAACTTGCCGGACTGGTAGGAAGAGAGCGCCAGCGAAACCCCCGCCTGCGCCAGCCATCTCACAAGGCCGGGCGACATCGAATACGTCACCTGCTGCGGCGCGGCGATCCCCTGCCCCGCCGCCGGTTGCGGCTGCTCTTCGGCCATGATCCCCTCCGCTGCCTCGCCGCAAGGCTACGGCGCCGGCGCGGCGGCTTCAACGACGCCGAGGCCCATGCTAGGCCGGCGGAAACGGAGGAGGCGGACATGAACGATCTTTCCGGGCGCATCGCGCTCGTCACCGGGGGCGGCACGGGGCTCGGGCGCTCGATCTCGCTGAAGCTGGCGGAGCGGGGGGCGACCGTGCTCGTCAACTATTCCCGCAGCGCGGCGGAGGCGGAGGAAACGGTCGCCGCCATCGCCGCCGCGGGCGCCCAGGGCCGCGCCGTGCAGGCCGACGTCTCCACGCCGGAGGGCGCGGCGGCGCTCCGCGCGGCGGTGGAGCCCTTCGGCCGGCTCGACATCCTCGCCTGCAACGCCGGGATCACGAAGCAGGCGCGGAACCATGCCGATCTCGACGCGCTCTCGAAGGAGGACTTTCTCGGCGTCTATGCCGTCAACGTCGTCGGCCCCTTCCTCGCCATGCAGGCGCTGAAGCCGCTCCTCCTCGCCGCCCATGAGGCGAGCGGGCGGGCGAGCGCGGTGGTGAACACCTCCTCCATCGCCGGGCTCTCCGGCATCGGCTCCTCCGTCGCCTATGCAGCGTCGAAGGGCGCGCTCAACACGATGACGATCAGCCTCGCCCGCGCGCTCGCCCCCGCGATCCGGGTCAACGCCGTCTGCCCCGGCTTCATCGGCACGCGCTGGTTCCGCGACGCGATGGACGAGGAGACCTTCGCCGCCACGATCCGCTCCGTCGAGGCGCAGACCGCCCTCGCCGCCGCCTCAGGGCCCGACGAGATCGCCGACGTCGCCGTCTTCCTCGCGACGGACGCCTCGCGGCACATGACGGGGGAGTTGTTGCGGGTGGACGCCGGCCTCCATCTCGGCCCCTCGCCGCTGCGGCGGGGCCAGTGACCGTTCTCTATGTCGACGCCGACGCCTGCCCGGTGAAGGCGGAGGCGCTTCGCGTGGCGGAGCGGCACAAGGTCCGCGTCGTCTACGTCGCGGACGGCGGCCTCCGGCCGAACCCGCATCCGCTGGCGGAGGTGGTGATCGTGCCCGGCGGGCTCGACGCGGCGGATGACTGGATCGCGGAGCGGATCGGGCCGGGGGACATCTGCGTGACCGCGGATATCCCCCTCGCCGACCGCTGCGTGAAGGCCGGCGCGCGCGCGATGCGGCCGGACGGGGAACTCTGGACGGCGGCGAATATCGGCAATGTCCTCGCCACGCGGAACCTGATGGCGGAGATCCGCGCGGCCAACCCGCTCAACCAGGGCGGCGGCGGCCGGCCCTTCTCGAAGGCGGACCGGTCCCGCTTCCTCGAGGCGCTGGAGCGGGAGATGCGGCGGCGCTGAGGCTCAGGCCGCCCGCTTCGCCATGATCTCCTCATAGGCCTCGTTGATCTCCGAGAGCCGGCGCGTCGCCATCTTCACGGCCTCTTCCGGCACGCCGCGGGCGATCATCCGGTCCGGATGCGTTTCTCGCACCAGCTCGCGCCAGCGGCGGCGGATCTCCGGCGTCGGCGTCTCGGGCGTGACGGAGAGAATGGCGAACGGATCCCGGTGGCGCGGCGAATACCGCGCGCGGATCGCGGCGAATCCGGCTTCGGACACGCCGAAGATGCGCGCGACCTCCGTAAGGAAAGCGTCCTCGTTCGGGTGATATTCGCCATCCGCCAACGCAATGTGGAAGAGGCCTTCCAGCACATCCTCCAGAACCGGGCTCTCCGGCCCGAAGAGCCGCGCGATCTGCGCGGCGTAGCCGTCGAACCCGGCGACGTCGGACCGGGCGAGGTTGAAGACGCGGGCGGCGTTCTTCTCCTCGTTCGGCGGAATGTGGAAGACCTCGCGGAAGGCGTAGACCTCGTCCTGCGTCACCCGCCCGTCGGCCTTGGCCATCTTTGCCCCGAGCGCGATCACGGCGATGGTGAAGCCCACGGATTTCTCAGGCGGCGTGCGGAGCTTGCCGAAAACCTCGGAAAGACCCTCCCCTGCCGCGAGGGCTGCGAGGGCTTCTGCGATGCGGGACCAGATCGACATGCGCTGCAGCATAGCCCGTCCGTCGCCGCCGGGCGAGGGGGCCATGCGCTGAGGCGGGGGCAGCCATGCGCGGGGCGCGAAAGGCTGGCCCCCTGCGCGGATCGGCGTATATCTGGGCGACCCGAAGGAGCGCCGATGCCTCTCTCCCTCCTGCCGCCCGAAATGAGCCTCGCCGAAGGCCGGGCGCTGCCGCGCTGGCGGCGGCCGGAGACGATGCTGGCCGTCATGGCCTTCGGCTCCATGCTCGCCTTCTCCACCTGGATGGCGGTGGCGGCGAACTTCGTGATCGAGGTCGTGGCCTTCGACGGGTCGGACAACGGATGGATGCATACGGTACGGGAGATTCCCGGCTTCCTCGCCTTCCTCGCCGTCTTCATCTTCGTGCTGATCAAGGAGCAGAGCTTCGGCCTGATCTCGCTCTTCCTGCTCGGCCTCGGCTCCGCGCTGACCGCAGAGTTCCCGACCTTTCAGGGCGTGCTCGTCGTCACCTTCATCTCGTCGCTCGGCTTTCACTACTACGAGACGGTGGCGCAGAGCCTGCAATTGCAGTGGCTGACGAAAGCGGAGGCGCCGAAGAAGCTGGGCTGGATCGTCTCCTCCGCCTCGGCCGGCGCGCTTCTCTCCTATGCGCTGATCCTGACGACATGGGAGGCGTTCGACCTCTCCTACCAGACGATCTACTGGGCGTCGGGCGGCTTCTGCATGGCGGTCGCGCTCTTCTGCCGCTTCGCCTATCCGCAGTTCCGGTCGGACACCGTGCAGGCGCGGGGGATCGTGCTGAAGCGGCGCTACTGGCTTTACTATGCGCTCGTCTTCATGTCTGGCGCGCGGCGGCAGATCTTCGTCGTCTTCGC
>JAUIDE010000034.1 GCA_030429105.1 Alphaproteobacteria bacterium
TCGTACGCCCGCGGCGTGCCGCCGAGATAGGTCCCGACCGCGTCCTCGCCGCGATACTCCTCGGGATGGACGGGGTTGGTCCGGTGGGTGGCGTTGAAATTGGCGTTTAGCCGGTCGCGGAGCCGCTTGAAGTGGTTGTAGTCGTTGTCGGCGAAGAACGGCGCGATCACGCGCGCCACCGCCTCGCCCGGCCTGTCGATGAACTGGGTGATCGGCACGGTCACTTCGCCCTCGACGGCGGGCGCATAGCGGGCGATCACAGCGAGGGCGGCGGAGATCGTCCGGAGCGCGGTGACCGACATGTTCCGGTCGTTCCCCGCCTGGCCCGCCTTGGCCAGCATGTCGCGATAGCGCGCGCCCTCGATCGTGTTGCAGAGCGCCGGCGGCGGCGGGATCTCCGGCGTCAGGCCTTCCGCATCGAAGATGCGGCGGCCGATCGCGAGAAGCTCCGCGCGGAGCTGCGCCGGCATCCGGCTCGGCAGCTCCAGCCCTAGCTCGGCGTCGATCTCTTCGGTGGAGAGCCTCAGCCGACCGGCCCGCGCGTGGTCGTAGAGCGTCATCGTCTCTTCACGCGCGAGGCGCTCGGCGCGGCGCGGGCTCTCCTTGTATAGACGATAGAAGAGGTAGCCGCCTCCGCCGATCAGCGCGAGCGGGGTGACGAAGATCGCCAGCGCGACGACGAGCCCGAAGACGAAGAGAACGCCGAAGAGCCCGCCAAAATCGTCTAGCCCACCCCGCACCGTCAGATCTCGATGATCTCGGTCGGCCCGGTCTCGGCGTTCTCCTCGAGCCAGAGCTTCATCGACCGCATCACCGCCGTGAGCTCCGCGGCGTAGAGTTTCGCGTCGGAGGGTGTGGCGCAGCGGAACCGGTCGGGCCGCCGCTCGAAAAGATGCCTGACCCGGAGCGCATACCAGTCGGGTTCGTCTTCGCGCCGAGCATCCGCCGGAACCCGCGCCATCAGGACGTGATCCTCGAGAAACCGCTGGCGGATGATCTGCTTCTCCTCATGGGTGAAGTCCGCGGTCAGATGGACCTCGTGATGCGTCGTCTTGAACGGGAAGCCGGTGCGGGTCTCGACATGCTGGATCTTGATGCGCATCGGTTGCTCGTCGAAGAAGCGGTTGCATAGCTGCAGGACGATAATGTCAGTGGGGAACGAAATCACGCGTAGATCCCTGACAATGTGGCGCCACATGTCGTTCTCCGCGTCGTAGATAGCTGCGGCTGTAAAGAGTTGCAGCGGCTTGATGGCGCCGCGCCGTGGCGGAAGCCCGCCGTCGCGCAGGCCGAAGCCCTGTCCCGCGCCTTCCGCTGGAAGCCCTTGCTCGAGACGGACGAGTTCGCCACCATCCCTCAACTTGCCAATTGCGAGGGCTTCGCGCTGAATTTCACGACCCACATCCCGCGGCTGGTATAGATCAATTTCGTGTCGTAGTGTGCGAAGGGTCGTGATTGACCAACGCCTGTCATTTCTGGGGCTAGTAGATGCCAGCGGCCTCTTTGACAAGAAAGAGCATGATGAAGGGCCGAGCCGAATGCCGGTATCGGTCTATCGGGAGGCTTGTTTGCCACGCATATTCGACAACATTGAATCCGGCCTACTTCCCGCGCTCCGCCAGACTCTTCAGATCTCCGCCCGCGGTGACTTCTGTGTGGGATACTTCAACCTACGCGGTTGGAAGTCGATTGACGACTTGATCTCCACATGGCCTGGGGGTGACGGCAATCAATGCCGCTTGCTTGTAGGAATGCAACGGCTTCCGCAGGAAGAATTGCGGATTGGATTGGGCACCGGCACGATAGAGCAGCCGCTCGATAACCAGACCGCACTCCGCTTAAAGAGGAAGCTCGCCGAGGAGTTCCGGGTCCAACTGACCCTTGGAATGCCGAACAACGCCGACGAGGCCGGATTGCGTCGGTTGGCCGAGCAACTGAAATCCAGGAAGATCACGGTACGGCTTTTCCTCAAGCACCCGCTGCACGCGAAGCTCTATCTTCTATTTCGTCCCGACCCAAATAACCCGATCACCGGCTTTTTGGGTAGCAGCAACCTCACGCTTTCCGGTCTATCCCAGCAGGGCGAGTTGAATGTCGATGTGCTCGATCACGACGCCACGACCAAACTCGCCAAGTGGTTTGATGACCGCTGGCATGATCGGTGGTGCATCGACATCTCTGATGAACTGATCGCGGTCATCGAGGAGAGTTGGGCGCGAGAGGAACCTCTCGAACCCTACATGATTTACGTGAAGATGGCCTATCATCTTGCACAGGAAGCGCGCGCAGGCCTCAACGAGTTCAGGATTCCACCTGAGTTTGGGAAGCGCTTGTTCGCGTATCAGGAGGCCGCGGTCAAAATCGCGGCGCATCACCTCAACAAGCGAGGCGGCGTCCTGATCGGCGATGTGGTCGGCCTCGGCAAGACGCTCATGGCCACTGCCTTGGCAAAAATCTTCCAGGACGATCACTTCACAGAGACCTTGATCATCTGCCCGAAGAATCTTGTGAAGATGTGGGAGGATTATGTCTCGGAGTACCGCCTGATCGCCAAGGTGCTTTCGGTAACGCGTGCTACACGCGAACTGCCCGATCTTCGCCGCTACCGCGTTGTGCTGATCGACGAGAGCCATAACTTGCGAAACCGGGAAGGACGTCGGTATCGGGCGATCCAAGAATATCTCACGGAGAACGAAAGTCGCTGCATTCTTCTTTCGGCTACACCCTACAACAAGACCTATGGCGACCTTTCAAGCCAATTGCGTCTGTTCGTTCCTGAGGATCGCGACATCGGCGTTAGACCGGAACGCCTGCTTCAGGATATCGGTGAAACCGAGTTCGTTAGGCGGCACCAGTGTCCGGTCAGATCGCTCGCGGCGTTCGAGAAGAGTACCTATACCGACGATTGGCGCGAACTGATGCGCCTCTATATGGTCCGACGCACGCGTACGTTCATCCAAGACAACTATGCTCAGACCGATCCGACGAACGGACGAAAATTTCTTACGTTTGAAGATGGATCACGTTCCTATTTCCCGGAACGCGTGCCCCGCACGCTTCGGTTCAAGATCGACGACAAGAACGCGACCGATCAGTACGCGAGACTCTATGCCGCTCCGGTGGTAGATGCGATCAACCTGATGCATCTGCCGCGCTATGGCCTTGGCAACTATATCGCGCCAAAACCCCACAAGCCGCCCACTCCGAACGAGGCGAAGCAGCTGGATGATCTCTCTCGGGCCGGGAAGCGGCTGATGGGGTTCTGCCGTACCAATCTCTTCAAGCGATTGGAAAGTAGCGGAGAGGCTTTTCAGCAATCACTAGAACGACATATACTTCGTAACTACATCTTCCTTCACGCTATCAACAACGATCTTCCTTTGCCGCTTGGCACACAGGATGCTGGCCTCTTGGACACCGCCAACTACGACGAAGACGTCGATGACCAAAGCGCCGACGCCGAGCTATTTTCCGAGGGAGAAGACGAGAATACGCAGGACTCCGAAACGCTCGATCTCCGTGACGAAGCGGCCTTCCGGGCGCGTGCCGCGGAGACCTATCGCCTCTATGCAGGCAAGTTCAAGAAGCGGTTCAAGTGGCTTCGACCCGATCTGTTCGTCGCGCAGCTAAAGGTCGATCTGACGACTGACAGCGCTCGGCTGCTGAAAATACTCGATGATTGCGGTGATTGGGACCACGCAAAAGATACCAAGCTCGCCGCCTTGATCGATTTGCTCACAAACAAGCACCCAAAGGAAAAAGTAATTATATTCTCGCAGTTTGCTGATACAGTTCGCTATCTTGAGAGCAAGTTGAAAGCTGCCGGTCTGAAGGCCATGGCGGCCGTCTCCGGGGAGACTTCAGACCCAACTAGCTTTGCCTGGCGGTTCAGCCCCAGCAGCAACAACAAGCGTGATAAAATAAAGCCTGAAGACGAACTGCGTGTTCTGATAGCCACCGACGTGCTCAGCGAGGGCCAGAACCTTCAGGACGGCGCCATCCTGGTCAATTACGATCTCCCATGGGCGATCATTCGGCTTATCCAGCGTGCGGGCCGTGTGGATCGCATCGGGCAGAAAGCCGAGAAGATCCTCTGCTACTCGTTCCTACCGGCCGATGGCGTGGAGCGGCTGATCAAGTTGCGTTCGCGCGTCCGCCAGCGCCTGAAAGAGAACGCCGAGGTCGTTGGAACCGATGAAGCGTTCTTCGAGGACGAGGGAGAACACGACGAGCTTGTCGACCTCTACAACGAGAAGTCCGGGATACTCGATGGCGAGGCGGAGGGTGAGGTCGATCTGGCCTCTTATGCCTATCAGATCTGGAAAAACGCGATCGACGCAAATCCTGCATTGCAGAAGTCCATCCCGGAGCTTCCTTCGGTTGTCTATTCTACAAGAAGTTACACGCCGCAGGTTGGGCGACCAGGCGGCGCGCTTGTCTATCTGCGCACTGCACAAGGCAACGACGCTCTGGCTTGGGTGGACAAGGACGGCAAGAGTGTCACCCAATCTCAATTTGAAATCCTAAAAGTCGCCGCTTGCGAGCCGAACACGCCGGTTGTCCCTCGGCAGGAGGAACACCATGCCATGGTGGCGAAGGGCGTCGAGCATATTGCTGCAGAGGAGAAGCAGGTCGGCGGGCAGCTCGGCCGCCCATCCGGCGCGCGCTTTCGAACCTACGAGCGGCTCAAGCGTCACGCTGACAAGGTGAAGGGCACCCTGTTCGATCTGCCGGAACTCGGCAAGGCCATCGAAGAGATCTACCGCTTCCCTTTGCGGCAGTCGGCGACCGACACCTTGAACCGCCAGATCAAGCTGGGCATCGGCGATGATAAGTTGGCTGAGTTGGTCTTGGCGCTCCGCGAAGAAGATCGGCTTTGCCTGATCCAGGATGAAGAACACTCCGGCGAGCCGCAGATCATCTGCTCGCTCGGGCTGGCGCGCCCGACGGAGTGATGAAAGGGGCTGGGGATGAACTTCGACGCCGGTAACGCACGGAAGCTGCTGGAGCAGTTCGATTTTGCGAAGCTCTTCATCGAGGAACTGGGCTGGGATCGGCACAATTCCGACCTTTCGGTTCTCATAAGCGGCGGGACATACACGCTTCGCGCGGTCGCTGAAAAGCGCGGGATGGTGGCTTGGGTGTGTCAGGCGCCCGATGGGCAACAGATCCCGGATCGGGCCGCGAGAAGGAAAATCGAAACGCAAGTCGCAAAGACGACGCTTGAGCATCTCATCATCTTCTCGGACTCGAAGCGCGAGGAGCAGGTCTGGTGCTGGGCGCGGCGTGAAGCCGGCAAGCCGGCTTCGGCGCCGGAACACTTCTGGTATGCCTCAACGGGCAATCGCGGTTTCCTGCAGAAGCTTGAGGCCATAGCGTTTTCGCTCGCCGAAGAAGACACGCTGACGCTGGTCGATGTGACAACGCGGGCGCGCGCCGCGTTCGATGTCGAGCGTGTCACGAAGCGCTTCTATGACCAGTTCAAGGCCGAGCACAAAGCCTTCCTCGGCTTCATAAGCGGCATCACGGAGTTGGCGGACAAGGAATGGTATGCCTCGCTGATGCTCAACCGGCTGATGTTCATCTACTTCATGCAGCGGAAAGGATTTCTGGACGGCGAGCGCAATTATCTTCGCGACAAGCTCGCCCGCTGTCAGAAGGAAAAGGGGCAGGATAAATTCTACTCCTTCTATCGATACTTCCTGCTGCGTCTCTTCCATGAGGGGCTTGGCGGTAAGGCGCGCAACCCGGAGCTCGACAAACTGCTCGGGCGCATCCCCTATCTGAATGGCGGTCTGTTCGAGAAACACCCGATCGAAGAGCGATGCCCGGAGATCAAGATCCCGGACGAGGCCTTCACGCGCATCTTCGCCTATTTCGACCGCTATCAGTGGCATCTCGACGAGCGCCCGTTGCGCAACGACAACGAGATCAACCCGGACGTTCTCGGCTACATCTTCGAAAAATACATTAACCAGAAGCAGATGGGCGCGTACTACACCAAGGAGGACATCACCGAATACATTTCGAAGAATACTGTGATCCCCTTCCTGTTCGACGCTGCCAAGACGAAGTGCAAGGTCGCCTTCGAGAACCCTGGCGGCCCGACGATCTGGGATCACCTGCGCGATGATCCCGACCGGTACATCTACACCGCGGTGAAGCACGGCGCAGAACGTCCTCTGCCCCCCGAGATCGCGGCCGGGATCGAAGACATCTCTGCGCGAACGCACTGGAACCGGAAGGCGGCTTCCGAGTTCGGCTTACCCACTGAGATCTGGCGCGAGGTCGTGGCGCGGCGCGCGCGCTATGCCGAAGTCCGGGCGAAACTGGCGGCGGGCGAAGTCCGCGAGATCAATGACCTCATCACGCTTAATCTCGACATCCGGCAGTTCGCGCAGGACGTGATCGAGCGTTGCGAAGGCCCGGACTTGCTACGCGCCTTCTGGAAGGCGATCGAAGGCGTCACCGTTCTCGATCCCACCTGCGGCTCCGGCGCCTTCCTGTTTGCCGCGCTCAATATCCTCGAACCGCTCTACGAAACTTGCCTGGGCCGGATGGAGGCGTTTGTCGCCGATCTTGAACGGTCTGGCGAAGCCCACGCGCCGAAGAAGTTCGAGGACTTCAGGGCGACGCTGGCGAAGGTCGGCGCGCATCCGAACGCCCGCTATTTCACGCTGAAGAGCATCATCCTGAACAACCTCTTCGGCGTGGACATCATGGAAGAGGCAGTCGAGATTTGTAAGCTCCGCCTGTTCCTCAAACTTGCCGCCCAGGTCGATCCAGACCAGAAGCACGAGAACCTCGGCATCGAGCCGTTGCCGGATATCGATTTCAACATCCGCGCTGGAAACACGCTGATCGGCTACGCGACCTATGCCGATGTCAAGAAAGCTCTGGCCAGCAAGCTCGATCTCGACAATTCCCTTGAGACAATCACGAAGAGTGCTGCGGACCTCCAACAAACATTCAATGCCTTTCGTGCGCGGCAGATTGAGGGTGATGGTTCAGTTCCTGCACATGACAAAATTGCTCTCCGTCAACGGCTTAAGGCTCTTGAGGCGGAGCTTAATCGGCATCTGGCCGCCGGCTATGGCGTGGGCACGAGCAATGCGGCTGCGTACGCCAAGTGGCGTAGGGTACACGAACCGTTTCATTGGTTTGTTGAGTTTCATGGAATCATGCAGGATGGCGGCTTCGATGTGATCGTCGGCAACCCACCATATCTTGAGCTGCGCGAGGTCGACTACCGACCACAAGGATTCAAATCGCTCGAAGGAAATGCGGTTCACGCTATGTGTATCGAGAGAAGTATTCAACTTATGAAGCAGGGAGGAACGATGAGTATGATCGTACCTCTGTCCCTACCTTCAACTCAAAGAATGCGCTGCATTCAAGATATGCTTGAGGCGCATGGGAGTGCTTGGTATGCGAACTTCGCTTGGCGGCCTGCGAAACTTTTTGATGCAGTAAATCGAGCTCTGACTATATTTATCGTTACTCCAAGCGAAAACGGAAAGACTTCATCTACTTGCTACCAAAAGTGGACAAGCGAAAACCGTGAGGGCTTGGTGCGGCGCATGTCGTACGTAGGCGTGCCGCGTAAACGTTCGACCTTCTGGGTTCCGAAGTTGGGCCATGAAATTGAGCGCTCGATTCTGCGAAAAACTCTAGGGGTGAGTACAAGCGTAAGCCACTTTGTCTCACGTTCCGATCATCGGATTTATTATCGTACAACTGGTGGCTTATACTGGAAAGTATTCACTGATTTTGCGCCGGCTTTTAAGGTAAATGGAGTTGCCGGTAGTAGCAGCCGAGAGACCCATTTCAGTGTAGCAAGACGTGAAAACGTGAAGCCACTTATTGGGGTTCTTAGCAGCAATCTATTCTGGTGGTGGTATACGGTTTCCTCAAACCTACGGGACTTGAACCCAGCAGATATACAATCGTTCCCTGTACCCGCGGGTGCCCTCGGTGATCCAGATGTTAGGAAGGCAGGTGAGATGTATCTCAAGGGGCTATCAATTAATAGTACGATGCTTGTTCGCCATCAGAAGTCGACAGGTCGAACTGAAACACAGTCATTTAAAATTCAGAAATGCAAATCTGAAATAGACGATATCGACAGAGCGATTGCCCCCTTCTATGGTCTCGACTTTGAGGAGCTAGATTTTATCATCAACTATGATCTGAAGTTTAGACTTGGCGCCGAGGGCGATACGGCAGACGAATGAGGATCGCGGTTCTTGCATGGGGCTCGCTCGTTTGGTGCCGCCTAGATCTCGCCATCGCGGAAGCCTTCGAAGCGAATGGCCCGCGCCTTCCCATCGAATTCTGCCGTGTGTCGGGCGGCCGGCGGCTGACGCTGGTGATCGACGAAGCCTTCGGAACTTTTTGTCCCACCTACGTCTCCGTGAGCGCTTGCGGTGACCTCGACGCTGCGCTTGAGAACCTGTGGATACGAGAGGGCTCATCGAATGAAGCGCTGCTGAAGAACGTGCGAGCCCATGGCCGGGTAGGCTTTGTCGAAGTCGCCTCGGGCCATTGCAGCGCTAGGGCCATGGAACGTCATCCCGAGGCCGTCCTCACGATCAAGACGTGGGCGCAGGCGAACGGGTTCGATGCGGCGATATGGACGGCGCTCGCCAGCAATTTTCATGAGCCGGACAGGGCGGGAGAGCCGTTTTCGGTGGAAGCCGCGATCCGCTATCTGGAAAGGGCGGATCGGCAAAGCCTTGACGCTGCCCTTCAATATTTCCGGAAGGCGCCCGCAGAGGTCGAGACGCCAGTGCGATCCGCGGTCAACGCCCGATGGCCGAAAGGATAACGACGCTCATGCCGGGGGCGGCACGGGCGAATGGCCCGCAATTCGCGTCTCAGGGCGATCAGTGCTATCCGGGCCGCCTGATCCATAGGCTCGGCGCCGAAGCTCCGAAGACGATCTCGATCATTGGTCCGCCCGCGAGCCTCTCGGCGCAGATGACGGCATTCCTCTGCTCGAAGGAGACGCCGGGCGCTACGATACTCAAGGCCTTCGATCAGGCGGCGACATGGCGCGACGCCGGGCGATGCGTGATCAGCGGCTTCCACTCGCCGCTCGAACGGCAATGCCTCGACATCCTCCTGCGCGGCAAGCAGCCTGTCGTGATGGCGCTCGCCCGTGGCCTCGGTACGCTGCGCCTGCCCGCCGCCCAGAGACAGGCCCTCGACGAAGGTCGCCTGACCGTCATCTCGCCGTTCGCTGCGAGCGAGAAGCGCGCCACGCTCGATCTCGCGCGGCAACGAAACCGTTTCGTCGCCGCGCTGGCCGACGAAGTGGCGTTCGCGTTCGTCTCGCCCGGCGGGAGCCTGTCTCGCCTCGCCGACGAAGTTACAGGATGGGACGTGTCATCTTGTCGACTTCATTGCTGAGGCGAGCCAATGGTTTCCGCACAAACCCGCGCGCTTCGACAGACAGGCGCAAGACGAACAACCAAAGGAGAAAAGTCTCGAAGGCGGCCCACCAAAAGAAAGACCCCCGAAGGGGTCGAGGGTTCAAGTGAGGTATCCCACCGCGGCCTGCGCCTTCGCCGCGGCAGTGAAGATCGCCGTCTTGTCGGACTTCAGCACCTTGAGCCAATTCACGAGATAGCGGGCGTGATCCTCCCGGACGGTCGGGGTGATGCCGAGCCCTGCGCAGAGGAAGGCTGCTCCGAGTTCAGCGACAAGCTCCTCCATGGCGTAGGCCTCCGAACCGAAGCGATTGCGAAGATCGCGCGCGCAGCGGGTCTCGTGTCCGGTCCAGTGCGTGAGCTCGTGCATCAGCACGGCGTAGTAGTTCTCGGTCCGCGTGCCGCTCTCGGTGTCGAAGAACCGGCGCCCGTCCGGCATGTGGATCCGGTCGGTCGCGGGAACGTAGCAGGCGCGGTCGCCGCCCTCCGTGATCTCGGCGCCGGTGGAACGGACGAAATCGTCGACGTCGGCGAGCCGCGGCAATGCGGGTCCGAGCTCGTCGGAGGGCGCGAACCCTTCGACCTGATCGACATTGAAGACCGGGAACCAGCGGAGGACGCGGTAGCTGTCCTCCTCTCCGTCCTCCCGCTCGCGGGCAACGGCCTTGTAGAAGACGACGGGCGTCGCCGTCTCGCCGCGGCGGACCTGACAGCCGAGCGCCGACCATTGCCTGTAGGTGCCCCAAATCGAACGGGCGCAGCCTTTCGCTTCACCGGCGAGCCAGAGCGACAGGACGTTGGCGCCCCGGTAGGCTTCGCCGCTGGCGACGTTGCGCGGAAGCCCGGCGCCCCCGCCGCGATGCCAGGGCATGACGGGATCGCCGGGATCGGCTTCGATCGCTGCGATGAGCGCGGCTGTGACCTCCGCGTGGATGTCGCGGGACATGGAGGGCCTCCTTTTCGGGAAAGAACGACTGCCCTTAGTCTAACGGTTTCAGAGGCTTGACCGGCCGCACCCTGGGGATAGCGGCCCGCGCTCCCCTACCGCCGCCGCGCGTGATGCCGCCGGCTCCAGCGCCGGATCCTCTCGGCCATCGCGGGGTCCCTCTCGTCGGGAAGGGTCGGAAGCCGAACGGCGAAGAACTCCCCCGCCGGCGTGACGACGCGGGCCTGGAAGGGCCGCGTCTCCGCCGGAGACTGGAACATCGGAGTGGTCGGCAACTCGTGACGCAGCGCCTCCGCGTCGGCGAGGCCGACGCGGAACACGATCTTTGTGCCGACCGATCCCAGCACTGCGTTCCGCAGCGCGGGCGGCAGCTGCCCGAGATATTGATGGCAGAGCGTCAGGCTGATTCCGAATTTGCGGACGCCGGAGAGCATCTCGACCAGCGTCCCCGTCCCGAAATGGTGGCATTCGTCGAGATAGATGTGGAAGGGCTTCCGATCCCTCCGCGCGAGCGCCGCCGCATGGAGACGGGCGAGCAGGATCGCGCCGATCGCGCGCGTCTTCGACAGGCCGAGCCGGCCCTGGGGCAGCCGGGCGATCAGGATCGCGCCGCCGAGAATTCCGGGCAGGTCGATGGCGCTCCGCGCCCGCCCGAACGTGGCGCGGAGGCGCGGGTCCGCCATCAGGAGGCCGATCTTGTTCAGCGTCGAGCGCAGCATCTCCCGCCGCTCGCGGTCGGGCAGGCCGGCGAACTCCCGCTCCCAGAAATCGCGCACGACAGGATCGGTCACGTGGACGAGCACCGCCTCGCGGTACCGATCGTCGGTCAGCATCCGCCAGATTCCGAAGAGCGTCGCCTTCGGCGCGTCGAGAAGCGCGGCGGCGGCGTTGTAGAGGACCTGATCCATCACCGGCGTCGCAAGACCGTCATAACCCCAGACGCTCTTGAACGTGTCGACGATGGAGGTCGCGATAAACGGTCGCCAGTCCGGCGCCACATCCGCGAGGACGTTGATCGGCTGCGGATGCGCCGGATCGGAGGGATCGAACAGGATCACGTCGCGCCGGCGATGCTCGGGGATGTATTCGAGCAGCCGGTCGGCGTCCTCGCCATGCGGATCGATATAGAAAAGCCCATCGCCGGCGGCGATGTCCTCGAGCATCAGGGCGAGCATCAGCGTCGACTTGCCGACGCCGGTCTTGCCGAGAATGTAGCGATGCTGAAAGCGATGTGCGGGATCGAACTCCATGGTGACGCCGTCCCAAGGACCGGGCCGGGCGCCCCGTGTGGTGGCAGGGCCGCCCGATGTGAGCCGGCGTCATGAAGGAACTGGCCCGGATGTATTGTACCCCGTATCGGGATCGTTGTGAGGAGAACGGCTGATCCTGAATGGTATCCCTTTCAGGGAATCCTCCCGTCCACAGTCGTCTGGCCGGAGGCCATGACTTCAGCCTCTCGAGGTCGTAGCGGGCGCGTGTCCCTGATCCGCGCCCGGGACGATCCGGTCGGTCTCCCTTTGGGAGCCGAACGAGGGGGTGAAGTCATGGGCTTCGCCCTGACGACTGTGTGACGGAATGGCCAGGAATGGCCCCGTATGTTTCCACATACGGGATACCCATAGAGGTTGGGTATCTTCTATGGGTATGCTGAGCTGCGCTTGGTCGTGGTAACGCGCGGAATTCTGTCGGTCATGCGGGGCGCGGACGGCGTGTCCGAAACGCCTTTGGTTCGCGCCAGCCGAAAGAGGATCCGAGGCTACCCAGCGTACGGTTTCGGTTGCGTGGAAGACGGTCTGACCATCCGCTATGCAGACTTTCCGGAAATTCGCAGGCGCGCTCAGAGCCTACATCAACGGCCCAAAGCGGCCGGTCGAGCCTCGTGGCTGCTGCGCGGCCGCATCCTCGAAAGCTGACACTCGGCCGACGCCGCAGCAATGTCCAGGCAACGATGGCAGCGAAGCAGACTGAACCAAGCGCTTGGTGCTTTCCCAAGGGATGATGCTAACCTTCGATCGCATTCATCACTCGACACTCCCCATCGCCTACCACTTCGTCAATTTCTCCCCAAAGTACAGCACTTTAATGTATCTCTGCCCGACGGGAACCGGCCATTGAAAGTGTAGGCGAAATTGGGGAGTTTTGACTTTTCCGTGCCAAGAGCAATAGATATCGCTCCCGTTGCTGTTGTCGCGGAAAATGAACACATGCTTGTCCTGCGGCTCTTCGTCGGAAAACAACGCCTTGCCGCCCTGGAAATAGTCCTCGAGCAATCTCAGGGCAGGTTCGGACAGGGCGCCATCGCTGCCGATACCTCCTGCGAGATCGTCGAGCACCTTGAGCAGCACGAACCCGCGACGAACGACATTTCTATGGAAGGGGTGTTTCTTCAGGCCCGCGGTGAAATTCTGCTCGTCGATCATCAGGTTGGGATAGCGGCTGATGCAGGTGGAAATGAAGCTGTCCCAGTTCTCAGGCTCCACTTCGATCGAGCTGTCCAAAGCTTCGAGCCCAGCCAGTTCCCAATAATTGACCACCGAGGCGATCCAAAGCGGCTCACCAGGCAGGCCCTGCAGCACCTCCAAAGGCGATTGCTCGAACCGGGAAGACGATCCGTGGGTCAGGCTGAAGGAAGACGCGGCCTCGCCGACGAGAAGCTTCCGCCCGGCAGCGCCCAAACCCTGATCGGTGACATCATCCTCATCCAACCACCAAAGATCATCCGCCGTTTCCATTGGCTCATCATCGGAGAACGGGCCGCTCTTTCCAAGCCAGTTGAGGAGGAGCGCCCGTTCCGTCTGGCGCGCGGCAGCGATTATGTTGATCAGCGACATAGTCCCGACAGCAGGTCTGGAAAGCAGTCCCCGCGAGACCACCAACCTGAACCTTCGCTTCTGAGCCTTTGCGAAGATACCAAGAAGCGCGTCAACGGCCTGCACGCGCGTGTCGAATTGGCCGCCAAGCGACAGATCGTTCAGGTGGAGATCCATCTAGCCCAACAGCCCGAGAAGTTGGCCAAGGTCGCTCTCTGCCTGATCGAAAAAGCCCGACGGCCAGCGATCAATCTCGCCGCTGTCGTCAATAATCAGCTTCTGAACACCATGGTCCTTTTGGGAAGCGCCGCCGAAGAAATATATTGCGGCCTGGCTTGGAGCCAATGCCCCCTGCTTGATGGCGAGGCGAACGCCATTGAGGAAATGATCGCTATGGGTTTCAACCAGCATGCGTACACCCGCTGCCGCGAAACGCGCGACGATCCTCCCAAATTCCGATTGGGCGCGTGGGTGAAGATGCGCTTCCGGACTATCCACGATCACCAGTTGTCCAGGCCGGGCGGCCAGCATCGCGACGATCAAGGGAAAGGCGTAGGTCAATCCGAAGCCGATGTTTCCCGGCCTCACCCATCCCGAGGACTCAAGTGCGAGATCGAGCCTGATCAGATCGGACCCGACCAATTGGTCGGTATTGGCCATCGCCCCGGGGAAAAGCTGCGACAGATAGGCATCAACCTGGCCACGCACGGTGGTGCGTTCCTCGCCCGGATGCCGACGCTCCTCGGGGACTTCCTCATCCGCGATCTGAAAGTGCCAATAAGGCGCGAACTCCCCCGATTTCCCGACATCGCCAAAAGGTGTCGTGATCGGCGGGGACGGCCAGGCCGTGTTGGAGAACAGCCGCGAAGCACCCAGGAACGTCAATCCACTGACCTTCTCGCACAAGGCTGATGCGGCATGGCCGAGGGGCGCCGCGACACCGGTCGTGTCGACGCCTTCGCCATCGGCAGAGAACCGTGCCTTCTCGACCTTCAGGTAGCGGACCCTGCGCTCTGCCGTCAGGCTCCACATCGCTTGGACGCCATCCTCTTCGAAAGCGATCGCGATGCGTCCTTGGCTCGCTGATCTCGCAACGTCATGTGCGGTCCCGAGATGCAGCAAAGGTCCGTCCAGATCGATCCTGTCGCCATTGGGTGCGATGCGAAGCGACTGGCTCACCAGAAGCAGGGTCTGAATCGCGGTGGACTTTCCCGCGCCGTTGAACCCGGTAAAAAGTGTCAGACCCGAAAGGTCGAGTTCAAGGTGATCAAAGCACTTGAACCCCTCGACGGATATACGAAAGCTCATACCAAATATCCCCCAAATTTTTCGAACGCCTTTTCGAACCGGCCCGTCACCTGACTCCCACTGTTGGTCGAGTAGCTGACCTGGAAGATGAATTCATCGTCCTGCATCAGGGAGACCACCTTGCTTTTGAAGCCCGCTTCATCCGCCAGCAGATGATTCTCGCTTATCTTGGCGAAACAGAATGAGAAGACATCGAACATGGAAATATTCAGCGGGGTGCGCGGTACATTGGGATTATTTTCCTTCAGCGATTTCCGAAAGGCCTGCAAGCCGAAAAGACGATGGTTCCATTTCATGGAGTGGCGGAAACGGTTCTGCATTTCACCAAGTTCCGAGGGGGAAGCTGAATTCATATGCGCAAGCGCCCGCGCCAGGAACTCGTCCATCTCACCGCTCACATAGGACTTGTGGCCCAGAGAATAGAACGCGGCGAAACGGTTTATGGCTTCTCGATCCCGCATGGTCTTTGACTTCAAGGAACCTGCGTTGACCTTCTGAAATTCCATCGAGGCAGCCTGCTCCCGCAGCCATTGCGTCGCAATTCCCGAATAAAGCGCGTTGCGCATCTGCTGACGGGTGAGCGGCGACCCGCTGTTCACACGGTCGAATATATCGAGGCGAGCAGCCTCGGGTGCCTTCCTGTCGAGAATGTAAAGTACCAGCTGAGTGTCTTCGATCCGCTCTTGTAGCCTCGGCTCGAGATCTTTGAAGAACTTTCCCTCCAAATAGTGTGGAGTACCTTGCTTGGGACTCAGGCCACTAAGCTTGAACTCGTTCTTTAGGAACCGTGAGAAGGTCGTAAGGCGCTGCAGCCCGTCGACAACGATAATTCGGCCGTCCGTCGCCTCTGCCACGTAAAATACCGGAAGTGGAATGCGCATGACGCAGCTCTCAATGAGCTTTGACTGCTTCTCGACGTCCCAAACGAATGCCCTTTGGAATTCGGGATCCATGATGTAGCGGCCTTTGCCGATGCGTTCCACAACCTCGCGAGCGGAGCGCGTCTCGGTTCTGACCATTACGTCTTCCAGAGGATAATCCGTACGAGATGCCTCTGGCTCCATGTCGAGCCCCTCGACATCGTCCTTGTCCATATCGGCATTCGACCCGTTTACCATTCTGAACTCCCTTCCGTCTGCTCCAGACGTATCATGCTTCGTCGGTAGAGGAAGCCCGACGCGCTGCAGCGGGCGGTCAACAAGCGCGGTTTGAGTGCTCGCTGATCGCGCGCTTCTAGTCGAGCTGGCTCTCTGTCTACGCAGCGATATCAGTCGGCTTTCCGCACCTCAGAACCAGCACAAGTTCACCTCGCCGAGCGCTATAAGACTGACCGCTTTGACGTTTTCGCTGCGACTACCACGCTGCACAGCAATCAGTCCGCTCCCCGCCCTTCGCGCTCAAGGTTGCACTGCTAAAATAAGGCGCCCAAGCGCTCAGATAAGTCATCCATCCTTCTTTGTTCGAAGAGGCGGGCTCTGGACCCTAATTCCCTCCTTTATCGAATGTCTCGTGTCCGATGACACTTAGTAGAAGGCGCCAGGCCAGCGACGCGCACCATGAAGCACGGCGAGGACGGTGATCGCATCGCCGACGATTTCGTAGGCCACGATGTACGGCGTCCCCGTGATCACCAGCTCCCTCGTGCCGGCCACGCGGCCGGGTCGGCCGCCGCGCGGGTGTTCCACGAGCACAGTCTCGGTGAGGTCGAGGATACGGAGAAGAGCGCGATCAGCCGCTGCGGGATCTTCCCCGGCGATGTAGCCGTGGAGTGCCGCGAGATGGTCCCGCGCGCGCTCCGTCCAGAGAAGCCTCATGCCTTCGACGGATTACCGGTGGCGGCAAGCGACGCCGCGAAGGCCCGCATGTCGGCGTGCTCGATGACCCGCCCCGCGCGGGCGTCTTCGATCCCCCGTTCGATCTCAGCGATCATCCATTCCTGGTGATCGAGAAAGGTCTCGAGCGCCTCGTTCGCGAGCGCCGACCTGGTGCGGCCGGAGGCTTCGGCCAGCTTGCCGAGGCGCTCCGAGGTTTCGGGCTTGGTGTGAACGGAGAGGACGGCGCGGTTCGCCATGTCGGCCTCATTCGTGATCGCAGTCATTCACTACATCTTACTACATTTCGGGAAACCGGCAAGCCGGGCGAAAGCGTCGACGGCCCGAAAAAAAGGGGGCGCTGTCTCCAGCGCCCCAGGTTTGCTCCGGTCAGGAGCGATCACGTTCATCGATCCGCGCCTGGATCCACGCATCGATCTCCTCTTCCACCCATCCGACCCGGTTCGGGCCGAGCTGTATCCGCTTCGGGAACAGACCGGCCTTCTCCAGGCGGGCGACGTGTTGAGGCGAGTAGCAGACCCGGTTCCGGACCTCCGTCTTTGTGAGCAGTTTCATCGCGAACACTCCTTGATGAGGAGCGTCGCGACGCCCCGGGGTTTCCCTCGAGGACGCGGGAAGCCTACGCGTCAGCCGCCGAGCTGTCGACGCACTTCCAGCTCCCGCGCCTTCCGCTTCGCCTTGCCGGCGGCGAGGTAGCAGAGATAGCCGACCAGCAGCAGCGGCGCTCCGATCAGCGGCAGGACCATCGCGGGCAGGCCGATAAGCACGAAAAGGAGCGCGAGCGCGTAGAGGGCCCCGGCGGAGAGCTTCATGTCCTCGCTCACCTACCGCTGTTCGCCGCGTTCGCTCGGGATGAGCGTCTCGTCGATGAAGACCTTGGCGGGTTCGACATCGTTGAAGCGGAGCATTCCCACGAATGCGCCGTCATCGGTGATCCGGATCGTCTTGCCGTTGTGGAGCAGCTTCCGCTCTGCCGATGCGGGCGTCGAGAAGACAGGCTCGATCCGCTCGTTCGTCGCCGGCGGCGCGACGGCCTCGCGCGCTGGCGTCGGGGCGACTGGCCGTTCGCGCGGCTGCTCGTCACGAACGGACGACGGAACTGGCGTCGCGGGCGGCGCGCTCTTCACCGCAGCCGGCGGCGTTTCGACGGTCTTCGCCATGCCGCCGGACTGTGCGAGCGAGCGGGCGTTCTGCGCCTTCAGAATCGCCAGCTCCTCGGTCGAATTGTTCAGAAGCTTGCCGGTCATCTCCGCCGTGTCGACCGCGGCGCGTCCAATCTGGACGAGCATCACTGAGAGGATGCCGACGAAGACCATCAGAAGTCCGGGCAGAGCCCCGACCATTCCCGCGGCTCCGGCGAGCGCCCGCCCGCCGGCAAAGCCGGCGAGAAAAACGATCACGCCGACAACCACGAGGGCCCAGGAACAGAACTCCATGAACCCGAAGATCGACCGCGCCGTCTTGTACTCGTGCATTGCCCCCCCTCTCCGAAATACGCCCTCAGTCAGTTCGAAAAATTCATGACGAACTTGCGATTCTGTCAACCGGGATGGGCGGCAATGATCTCGTTCAGGTGGCGTTCGTAGGCCTCGATCGCCGCCCGCATTTCGTCGGCGTAGCTGTGGCGGTTGTAGACCGCCGCGACGCCTGAGAGCGTTCCCGAGACATGATTGAGAAGCCGCTCGGTGACGTGGATCGGCGTCCCGAGCCGCGCGAGGTTGGAGGCGAAGGTCCGGCGGAGATCGTGAAGCGTGTAGGGCGCGATCCTGAGCGGCTTGTCGAACTGTCTTTTGGCCTTCGACCAGCCGTTGAACGGCCCTTCCGTTCCGCCGCGCGCGGGGAAGAGAAGGTCGCCTCCCCCGTCGACGCCGCCGACGATCTCCTGCGTCATCGGCCCGAGCGGGAGACGATGCTCCCGGCTGTTCTTCGTGAAGCCCTCCGGGAACGTCACGCAGCCGTCTGCGATCCAGCCGCGGCGCAATCCCGCAATCTCGCCGCGCCTCTGCCCCGTGAGGATCAGAAGCTTCACGATCGTCCCGAACGGAGGGCCGAACTCAGCCGCGCGACGCCAGACGGCGGCCAGCTCCGCGTCCGAAAGGTAACGGCTGCGCGTCGGCGCGCCATAGGTCAGAGGCGGCACGGGCGAGCTCTCGATCAGGCCGTGCTTGAAGCACCAGTTCATCATCGTGCGGATCGCGACGAAGGCATGGCGTTGCTCGGACGGCGTCGCGCCGAGCGTCTCCACGACGCGCATCACATCGGCGCGCCGGATCTGGGCGAGCTGCTTGTCGAAGGCGAAGTGCCGCTCGAGAAGACGGCGATATTCCTGCGACGTCCGGGGCTTCGTCCGGCGCTCGCTGTCACGGAGGAACCGCTCACGCGCCTCGAGAAAGGCGATGTCGGGTATCGTCGAGGCGGCGACCGGTTCGGACAGCGCCGCGTCCGCCTGGAACCGCTTCGCCTCGATGCGCGCCTCGGCGAGACCGATGTCGGGATAGCGCCCGATCGTCTTGAGCCGACGGTCTTCGCCGAACATGACGACGAACGACTTCGCGCCGCCCTGGCTGACGCGGACGCCGAAGCCGCGCAGGGCCTCGTCGAAATAGGTCTTCTGACCCCGTTCCGGGGCCCGCAGTTTTTTGATCTGGAGGTCCGTTAGTCTCATCCTAGTCTCGGAAAAAACGCCCGTAAGAGAGGTTAAGAATGAGATGGAATGAGCAGGATGTCTAGCTATATGTGATATTTGTCAGTGGGTTAGGTTCTGCTATGTTCACCCCTGAAAATCTCTGGCCGCAAACTCTTAATCAGCGGGTCGAAGGTTCGAGCCCTTCATCACCCACCATAACACCACGGCATTGCGGGCGGGCCGGGCGATTCACCACCTGAGAACGCGCGGCGCCGCCAGCGCGCCAAGAGTGGACATTCCGGCGAGCGCCGATCCGTAGGCGACAATGACGAAGAGCGGGTCGTTCGCCGGGCAGGTCGTCGCGAAGGCCAGGGCGCCCGCGGCGCCGGCGGCGAGGCCTGTGGCCGCGCCGGCGAGGGCCGGACGGGTCGGGGCGCCGGAGCGGAGCGCCGCGAGGCCGAGCGCGAGCGCGGGCGCGGCGAGCGCGAGGATCGGAAGGGCGCAATCCAGCGCGAGGCCGAGCCCGAAGGCCGGCGCCCGCGCCACACCGTCGAGGCCGAGACCGGCGAGCGCGGCGGCGATGACGAAGAGCGCCGTGGCGACCGGGCAGAAGGCGGAAAGGCCCGGGCGGGAGAGGCGGCAGGCTTGCCGCCATCCGGCGAGGCCGAGCGCGGCTCCGCAGCCGAACTTCACGATCCCCGCCGCTCCCGTGGCGGAGGCGAGGAGATCGGGCCTCAACCCGTCAAGAAGCGCGATCACGAGCGCCGCGCCCGCCCCCGCGACGAGGAGGGCCGCGCCGAGCCGCTGGTCGAGGCTCGCCTCGCGCCGCGGCGGCTGGTCGGAAAGCCGGCTGATGAGGTCTTCCGTCCGCATCACGCCCGCTCCGCACGCGCCCGGAGGCGGGCGAGGCCGCGATGGAAGGCGACGCGCACCGCGCCCTCGCTCATGCCGAGCCGCATCGCGGCGGCGGCGACCGTGAGGCCTTCCAGCCCAAGCGCGGAGACGACGCCGCGCTCCCGCCGCGGCAGGGCGGCGACGAGATGCGCGGCCTCCGCCGGCGCCGGCGGCGCGGCTTCCTCCGCGGCGATGCGCTCCGCCCAGTCCTCCACCGGCGCAGCCGCGGTCCGCGCACGGGCGCGGCCGAGCCGGCGCGCGAGGTCGAGCGCCTTGTGCCGGGCGATGGCGCGTATCCAGGGGGTGATCGGGCGTCGCCCGTCCCATGTGCCGCCCTTCTCGTGGAGGGCGATCAGCGTTTCCTGCAGCGCGTCCTCGGCATGGGCGGCGTCGAAACCGAGCCGGGCGAGCCGCGCGCGGATCGCCGGGCGGAGGGCCTCCGCGACCTCGGCGAGGAGCCGCGCATAGGCGGCCCGGTCCCCCTCCCGCGCTGCGATCATGAGGGCTGACCAGCGCCGCTCCCGCGGCGCCGCGTCTCCCGTTCCTGCCGCCTCGTGCTCCATGAGCGGAAGCTGGGCGGCGCGCGGCGCGCCGTCAACGCGCGCGGCCGGCCTGTCACGTGCGCGTGAGCCGGGCGTCATCCGCGTAACGAAGCGCCCGGCCCTCGCGAAGAGGAAGCATTGCGGCGGACCTCTCGCCGCAACGACAAAGGAGACCAATATGGGTTCGACCTTCCGCAACCTCGCCGCCGCCGGCGCGCTGATCCTCGGCATGGCGGGCGCGGCCTTCGCGGGGCCTCAATATCTCGACGCGAGCGGCTACGCCGCCTCCGGCTATGACGTCGTGGCCTATTTCGACAAGGAGCAGGCCCCGGTCGGCGGCCAGCAGCCGGCGCCGACGCCGGGCAAGGCCTCGATCACCGCCGAGTACAACGGCGCCAAGTTCGCCTTCGCGACGGCGGAGAACCGCGACCGCTTCCTCGCCGACCCGGCGGCTTTCGCCCCGCAATATGACGGGCATTGCGCCTTCGGAGTCGCCAAGGGCGGCAAGGTGCCGGGCGACCCGCAGCTCTGGCGGATCGTGGACGGCAAGCTCTACCTCAACCTCCAGAAGTCCGTCGCCGAGATGTGGGAGGCCGATATCGCCGGCAATCTGACGGCGTCCGAGGCCAACTGGCCCGGCATCGAGGCGAAGGAAGCCTCCGCCCGGCCCGTGCCGGAACTGCCAGCCGGAACCGCGCCGGTGACCAACTGACCGACCGAAGGGAGAAGACCAGATGAAGACAGGAACCAGCCTCGCCGCCGCGGCCGCGCTCGCCGCCGCAGTCTCCGCCGTGTCGCATGTGACGCCGGCGGAGGCGCAGGCCAAGGAGAAGTGCTACGGCGTCTCCCTCGCCGGCAAGAACGACTGCGCCGCCGGCCCCGGGACCACCTGCGCCGGCACCTCGACGGTGGACTGGCAGGGCAACGCCTGGACGCTCGTGCCCGCCGGCGACTGCCTGAAATACGGCGTCGAGCAATCCGCCGAGTTCCAGCTGCCGGAAGGCCGCAAGGGCTCGCTCGAGCCGCTCGACCGCGACCTGCCGCAGGCCTGAACCACATGTCCCGGGCGCAGCGATGCGCCCGGGACTGACCGGGAGGACGACATGGCCGGATTGCCGCCCCGCGCGGGCGTCTCCTTCAAGCCCGAGCATTTCGCCGCGATCATGGCGACGGAGCCGGATGTCGGCTTCTTCGAGATCCATGCGGAGAACTGCATGGGCGCCGGCGGCCCGCCGCACCGGATGCTCTCCGCGATCCGCGAGCGCTGGCCGCTTTCGCTCCACGGCGTCGGGCTCTCCATCGGCGGGGAGGGGCGGCTCGACCGCGCGCATCTCGCGCGGCTCCGCGCCCTCGTCGACCGCTACGCTCCGGCGCGGTTCTCCGAACATCTCGCCTGGTCGACGCATGAGGGCGTGTTCTTCAACGATCTCCTGCCGCTGCCCTACACGGAAGCGACGCTGGCCCGCGTGGCGGACCATGTGGACGAGGCGCAGG
Organism: Alphaproteobacteria bacterium; assembly: GCA_030429105.1. Lineage (GTDB taxonomy): Bacteria > Pseudomonadota > Alphaproteobacteria > Rhodobacterales > Rhodobacteraceae > Pikeienuella. The sequence goes on from JAUIDE010000034.1 coordinate 21,884, forward strand.
AGGCGCTCGGCGTTCCGCTGCTGCTCGAAAACCCCTCCGCTTATGTGGATTTCGAAGGCGCGACGATGGACGAGATCGACTTCCTGCGCGAGGTCGCACGGCGGACGGGATGCGGGCTCCTCCTCGACGTCAACAACGTCTTCGTCTCCGCCGCCAATCGCGGCTTCGACGCGGAGAGGTATCTGGACGCCTTCCCGCTCCATCTTGTCGGCGAGGTCCATCTCGCCGGCCATGCGGTGGAGACGGGCCCGGGCGGCGAGAGGCTGCTGATCGACGCGCATGACCGCGCGGTGAGCGAGGCGGTCTGGTCGCTTTACGCCCGCGCCCTCGCGGGGAGCGGCCCCCTGCCGACGCTGATCGAATGGGATGCGGATATCCCCGCCCTCGACATACTGCTCGCCGAGGCGACGGCGGCCGAGCAGATCATGCAGGCGGCGCGGCCCCATGCGCTCGCCGGCTGAGGCCGAGGCGGCGATGGCCGCCGCCCTGCTCGACCCGGCGGCGCCCGCGCCCGGCGGCGCGCGCTTCGCCGTTCATCGTAACAATGTCGTCGCCGGGCTCGCCGCGGCGCTCGGCGCGGCCTATCCGGCGGTGCGGGCGCTGACGGGCGAGGCCTTCTTCGACGCCGCCGCCGCGCTCCATGTCCGCGCCTTCCCGCCGCGGAGCCCGGTGATGCTGCTTTACGGCGAGGCGTTTCCGGACTGGATCGAAGCCTTCCCGCCCGCAGCCGGCCTCCCCTGGCTCGGGGATGTCGCGCGGCTGGAGCGGGCCTGGCTCGAAGCCTTCCACGAAGCGGAGGCGGGGCCGCTCGCCGGCGCCCGCCTCGCCGCGCTTCCGCCCGGGCGAGCGGAGAGCGCGCGGCTTCGCCCGCATCCCGCCTTGCGCCTTGTCGCCTCCCGCCATCCCGTCGTCAGCCTCTGGGCCGCGTCCACGGGGCGGGACGGCCCCGCCGTCGATCTGGCCCGCGAAGAGACGGCCGTCGTCTCCCGCCCCGGAGCGGACGTCTTGGTCCGCATCGCGGAGCCGGGCGAGGCGGCGTTCGCCGCGGCGCTGCTGGCGGGCGAGACGCTGGGCGCGATGGCGGAGCGCGCCGCCGCGGGCGCGTTCGACCTTTCCACCGAACTCGCGCGGGCCTTCGAGGCCGGTCTGATCGCAGAAATCGAGGAGTGAACGATGACCCTGTTCGCGACCCTTCGCGCGGCGCATGACGCCGCCTTCGGCGCGGTCGAGCGCGCGCTCGGCGGCTGGTTCGCGGCCACGGCGGCGCGGCTCGTCTTCGCCGCGGTGCTCTTCGGCTATTACTGGAACAGCGCGCTGACGAAGGTTGGGGACGGGCTCGCCGGCTTCTTCACGATCTCGGACGGCGCCTATGTCCAGATCCTGCCGGCGCAGATGGAGGCGGCGGGCTATGACAGTTCGCAGATCGCGACGGTTCCGTGGGGGCTCGTCGTTGCAGCAGGGACTTACGCTGAATTCCTGCTTCCGCTTCTCATCGCACTCGGGCTTCTGACCCGCCTCGCCGCGCTCGGGATGATCGGCTTCGTCATCGTGCAAAGCTATGTCGACATCGCCTTCCACGGGGCCGACACGGCGACGATCGGCGCCCTCTTCGACCGCCTGCCGGGGGCGGCGATCATGGACCAGCGGGCGCTCTGGATCTTTCTCCTCGCCCTCCTCGTCGTGAAGGGGGCCGGCCCGCTTTCCCTCGACGCGGTGCTGCGCCGCAGCAACGCCGGGCGGCGGATCGCCCCCGCCTGAGGCCCCCGCGCCCATTCGCCCCTCGCCAAATCGCCTCGGGCGCCCTAGAGGGCGCGCGACCGGAAAGAGGAGCGGGCCCGCATGGAGCTCAGGAATATCGCCATCATCGCGCATGTCGACCATGGCAAGACGACGCTTGTGGACGAGCTTCTGAAGCAGTCCGGCGCCGTCCGGGCCAATCAGGCGATGGACGAGCGCGCCATGGATTCGAACGACCTGGAGCGCGAGCGCGGGATCACCATCCTCGCCAAGTGCACCTCCGTCGAATGGCAGGGCGCGCGCATCAACATCGTGGACACGCCCGGCCACGCCGATTTCGGCGGCGAGGTGGAGCGCATCCTCTCGATGGTGGACGGCGTGGTTCTCCTTGTGGACGCAGCCGAAGGCCCGATGCCGCAGACGAAGTTCGTCACGTCGAAGGCCCTCGCCCTCGGCCTCCGGCCCATCGTCTGCCTCAACAAGGTGGACAAGCCCGAAGCGGAGCCGGACCGGGCGCTGGACGAGGTGTTCGACCTCTTCGTCGCGCTCGACGCCGACGAGGGGCAGCTGGACTTTCCCGTGCTCTACGCTTCCGGCCGCAACGGCTGGGCCGACCTGACGCTGGACGGGCCGAGGGACAGCCTCGCGCCGCTCTTCGAGACGGTGATGAAGCACGTCCCCGCCCCCGCGCAGATCGGGCGGGAGGGCGAGCCCTTCGCCATGCTGGCGACGACGCTGGAGGCGGACGCCTTCCTCGGCCGGCTTCTTACGGGGCGGATCGAGCAGGGCGCCGTCTCCCCCGGCGACGCGATCCGCGCCATCAGCCGCGACGGCGCGGAGATCGAGCGCTTCCGCGTCTCCAAGGTGCTCGGCTTCCGGGGCCTGAAGCGCGTGCCGGTGGACCGCGCCGAAGCGGGGGACATCGTGGCGCTTTCCGGCATGTCGAAGCCGACCGTGGCGGACACGCTGGCGGCGCCGGAGGTGAAGGCGCCCATCGCCTCCCGCCCGATCGACCCGCCGACCATCTCCGTCACCTTCGGGGTGAACGACAGCCCGCTGGCGGGCCGGGACGGGGACAAGGTGCAGTCCCGCGTCATCCGCGACCGCCTGATGCGGGAGGCGGAGGGCAATGTCGCGCTCCGCGTCACGCCGACGCCGGAGGGCGACGCCTACGAGGTCGCCGGGCGGGGCGAGTTGCAGATGGGCGTCCTCATCGAGACGATGCGGCGCGAGGGTTTCGAACTCTCGATCTCCCGCCCCCGCGTCCTCTTCCGCGAGGAGGGGGGCGAGAGGCTGGAGCCGATCGAGGAAGTCACCATCGACGTGGACGAGGAATACGCCGGCGCGGTGATCGAGAAGATGACCCAGCGCAAGGCGGAAATCCGGGAGATGCGGCCCGGCGGCGGCGGCAAGACCCGGATCATCGCCCACGCCCCCTCGCGCGGGCTGATCGGCTATCACGGCGAGTTCCTGACCGACACGCGCGGCGCCGGCGTCATGGCGCGGCTCTTCCATTCCTGGGCGCCGCACAAGGGCGCGATCCCCGGGCGGCGGAACGGCGTGCTGATCTCGATGCAGGAGGGCAAGTCCGTCGCCTACGCGCTCTTCAACCTGGAGGATCGCGGCACGCTCTTTATCGGCGCCGGCGAGGCGATCTATGAGGGCATGATCATCGGGGAGAATTCCCGGCCCGGCGACCTCGAAGTCAACCCGCTCAAGGGGAAGCAGCTCACCAACATTCGCGCCGCGGGCAAGGACGAGGCCGTTGTGCTGACCACGCCGCTGCGCATGAGCCTCGAACAGGCCATCGCCTATATCGGCGACGATGAGTTGCTGGAGGTGACCCCGGGCCACCTTCGGTTGCGAAAGCGGTTGCTCGACCCGCATGAGCGCAAGCGTGAGTTGCGAAACGCGAAGGCGTGACAACCCGTCATCGCAAAAAGCTTCGCATTCTGCAAACTTCGTGAAAATTGCGCGCGCCGCCTTCACTCGCCTTTCACGCGATCCGGGCGGCGCTTCCGCGCCTCATATAATTTCGCGCGACTCTGCAACCCATTAGGGCGCCGGCGCGAAGTTTCGCGCATCAGAGGCGAGCACGCTCCGGTTTTGGCACGAGCCTTGCATATCAACCCGCAGGTGAGATCGCTTGTGGGAGATCAAAACGATGAAGCACCCTGTGGACGTTCATGTCGGAATGCGCGCGCGGCATCGCCGCTGGATGGTGGGGATGACCCAGCAGCAGCTTGGCGAGAAGGTGGGGATCAAGTTCCAGCAGATCCAGAAGTACGAGACGGGGATGAACCGCATCTCCGCCTCCCGACTCTGGGACATCGCGGCAGCGCTCGACGTGCCGATCTCCTTCTTCTTCGAGGGCCTCGAAGGCGCCGAGGCGCTGACCGAGGAAGCCGAGGCGAAGCGCGGCGCGCAGGGAGACCTGCTGGCCGACAAGGAGGCGCTCGAACTCGTGCGCTCCTACTACGCGATCCCGGAGGCGCAGCGCCGCCGGCTGTTCGAACTCGCCCGCGTCCTCTCGGACGCCGCCTGAGGCGAAATCCCCGCCGCGCGGTTGACCGGGCGGCGCGGCTGAAGGAAGGTCCGGCGCGGGGGCGGCCGGACCTTTTTCATGCGCGAAGACGAGATCGAGAGCCTGATCGGCGCGGCCCATGCGGCGGCGGACGCGGCGCGGGAGCCCATCCTGCGCCGGTTCCGCAGCCTTGGCCTCGAAGCGGAGAACAAGGCCGCCGCCGGCTTCGACCCGGTGACGCTGGCGGACCGGGAGGCGGAGGCGGCGATGCGCGCCGCGCGCGCCCGGCTCCGCCCCGTCGACGCCATCCTCGGCGAGGAGGAGGCGGCGAAGGCGGGAACGAGCGGGCTGACCTGGGTGCTCGACCCGATAGACGGCACGCGCGCCTTCCTATGCGGCGCGCCCGTCTTCGGCGTTCTCGTCGCGCTGCATGACGGGGCGCGGCCGGTTTTCGGCCTCATCGACCAGCCCTTCACCGGCGAGCGCTTCGCCGGCGGCTTCGGGCGGGCGGAGTGGCGGCGGGGGGTCGAGTCGCGCCCGCTTCGTGCGCGGCGCGGCGTCGCGCTGACCGAGGCGACGCTGCTTTCCACCTTCCCCGAGATCGGGACGGAGCGGGAGCGGGAGGGCTTCCGGGCGGTGAGCGCCCGCGCGCGGCTGACGCGCTACGGGCTCGACTGCTACGGCTACGCGCTCCTTTCGCTCGGGCAGGTCGATCTCGTGATCGAGGCGGGGCTGCAGCCCTATGACGTGCAGGCGCCCATCGCGGTGATCGAGGCGGCGGGCGGGATCGTGACGGACTGGCGCGGCGGGCCGGCGGACGCGGGCGGGCAGGTGCTCGCCGCCGGGTCGCGAGAGGTTCACGCCGAGGCGCTCGCCCTCCTCGCGCCCTACGCCGCCTGACGGGGCGGGCGAAGAAATACGACCATCGCCGCCGCCGCGACCTCGAGCCCGACGAGGAGCGAGAGCGGCCAGCCATAGCCCCCCGCGGCGTCGCGGAAGAGGCCGACCGCGCCGGGCCCGAAGGCGTAGGCGAATTGCTGCGTCGCCGTCGCAAGGCCGACGACGCGGGCGAAATCCCCCGCCGGGAACTCCCGCTGCACGATCAGGGACGGCAGGGTGATGAGATTGCCGACCGAGAAGCCGTAGATCGCCGCCCCTGCGTAGAGCGCCGCGTCTGAAGGCGTCGCAAGCATCAGGACGAGCGCCGCCGCCTGCGAAAGCATGGAAAGCGCAGCGGCGCGGCGCTGGTCGATCCGGTCCACGACCGCGCCGAAGGCGAAGCGGCCGAGGATCGCCGCGCCCGTCGCCGCCGTCAGCGCGAAGGCGGCCCCTTGCGGCCCGAGCCGCGGCGCGAGCCAGGCGACGAGATGGACGAGCACCGCAGCCTGAACGAAAAGCGCGACGCAGAAGGGCGCGGAGACGGCCCAGAAGGCGCGCGAGCGGAGCACGCGCCCCCTGCCCTGCGGCGCCGCCCGCGAAGCGGCGGCGGCGGGGTCGACCGGCGGCGGCCCCATCGCGAGAAAGGCGACGAGGACGAGCGCGGCGAGGATCACGAGTGCGGAGCCGCGGAGCGCGGCCTCGAACCCCCAGGCGTGGATCGCGGCGACGAGCGCAGGCGCGACGATCACCCCCGCCGCGCTCGCCCCGTTCATCGCGAGGCTGAGGGCGAGGCCGCGCCGCCTGTCGAACCAGAGGCCGATCAGGGTGGAGACGGCGGCGCCGGAAAGGCAGGCCCAGCCGCCCGTCATCACGAGATAGGCGAGCAGAAGCTCCGCCTTCGTCTCGATCCCGCCGAGCATCCAGACCGAGAGGGAGAGGAGCGCGGCGCCGAGGAGCACGAAGCGGCGCGGCCCGAGCCGGGCGACGAGGTCACCGACCCAGACGATGGCGGCTGCGCCGATCAGGGAATAGAGCGTTGTCGCGCCGGAGACGAAGCCGGTCGACCAGCCCATGATCCGCGTCAGCTCCGCCACATAGACGGAATGGCCGTAGAACCCCCAGCCCCAGGCGCAGAGCGCCATGACGAAGCACCCGGCGACGACGCGCCAGCCGGGATGGGCGGGGGCGGATTCAGGCGGCTGGTTCATCGCCGGGCGTGTGCGCACACGCTGTGCAAGGGGTTCATGTAACTGATTATATTGATATTCTCGGATTTCGGCGAAAATTCCGCTGGCGCGCCCGGGCGCAGCGCCGGCCTCAAATCCCGACCTCGCGGAGGAAGCGGTCGATCCGGCGCCAGAATCGGGTCCGCACCGCCTCCGTCTCCAGAAAGAGCTCGTGCCGCGCATGGGGGAACTCGATGAGCCGGCAATCCGGGGCGCGCGAAGCGAAGGCGCGGACGGTCTCGGCGGAGACGACCTTCTCTTCCCCTCCGAGCCCGATGAGCATCGGCCCGCCGGGCGGGACGGCGGCGGAGAGCGCCGCCGTCTCATCGATCGCGGCGCCGAGCCAGCGCAGCGTCGGCCCGGCGAGCGCGAAGCCCGGCTCCGCCTCCAGATGCTTGGCGAACCATTCGTAATGCTCCCGGTCTCCCGTCAGCAGGTTGCCCTCGAACGGCTGCGAGAGGACGTAGGGCTGCTTCGCCTTCGGCGCGGGCGCATAGGCGCTCTCGAATCCGAAACGGCGGGAGAGCGCGACCATAGTCTCCGCCGCGAAGCGGAGCATCGGCGACATCTCGATCCCCAGCATCGGGGCGGACATCACGGTTGCCGCGGGCGTCACCCGCTCTTCCAGAAGCGCCCGCATCCCGATGCAGCCGCCCATCGAATGGCAGAAGAGCACGCGCGGCCCCTTGAGGGCGGAGACTTCCGGCGCGGCGAGAAAGGCGTCGATATCGACCTGGTAATTGGCGAAGTCATGCACATGGCCCTTGAGCGGATCGGCAAAGGCGCGCTCCGAAAGGCCCTGCCCCCGCCAGTCCAGCGTCGCGACGGCGAAGCCGCGCCCGACAAGGGCGGAGACGACGCGACCGTATTTCTCGATATACTCGCTCCGGCCCTGGAAAATGAGGGCGACACCCCTGCCCGACCCTTCCCAGAAAGCCGCCCGGACCCGCCGCCCGCGCGCCTGGAGCCAGACAGCGCGGCCGTGCTCCGGCGCCTCGGCGAGCTGGCAGTAGAGCGGCGCGGGCGCGCTCATCGGCTGCGCCGCGATGCTGCAGGGAGGTCGAACGTCGGCATCGCTTTCCGGTTCATCGCCATTCGCCTCGGGCCTTGCCATCATGGGGGCTCCGCCCCATCATCATCAACATGGTCCAGGTTGCAATCCGCCCCGCCGCCTACGCCCTCTTCCTCTGCCTCGCTTTCGGGGCGGCGCCGGCTTCGGCCCAGCCCGCAGCGGCGCTGGAGGAGCTTTCCCCCGCCCTCGCCCCCGCGCCGGAGACGGAGACGCGGGAGCAGGCGCTCGACCGCCTGTTCCTCGAACTCGCCGCGACAGAGGAGGAGAAGGCGGCCGAGGCCATTGCGGAGGATATTCGCCGGCTCTGGGCGAAATCCGGCTCGGACAGCATGGACTTTCTGCTCGAGCGGGCGCGCAAGGCGCTGACGGAAAAGAAATATGACCGGGCGCGGATGCACGTTTCCGCCCTCACGCGCCTCGCCCCCGATTTCGCCGAGGGCTGGAACGCGGCGGCGACGCTCGCCTATCTGCAGGAGGATTACGGGCGCGCTGCGGTGGAGATCGAGCGCGCGCTGGCGCTGGAGCCGCGGCACTTCTCCGCCCTGGTCGGTTTCGCCATGATTCTCGAAAAGGTCGAGCGCAAGCAGGCCGCGCTTGCCGCCTGGCGCGAGGTGGAGCGGCTCTACCCCGCCCTGCCGCGCGCGAAGGAAGCCGTGGAGCGCCTTGCGCCCGAAGTGGACGGCCGCGACCTCTGATCCCCCTCGCCGGAGACCCGGATGGACGACTTCGCCGAGCCTGGGCCCCACGGGGGCCCCGCGACGTCCCTCTTCGACACGGGCCGAAACTCCACCGTTCTCGCCGTGCTCGGCCCGACCAATACGGGAAAGACGCATCACGCGGTCGAGCGGATGCTCTCCCACACCTCCGGAATCATGGGCTTTCCGCTCCGGCTCCTCGCGCGGGAGGTCTATGACCGCGTCGCGGCGATGCGGGGCCCCGGCTCCGTCGCGCTGCTGACGGGGGAGGAGAAGATCACGCCGAAGGCGGCGCAGTTCTACATCTGCACCGTGGAGGCGATGCCGCTGGACTGGGGCGCGGACTTCATCGCGGTGGACGAGATCCAGCTCTGCGCCGACCCGGACCGCGGCCATGTCTTCACCGACAGGCTGCTGCGCGCCCGCGGGCGGAAGGAGACGCTGTTCCTCGGCTCGGAGACGATGCGCGGGCGAATCGCGCAGCTTCTCCCCGGCGCGAAGATCGTCACCCGCCCCCGGCTCTCTACGCTGAGCTGGGCCGGCGAGCGCAAGATCAGCCGCCTGCCGCCCCGCTCCGCCATCGTCGCCTTCTCCGCCGACCAGGTCTACGGCATCGCGGAGCTTCTGCGCCGGCGGAAGGGCGGCGCGGCGGTGGTGATGGGCGCGCTCTCGCCCCGCACGCGGAACGCGCAGGTCGCGCTCTACCAGAACGGCGACGTGGAGCATCTGGTTGCGACGGACGCGATCGGGATGGGGCTCAACCTCGACCTTTCCCATGTCGCCTTCGCGGGGACGGTGAAGTTCGACGGCCGGCGCCCGCGCCCGCTGACCCCTTCGGAGATCGCGCAGATCGCCGGGCGGGCCGGGCGGCACCGGGCGGACGGCACCTTCGGCGTGACGGGGGAGGCCGCGGCCTTCTCGGACGACGTGCTGGAGCAGGTGACGACGCACAGTTTCGCCCCCGCCGGCCCGCTCGAATGGCGGAACGCCGCGCTCGAATTCGGCACGGCGCCCGCGCTCATCGCCTCGCTGGAGGCGCCGGCCCCGCGGCCCGGCCTCCGCCGGGCCCGGGAGGCGGACGACCTCCTCGCGCTTCGCGAGCTCTGGCTCGACGAGGAGATACGGGCGATGACGCGCGGCGGCGCGGCGGTGCGCCGGCTCTGGGACGTGTGCCAGATCCCCGATTTCCGGAAGGTCTCCGCCGCGGAGCATGCGCGGCTCATCGCGCGGATTTACCGGTTCCTCCTCTCGCCGGAGGGCGCTATACCCTCCGACTGGATCGCGGGCGAAATCGCGCGGCTGGACCGGACGGAAGGCGGAATCGACGCGCTTTCCCGCCGGCTCGCGCATATGCGCACATGGTCCTATGTGGCGAATCGCGGCGGCTGGCTCGCCGACCCCTCGGAATGGCGCGGCCGCGCCCGCGAGGTGGAGGACCGGCTCTCGGATGCGCTGCATCTCGCGCTCACGCGCGAATTCGTGGATCGTCGGACCTCGGTCCTGATGCGGCGGTTGAAGGACAGGGAGAGCCTGGTGGCGGAAGTGGACGAGACCGGCGGGGTGACGGCCGAGGGCGAGCATCTGGGGCGCATCGAAGGCTTCCGCTTCACGCCCGACCCCGGCGCCGCGCCGGAAGAGCGGCGGCGCCTCCAGGCGGCCGCGCTCGCCGCGCTGCAGGGCTGGTTCGCCCACCGGGCGGACCGGTTCTACAACGCGCCGGACGGGGAGATCGAGCTGACCGAGCAGGGCGGCCTGATCTGGGGAGAGGTCGCCGTCGGCCGGCTGGAGGCGGGGGCGGACGTCCTCTCCCCCACGGTGCGCGCCTTCGCGGAGGAATCGCTCGACCCGACGGTGATCCAGAAGATCGAGCGGCGGCTCGGCCATTGGGTGACGCGCCGGGTGGCCGCGCTCTTCGCCCCGCTCATCGCGATGCGGGACGACGAGGCGCTGAAGGGCATGGCGAAGGGCCTCGCCTTCCAGCTCGTCGAGGGGCTCGGCGTGCTGGAGCGGCGACCGATCGCGGAGGACGTGAAGGCGCTGGACCAGGAGGGGCGCGCGGCGCTTCGCCGGCATGGCGTGCGGTTCGGGCAGCATTCGGTCTTTATGCCGCTCCTCCTGAAGCCTGCGCCGACGCGGATGCGCCTCGTGCTCTGGGGGCTGAAGGACGGGCTGGACGAAATCCCCTCCGCCCCGCCGCCCGGCCTCGTCACCATCCCGAAGGTCGAGGGGGCGCCGGCCGGCTTCTGGATCAGGGCGGGCTACCGGCTCGCGGGGGCGCGGGCGATCCGCATCGACATGCTGGAGCGGCTGGCGGACCTCCTGCGGGAACGGGACGCGCGGGCGGGCTTTGAGGCGGCGGCGGACATGCTCTCCATCACCGGGCTGACGCTGGAGCAGTTCGCGGACCTGATGGGCGGTCTCGGCTACGACGCGCTGCGCGGCGAGCGGCCGAAGCCGGCGCGCGCGCCCGAGGGCAAACCGGCCGCCGAGGCGCCCGCCGCGGCCGAACCCGGCGTGGAGCCGGTCGCCGCGGAGCCTGTCGCCGCGGAGGCGGCGGCCGAGCCTGCGTCGGAAGCGCCCGCGGAGCCGGCCCCGGAGCCCGAACCGGAGGTCGTCGCAGAGGCGGCATCCGATCCGGCGACATTGGAGACGGAGGTCTTCTACACATTCACCATCGCCCGCCGCCCCCCGCGCCAGCCGCGGCGGGAAGTGCGGGATGGCGCGCCCGGCGAGGGGCGGAACCGTCGTGAGGGCGGCAAGCCGCGCGGGGAGAAGCGCCGCGGCGAGGCCGCGGAAGGCGGCGGCGGGCGCGGACCGAAGGACGGCAAGAGGCGCGGGCCGAAGCCCGAAGCCCCGCCCCCGGCGGAGAAGCCGCGCCGCCCCGAAAAGGCGCCGGACCCGGACAGCCCCTTCGCCATCCTCAGCCAGCTGAAGCGCTGACTTGGCCGGAGGGGAGACGCCGGAGGCGGCCCTCAGGGTGGACAAATGGCTCTGGCGCGCGCGGTTCTTCAAGGCGCGGAGCGGCGCCGCCAAGGCGGCCGAGGCCGGTTTCCGGCTCAACGGCGAGCGCTCCGAGAAGGCGCATCAGCTCGTCCGCCCGGGGGACGTGCTGACCTTCCGCCAGGCGGGGGACGTGCGCGTCGTCCGCGTCCTCGCGCTCGGGGAGCGGCGGGGGCCGGCGGCGGAGGCGGCGCAGCTCTACGAGGATCTTGAAGCCGGGGCGGAGGGCTGAGCGCGCCTTGCTCCGGCGGGCGCGGCGGTCTATGTCGCCTCGCGGCGCATGCGCCGGGAAGGACGGGGCAAGGAAGGACCGGATGACCTACATCGTCACCGACAACTGCATAAAGTGCAAATACACCGACTGCGTGGAAGTGTGCCCCGTCGACTGCTTCTACGAGGGCGAGAACATGCTCGTCATCCATCCGGACGAGTGCATCGATTGCGGCGTCTGCGAACCCGAATGCCCGGCGGACGCGATCCGGCCCGATACGGAACCGGGGCTCGACCACTGGCTCGACATCAACACCAAGTTCGCCTCGCTCTGGCCCAACATCACGATCAAGAAGGAGCCGGACCCGGAAGCCGAGAAGCATGACGGCGAATCGGACAAGTTCGAGAAATACTTTTCCGAGGCGCCCGGCTCCGGAGACTGAGCGTCGCCGCCAGGCACCGGCGACCCGACCAAGCGCCGCCAAGGGCTTCCGCCCGCCCCCGCCGCCTGCGCCCGAAACGCGGGAGTAGCGAAGGGGCGTTTTTTCTGCTATACAATTATGACAAGCGCGCCTCCTCCGGCGCCGGGATGCTGCGCGCAGCGTTCGGCGAGAGTTGGCGCAATCTGTTCACCGGCGATCGTCTTCATCCGACAGGGATGGGGGGATGGCCTTCGCTGCGCCGCATGGCGCAGGCGCAAGAGAAAGCGGACGGGAAAACCGAAGATGACAAGCACGAAGACGAAGGGCGATTTCCGGGCGAACGACTATGTGGTCTATCCGGCGCATGGCGTCGGCCGCATCATCTCCATCGAGGAGCAGGAGATCGCGGGCGTGCGGCTCGAACTCTTCGTCATTTCGTTCGAGAAGGAGAAGATGACCCTTCGCGTGCCGACGGCCAAGGCGAACTCGGTCGGGATGCGGACCCTCTCCTCCCCCGATCTCGTCGCCAAGGCGCTGGAGACGCTGAAGGGCCGCGCGCGCGTGAAGCGCGCCATGTGGTCCCGCCGCGCGCAGGAATACGAGCAGAAGATCAATTCCGGGGATCTCATCTCCATCGCCGAGGTGGTGCGGGACCTGCACCGGGCGGAGGACCAGCCCGAGCAGTCCTATTCCGAGCGCCAGCTCTACGAGGCTGCGCTGGAGCGGCTGACGCGCGAGGTCGCCGCCGTCGAGCGGCTGGACGAATCGAAGGCCGCGCGCCGGGTGGACGAGGCGCTGGACGGCAAGAAGGCCGCCTGAACCCCGCCGAAGAGACTGTGAAGCGCCCGGCCGAAAGCCGGGCGTTTTCGATTCCGGGGCGCCGCAGTCAATCAAGTTCTTCTTGACCGAAGCGTCGCGTCTCCCCGTTGCGCGGCGCTCGGGCGGGCGTATTTTCGCGCCATGGGCAGGTGCGCGCGGCGGAGGCGCCGCGGCTCTCTCGGCCCGCTTCGGAGACCGTCATGAGCGCCATTCTCGGCGTCGTCCTCTTCGCCGCAGCCGCGGCGATGTTCATCCTGTTCCGCGTCATCTTCCCTGATCGCCCTGGCGAGAGCTCGGCGGGCGAGTTGACGGCGCAGCTGGCAAGCGTCCTCATCACCGGGCTCTTCGCCGGCGGCGCCGGAGCCTTCATCGACTTCGCCGTGAGCCATGACAACGCGATGGGCTATGTCTGGCTCGCCGCCGCCTTCGGCGCGACCGTCGTTCTCATCGCCCTTGCGATGCGGATGGGGCGGAAGGCGCGGGCGGCCTGAACCCGCGGCGGTTCCGGGCCTCTATCTCCCGGCGCGACAAGCCGGGAGAGCGCGATGACCCAAGGGGCCGGGCCGATCATTCAAGGGCCGGGCGAGGGCGAGCCCAGCGCCGCCTTCGGCCTGCCGCGCTGGTTCCGCGTCACGGCGGCGGATACGGACGGGGCGTTCGCGCACTTCGAGGAAGAGATCCCGGAGGGGGCAGGCCCGCCCCTCCATATCCATCACGAGGAGCGCGAGGTCTTCACCGTGCTTTCCGGCCGGGTGAAGTTCCATTGCGAAGGGCGGGAGGCGGCGCTCGGGCGCGGACGGGGCGCGGATCGCCGAGATCGCGAGGCGTTACGCGCTCGAATTCGTCGGCCCGCCGCTCGGCCGAGCGGAAGGGCGGGAGCGGCGGAATCGCCCGAGGCGGAACCCGGCTTTCCCTGTCCGAAGGGCGGCGCGGCGATCTTGAGGCCGGGAGAATTCGCCGTTCCGCAGCCGCAGACCGAAGATGAAGACGGCGCCGCCGAAGCGCGGAGAGGCGCGGCCTTCGCGCCGCGGAGGTCGGCGAACTGATCGTGGCGCTCCGGAATGAAGGGAGCCTATCCCCCCTGACCCGGCTTCACGGCTGCGAAGCGCCCGCCGCCGAGCCTGCCGGCGGCGACGAGGTCCACGAAGCGGACATAGCTCTCGTGGAAATCGGAATCCCCCGTCGGCGTCCCGGCCGCCGCCGCCTCCTCCCGCATCGCCCGGAACATGGCGAGCCGCGCCTTCAGGATCGGCGCCCAGTCCGCCGTCCGGTCCTCCACGCTCTCCAGCGAGAAGCCGGCGGCGGCGATCAGCCCGCGCCAGCCTTCGAGGCTCTCGAGCCCGGCCACGGCCATGCCCCGGCGCATCAGGGCGGAGTCCTCCGCGCTCATCGGCTCATGCGCCACCCAGTCGGTGAAGGCGAGCCGCCCGCCGGGGCGGAGGATGCGGAACGCCTCCCGCATCGCCGCCGCCTTGTCCGGCACATGGAGGAACGCCTCCTGGCTCAGCACCGCGTCGGCGGAGGCGTCGGGGAGCGGCGCCGCCGTCACGTCCCCTTCCACCACGCGCACCCGGTCCTGCAACCCGACGAGGCGGGAAAGGCGCCCCGCGCCGGAGACGCGCGCCGGCGTCAGCTCCACCCCCGTCACCCGCACGCCGTAGCGATGCGCGAGATAGCGCGCCGGCCCGCCGAGCCCGGCGCAGAAATCCACCACCTCCATCCCGGGCTTCAGGCCCGCGAGCCCGGCGAGCGCGTCGTTCGCCTCCAGCCCGCCGTAATGGTCCTGATCGTGCGGGAAGAGCGCCTCGGGCGGCAGCGTCGCGCCAGGGCGCGCGACGGACGGCTCGGCCTTCGTCAGGCGCTCGATGATGATCTCGGACGAGATCGGATGCCCGGTGTAGAAATCGATCGCGCCTTCGCTCATGCGCCGCCTCCCGGTTTTCGTTTCGCCGCAAGGTCGGCGGCGCGGCGCGGCGCGTCAAGCGGGCGGCTTCGGCCGGGCGGCGCAGAGCAGAGTCCTAGAGCAGAAGCTTACAGACTGTTCATGAGAACGGCGCAGTCAAAGGGTTCGGAGAGTATGGGCCCTGAGAGAGTTCCGGGCCCTTTTGCGCAGGGGCCAGAGCTCGGACCCTCCCGCTTAACCCCCAAAGACGAAAAAATCCGGCCGCAGCCGGATCGGGAGAACGCTTTCGCGGGGGCAAGTGGCGGAGAGAGAGGGATTCGAACCCTCGAGACGGTTCCCCGCCTACACACTTTCCAGGCGTGCGCCTTCGACCACTCGGCCACCTCTCCGTCCCATGTCGGTTAGCGAGATCGGGCGCGCATTGCAAGATGGCCGGGCGCGAGAAGCGCGAGGCGCGGGCTCGGATCGAGACCGGAGAAGCCGCGCGCCGCCGAGGGGGAGCCGCGGCGCGATCCGGGTCTTCCGCTTCCGCTTCGACCGCAACGCGCGCGCGCCGACGAAGCGAGGGGCCCGTTCGTCTCCCGGCGCGGCCGGCGCCGATCCGCCCCGACGATGGCGCCTTCCTTCGATCCCGGTCGATTCCCGCCGCCCCGCCGTCGCCTTTCCGCGCGCGGGATGGCGCCGGCGGGGCGAGAAGCGGGGATCGACCGACCGGAGAGCGCCCATGTTCGCCACGCCCCGCTTCGCCGCCGAGCTTGACGCCGTGATGCAGCCCGTGGGCCGCGCCCGCGGCCTGCCGAACGCGCTCTATACGAGCCAGGAGGCGCTGGCGCTGGAGCGGGAACGGCTCTTCCATTCCGGCTGGGCCTCCATCGGCTTCGGCGCCGACGTGCCGGAGCCGGGCGACGCGCTCCCGGTAGACTGGCTCGGCGCCCCGCTCCTGATGGTGCGGGACCGGGAGGGGCGCGTGCGCGTCTTCGAGAATGTCTGCCGCCATCGCGGCATGATCCTCGTGGAGGAGAAGCGGAATTTCGCGGGCGTGATCCGCTGCCCCTATCATTCCTGGTGCTACAGCCTCGACGGGCGGCTCCGCGCGACGCCGCATGTGGGCGGGCCGGGGATCAACGCGCATGAAAGCATCGACCCGGAAGCGACGGGGCTGACGGAGATTCGCTCCGCCATGCTGCTCGACGTCGTGTTCGTGAACATGGACGGCCGGGCGCCGGATTTCGCTGAATGGTCGGCGGGGCTCCGCGCCCAGATCGGGGATTTCGTGGGGCGGGAGATATTCCACGGCGGGCCGGAGAGCGGCTTCTCCTTCGACCTGAACACGAACTGGAAGCTTGTGCTGGAGAACAATGCGGAGAGCTATCACCTGCCCTGGGTGCATCCCGGCCTGTCCGCCTATTCGCGGCTGGAGGATCATTACCACCTCGAGGAGCGGGGCGGCTATTCCGGGCAGGGCACGCTCGTCTATGCGCCGGATTACGGGCCGGTTCCGTTCCCGAATTTCGAGAGGTTGCCGGCGCGGTGGGAGACGGCGGCGGAATATCCCTGCTTCTATCCCAACACCTTCTTCGCCGTGCATAGGGACCATGTCTGGGCGGCGCATCTGAAGCCGCTGGCGCATGACCGGACGATCGAGCGGATCGAAATCTACTACGCGACGGAGGAGGCGGCGCGGGGCGAGCGGTTCCGCGCGATGCGGGCGGAGAATGCGGAGCGCTGGCGCACCGTCCTCGCGGAGGACGTGTTCGTGACGGAGGGGATGCAGAAGGGGCGCGGGGCGGCGGGCTTCGCGGGCGGCGTCTTCTCCCCCGTCATGGACAGCCCGACCCACGCCTTCCACGCCTGGGCGGCTTCGCGCCTCGCCGGCTGAGGTGGAGCGCGCGGCGCTCGACGCGGAGCTCGTCCGCCTCCACGGGCGGGCGGAGGCGGCTCCGCGGCTTTCCGCGCTGCACGAGATGGCGGCGGAGGAAGCGGCGCCGGGGGCGCGGCGGTTCCATCTCACCCATGCCTGGGTCTTCGCGCTGGTGGCGGGGGAGGAGGCGCGGGCGGCGCGGCTGGAGCAGGCGTTGCGGGATGCGGGGGGGCTCTGAGGGGGACGGGCGACGGTAGGTCATCGCACGCGTTCGCATTCTCTTCCCACGGCCTCGAAAAGCGACCTTCCGGTGGAAGGTCGCCGAGGCCGTTCGGGCGGAGGCGCAAGCCGGAGCCCGAGGGGCGCCAAGCCGCCGCGTCGGTCGAAGATCTGACTGTGGCCGCCGCGGTGGCCGCGGAAACGCGGCCGCCGGAGGGGCGGCGGCCGCGGGCAGATCAGCCGCGT
>JAUIDE010000035.1 GCA_030429105.1 Alphaproteobacteria bacterium
GCGCCGAGGCTTTCGAGCAACGCGGCGACGGCGCGGGCGGAGGCGGGCGCGTCCGTCTCCCGCCCTTCCGAGCGGCCGTGGGCCGGCAGGTCGGGGATCAGGAGCGCGTGGCCCGCCTCGCGGAGCGGGGGCGTGAAGGCGGCCATGGCGCGGGAATCCGCCGTCCAGGCGTGGAGGAGGAGGGTGAGCGGCGCGCCGGGCTCGCCCGGAAAGCGGAGCGCGCGGAGGCGGCCCGAGGGCGTTTCGGCGAAGATTTCCTCGGCGCCCTTCAGGAGCGCCTCCGCCTCGGTCAGCATGGCCCGTTGGCCCCGGTCGAAGCGGCGGGCGATGGCGGGGCGGCGGAAGACGCGGTGGGCGAGCCGCGCCGTCCGCTCCGGCGCGAGGCGGCTTGCGGCGCCGACTGCGAGGCGGAGCCAGAGCGGCGCGCCGCTCATCCCGCCGCGATGATCGAGAGGAAGGCCGGGCCGAAGCGCGCCGCCTTCTGCGGACCCATGCCCTGTATCCGCTCCAGCGCCGCGAGGGAGCCCGGCCGCTCCTCCGCGATCTTCGCGAGCGTCGCCTGCGTGCAGGAAAGCGGCTTCTCCGTCCCGTCCGCGCCGCGGGCGAGGGCGAGTTGCGCCTCGTGGAGCGCGTCCACAAGCGCGCCGGAGCCGTTCAGCGCGGCGCGGCGGCGGGCGGGATGGGCCGGCTCTTCCGGCGCGCCCCTGATTTCGGCTAGGAAGGCGGCGCCGTAGCGCGCGAGCTTCTGCGCGCCGACGCCGTGGCAGGCGGCGAATTCGTCCAGCGTGCGGGGCTTCTTCTCGGCCATGTCGATCAGCGACCGGTCGGAAAAGACGATATAGGCCGGCCCGCCCTGTTCCGCGGCGAGCCGGGCGCGGAGGGCGCGGAGGCGGGAGAAGAGCGCCTCGTCCTCCGCCCGCACCAGCGCGGCGGGGGCGGGCCGCGCGTCCCGCGCCTTCGGGCGGGCGGTCGCCTCCCTCAGTTCGAGCCGCCGCTCCCCGCGGAGGACTGGCCGCGCCGCCTCCGTCAGCATCCAGGCGCCGTGCCGCTCCTGATCGATCCGGATGAGGCCGAGGGCGTAGATCTGGCGCATGAGGCCGCGCCACCAGTCCTTCGACCGGTCCGCGCCCTTGCCCCAGAGCGCGAGCCGGTCATGCCCCGCCCGCGCGCTCTTCTCGCCCGGCTCGCCGCGGAGGACGGAGATGACGTGTTCCTGCCCGTAGCGCTCCTCCGTCCGCCAGATCGCTGAGAGGGCGAGCTGCGCCGCCTCCGTCCCGTCGAAGAGGGGCGGCGGGGACTGGCAGCAGTCGCAATTGCCGCAGGGCGCGCTCTCCTCGCCGAAATAGGCGAGGAGGACCTGACGGCGGCAGCGCGGCGCCTCCGCCAGAGCGAGGAGGGCGTCGAGCCGTGCATGGTCCGCGCGCTTGCGGTCCTCCGGCGCGGGGCTTTCTTCGATCCGCTGGCGGTTGAGGCGGATGTCGTCGAGGCCGTAGAGCGTCAGCGTCTCGGCCGGCGCGCCGTCCCGCCCGGCGCGGCCGATCTCCTGATAATAGCTCTCCACCGATTTCGGGAGATCGGCATGGACGACATAGCGGATGTCCGGCTTGTCCACCCCCATTCCGAAGGCGATGGTGGCGCACATCACCACCCCGTCCTCCCGCTGGAACCGGTCCTGGTGGTCCCGCCGCACCTCCGGGTCGAGACCGGCGTGGTAGGGAAGCGCCGGGAGGCCCGCGGCGCGGAGCGCCTCGGCCAGCACCTCCGTCTTGTTGCGCGAGCCGGCGTAGACGACGCCGGAGCGGCCCTTTCGCCGCGTCACGAAATCGAGGAGCTGCTTGCGGGGCTGGTCCTTCGCGGCGAAGGCGAGATGGATGTTCGGGCGGTCGAAGCCGCGGAGGAAGATGCGGGGCGGGCCGGCGAAGAGCTTCGCCGCGATCTCCCCCCGCGTCTCCTCGTCCGCAGTCGCGGTGAAGGCGGCGAGGGGCGGGTTCCCGAGCCTTTCGCGGAGCGCGCCGATCTTCAGGTAATCGGGCCGGAAGTCGTGCCCCCACTGGCTGACGCAATGCGCCTCGTCCACCGCGATCAGCGTCACCCCGGCGCGGGCGAGGAGCGGGGCGGCGGCGCCGAGGCGCTCGGGCGCGAGGTAGAGGAGCTTCAGCGCGCCCGCGTCGATCCCGGCGAAGACCTCCTCCGTCTCGTGCGGGTCGTTGGCGGAGGTGAGCGCCCCGGCCGGCGCGCCGATCCGGCGGAGCGCCTCCACCTGGTCCCGCATCAGGGCGATGAGGGGGGAGACGACGAGGGTCAGGCCGGGGCGGGCGAGGGCGGGAAGCTGGTAGCAGAGGGATTTGCCGCCCCCGGTCGGCATGATCGCCAGCACGTCCTCCCCGGCCATGACGGCGGAGATGATCTCCTCCTGCCCGGGGCGGAAATCGTCGAAGCCGAAGGTGGAGCGGAGGAGGGCGCGGGCGGAATCCATGCGCCGGGTTTAGGGCGCGGGGGCGGGGCGGGGCAAGGCGCCGCGGGCGCGGCCTATCCCGCCGGGCAGCCGAGAATCTCTTCGGCCACGCCGTCGCCGATCAGCGTCAGCCGGATCGCGCCGCGGTCGATCCAGAGGCCGGGCTCCATCTCCATCGCGCCCGCGGCGACGATCTCGGCCCCTTCGATCCGCGCCTCCATAGGGCCGAACCAGAGCCCTTCCTGCCCCTCGGCGACGACGATCGGGGCCGATTTCGGGGTCTCGTCGAGCGCGATGCGGGTCTCGAGCCGCCCGTCAGCCGCCTTCTGGTCGAAGGCGCAGCGCGCCGCGCCCGAGGCCGGAGCCGGCGCCGCCTCCAGCGCGGCTTTAAGCGCTTCGGCGTCCGCCGGGGCGGCGCCGGGGGCGATCTCCAGCGAAAGGTCGGCGCGGGCGGGGATGCAGATGTCCTCGCAGAGCCCGTAGAAGAGCGCGAGGGAGAGGCGGACTGGTTGCGAAGGATCCTCCGCCGCGATGCGGAGCGGAAGGATCATCCGCTCCTCGTAGCCGATGGTGAGGATGTCGAAGGTGTGAAAGACGACAGGCGCAGGCCAGAGCACCTCGACGCCCGCGAGATTCTCGGAACCGGACCAGTCGAACGTCGGCGGGATGCCGGCCTCTCCGGGTTTCCGCCAATAGGTCTTCCAGCCGGGCGCGAGATCGACGACGAGCCCGGCGAGCCGGCGGCCCGCCGCCTCCTCCCATCCCGCCACGAGCCGCGCCTCCGCCTTCAGCGGGCCGGCGTCGTCGAAAATGCCCTGCGCGCCGGCGCCTGCGGCGGCGAAGAGGACGAGGGCCGCGAGCCCGATGGCTGCGCGCTTCAGAGTCGAATCGGTTTTCATGGGGCGACAATAGCGGCTCCGGATGTTTCCTTGGCTCACATATCGGAGACGGCGGGCTTGATCCGAGGGCGGGCGCGCCGCACCTTTTCGGCATGGACAACGGCAATGACGATACGGGCGCGGCGGGGCTCAGCGGGAAGCTGCTGATCGCAATGCCGGGCATGGGAGACCCGCGGTTCGAGAAGACGGTGGTGTTCCTCTGCGCGCATTCGGAGGACGGGGCGCTCGGCCTCGTGGTCAACCGGCGGGCGGGTTCGGTGAAGCGGGAGGATCTCTTCCGCCAGCTGGAGATCGAGCCCGGCCCCGGCGCGGGCGGCGCCATCCATTACGGCGGGCCGGTGGAGACGGGGCGCGGCTTCGTGCTCCATTCGGCCGACTGGGGCGCGCCGGAGGCGACGCTGGAGGTGGACGGCTCCTATTCGATGACCGCGACGGTGGACGTGCTGAAGGCCATCGCGGCGGGGCAGGGGCCTCGCCGCTCCATGATCGCGCTCGGCTATTCCGGCTGGGGCGGCGGGCAGCTCGAAGGGGAGCTGAGAAAGAATGGCTGGCTGACCTGCGACGCGGACGAGGAGATCGTCTTCGGCGCCGACGACGGCGCGAAATGGGCCGCGGCGCTCGCCAAGCTCGGGATCGACCCCGCCGCGCTCTCTGCTGTCGGCGGCACGGCCTGAACGGTCAGGAAGGGGCGGAGCGGCGATCCGGCCGCAGGGCGGCGTAGAGCGCGTGGTCGCGCCAGCGGCCGGCGATCTGGAGATAGGCCTCCGCCGTTCCCTCATGCCGGAACCCGGCCTTTTCGAGCAGCGCGCGCGAGGCCTTGTTCTCCGGCAGGCATCCGGCTTCCAGCCGGCTCAGATCGAGCTCTCGGAAGGCGAAGGCGCGGAGGGCGAGGATCGATTCCAGCATGTAGCCGCGCCTGAGATGCGCCGCCGCCGTCCAGTAGCCGAGCGTGCCGGCCTGCGCCGGGCCGCGGCGCACATTGTCCAGCGTGACGGCGCCGACGAGGGCGCCGCTCTCCGCAAGGAAGATCAGGAAGGGCCATGCCTGACGCTTCCGGATCGCGGCGCGGGCCCAGCGCACGCGCTGGCGGAAGGCGCCGCGGGTGAGGTGGTCCGCCGCCCAGGTCGGCTCCCAGGGGGCCAGATGCTCCCGGCTCTCACGCCTTGCATTCGCCCAGGCGGCGTGGTCGTCGAGGCGCGGCGGGCGCAGGATCAGGCGCCCGGTGTCGATCCGGATCTCCCGCCCTTCAAGAAGCCCGAACATCCGTTCAGGCGGCGAGGCGGGCTTCGAAGGCGGCGAGGTCGGGCGCCCGCTTCACCGGGCCATACCAGGCGAGGGCGGGGCGCCCGGCGGCGAGGCGGGCGGCGGCGGCGCGGATGTCGGCCACGCTCACCGCGTCGATCTTCTCCATCGTGCGGGCGAGGTCCGGCGCCTCGCCCCAGATCATCAGCGAGCGGGCGAGCCGCTCGGCGCGGGCGGAGGGGCTTTCGAGGCCCATGACGATCCCGGCGCGCACCTGCGCGCGCGCCCGGTCCAGCTCGGCCTGGCTGAGGCCCTCGGCGGCGGCGCGGATCACGTCCGCCGTCAGCTCCGCGAGGGCCTTCGCCTCCGCCGCGCCGGTGCCGGCGTAGATCGTGAGGAGGCCCGAATCGAGGAAGGCGCCGGCCTGCGCGAAGATCGTGTAGCAGAGCCCGCGCTTCTCCCGCGCCTCCTGGAAGAGGCGGGAGGACATGCCGCCGCCGAGCGCGACGCTCATCAGCTGCGCGGCGTGATAGGTTTCGTCCTTCCAGGCCGGCGCCTCGAAGGCGATGGCCATGTGCGCCTGTTCGAGCTTCTTCACCTCCCGCCGCTCCCCGCCGAGATAGCGCGCAGCTTCCCCCGCCGGGGCGGGGCTGGGGGCGAGATGTCCGAAGCGCTGTTCCGCCTCCCGCACGATGGCGTCATGGTCGACGGCGCCCGCGGCGGAAAGGATCATCTGGTCGGGCGCGTAATGGCGGGCGACGAAGCCGCGAAGCTCCGCCTCGCCGAAGGCGCGCACGCGCTCCGCCGGGCCGAGGATCGGGCGGCCGAGCGGCTGGCCGGGATAGGCTGTCTCCTGCAGCCAGTCGAAGATCACGTCGTCGGGCGTGTCGAGCGCCTGGCCGATTTCCTGCAGGATCACGCCGCGTTCGAGCTCGATCTCCTCCGGCGCGAAGGCGGGTTCGGTCAGGATGTCCGCGATGATGTCGAGGGCGAGGGAGGCGTCCTCCTTCAGGACGCGGGCGTAATAGGCCGTCGCCTCCCGGCTCGTATAGGCGTTGAGATGGCCGCCCACATCCTCGATCGCCTCCGCGATCTGGAGCGCGGTGCGCCGCGCTGTGCCCTTGAACGCCATGTGTTCGAGGAAATGGGCGACGCCGTTCTCCGCCTCCCCCTCGTTCCGCGAGCCGGCCGTCACCCAGACGCCGACCGCCACGGAGCCGAGGCCCGGCATCGCCTCGGTGATGACGCGGAGCCCGTTGGGGAGCGTGGTGAGGCGGATGGTCATGCGCGGGACTTTCCTTCGATCAGCGCCTTCAGCGCATCGATGTCGTTCGGCGCCACGGTAATCCGTTCCGGGCGCTCGTAAAGGTCCGCCATGCGCGGCGGCAGGGCGGGGCGGAGGCCGCTCGCCGCCTCCACCGCGTCGGGGAACTTCGCGGCGTGGGCGGTGGCGAGCGCGACGGAGGGGCCGGGATAGGCGAGGGCGGCGCCGGCGCCGATGGCGCTGTGCGGGCAGAGGAGCTGCCCCGTCTCCCGGTGCAGCCGGCCGATCAGGGCCGAGACCTCCGCCTCGTCGAACCGCGCGGAGCCGAATTCGGCGCGCAGCGCGGCGAGCGCCCCGGGCGAGAGCGCGAAGCCAGCCTCGTTCCCGCCGAGCCGCGCCATGAGGGCGGAGATCGCCGCGCCGTCGCGCCCGTAGAGGTCGAAGAGCAGCCGCTCGAAATTCGAGGAGACCTCGATGTCCATCGAGGGCGAGGAGGTGGGGGCGACGCCCCGCTTCTCGTGAAGGCCCGTCTCCACCGTCCGGTGCAGGATGTCGTTGCGATTGGTGGCGATGATGAGCCGGTCCACCGGCAGGCCCATCCGCTTCGCGACGTAGCCGGCGTAGATATCGCCGAAATTGCCGGTCGGCACGGCGAAGGAGAGGGCGCGGCCGGGGGCGCCGAGGGCGATGGCGGCGGTGAAGTAATAGACGGCCTGCGCCAGCACCCGCGCCCAGTTGATCGAGTTGACGGCGGCGAGGCGCATCCTGTCCCGCCAGTCATGGTCGTTGAACATCGCCTTAACCGCGGCCTGGCAGGCGTCGAAATCGCCCTCGACGGCGATGGCGTGGACGTTCGGCTCGGACGGCGTCGTCATCTGCCGGCGCTGCACCTCGGAGACGCGGCCATGCGGGTAGAGGATGAAGCAGTCGGCGACGGCGGAGCCGCGGAAGGCCTCGATCGCGGCCGAGCCGGTGTCCCCCGAGGTGGCGCCGACGATCGTCACCCGCTCCCCCTTCCGGGCGAGTGCGGCCTCGAATAGCCGCCCGATGAGCTGCATCGCCACGTCCTTGAAGGCGAGGGTCGGGCCGTGATGCAGCTCCAGCAGGAATGTCTCCTCCCCGATCTGGGCGAGCGGCGCGCGGAGCCTGTGGCCGAAGCCGGCATAGGCTGCGTCGATCAGGGCGCGGAACTCCGCATCATCGAAGGCGCCGCCGATGAAGGGGCGCATGACGCGGAAGGCGACCTCCTCATAGGGCGCGCCGGCGAGCGCCGCGATCTCCTCCCGCGGCATCGTCGGCCAGCTTTCCGGAACGTAGAGCCCGCCGTCGCGCGCGAGGCCCGAGAGCATCGCCGCTTCGAAGTCGAGCGGCGCGCCGCCGCCGCGGGTGGAGATGTAGCGCATGGGTGACCGTCCGCTCTCGGGATCGCGGCGGTATAGCGGCGCATTCCGGACGGAACAACGCGAAAGGCGGAGCGCGGCAGCCGGCGGGCGGTGACCTTTGTCACGGAGAAGGCGCGCGAGAACCGGCTCGTGATCTCCGTCAACCATCGGTCACGGCGCGGCTTTCAATCACGTACGGGCTCGCCATGTGCGTGAGGCGAAAGAGACAGCGCCTGAAGGGAGACGAAGATGGCGACCGAAAATTTCAGCCTCAACTTCGAGGATATCCGCGTCAAATATGAAAAGACCTCCGACGACTCGTTCGACTTCAAGGCCACGGGGCAGACGGGCGTGCAGACGCATATCAACGACTGGCTCATCAGCAGCGTCAGCACGGGCGGGAGTGAAGATCAGGCGTCTAGCGAGGTGGTGCGCGAAGCGGGCCTCCAGAGCGACGGGGAACTCGTCCAGGCTGCGGTCGAGCCCGGCGCGGACGATTTCCTGTTCTGAGGCGCGCCGTCAGATCGGCGGCGGCGGCGGCGGCGGATCGGCCGGAATGGCGCTCCGCCGCGCCATCCAGGGATGGTGCGCGCCGAGGCGCCCCATCGTCTTTTCCGCCGCGTAGCGCCGGCCGAGCTGCATTTCGATCTGGGCCCGCCCGGCCAGCGCCCCGAAATGCCTCGGCTCGCGCCGCAGCACGGCGTCGATGTCGGAGAGAGAGCCGTAGGGATCTCCCATCAGGAATTTCGCGAAGGCGAGCTGGTTCCAGGCCTCGGCGAATTCCGGATGCGTTTCGATCAGCTTCTCGAGGATGATGCGCGCCGAGGTCGTGTCCCCGACGCGAATGGCGTTGGATGCGGCGGCGAGGCGGGCGGTCGCCTCCTCGTCCGGCCCGATAAACCAGATCGACCAGATTTCGGACTCGGCCGCCTTAGCCGTCCCCTCGTCCGGCGCTGCGGAGAGGCTGGCGAAGGCTTCATCGAGCAGCGCCGCGCGGTCGGCCTCCGCGATCTGCGCCGCGGCTGGGGCGGCGAAGAGAAGGGCGAGGAGGAGGAGGAACGCATGCATTCCGATAGGAAATGGCGCCCCGCCCCGCCGATCAAGCCCCCTCGCCGTTTCGTGAGCGTTCAGGCGGCCAGCGCGCCGGCTTCTTTCCCGGCTTCCGGAAGCCCGTCGGGAGGCGCGGCGGCGGTCGCCGGCGCGGTCTCCCCGTTCCGGAAATAGCTGATCGTGTCGCGGAGCGCGGCGCTCCGCGCCTCCAGCCCGCCGGAGAGGGAGACGGCCTGGTCCGCCATCGCCGCATTGCTGGCGAGAACGCCCTCAAGCTCCAGCACGGCCTTGCCGATCTGGTCCGCCCCGATCTCCTGCTCGCGCGCCGCGGCGGCGATGCCGCGGACGAGCTCCGCCGTGCGCCCGATTTCGGGCGCGAGCGATTCGAGCCACTTCCCGGCCTCGCCCGAGACTACGACGGTCTTTCGCGAGAGGTCGCCGATCTCGGCCGCTGCGACGCGGCTGCGCTCCGCCAGCTTCCGGACCTCGGATGCGACGACGGCGAAGCCGCGGCCCATCTCCCCTGCGCGCGCCGCCTCGACGGCGGCGTTGAGGGCGAGGAGGTCGGTCTGCCGGGCGATTTCCTGCACGACGGTGATTCGTTCGGCGATGGTCGTCATCGCCGCGATGGCCTCGGACACCGTCGCGCCCGTGGCGCGCGCCTGCTCGGCGGCGCCGGCGGCAATGCCCTCCGTCTCCCGCGCGTTCTCCGCCGTCCGGCGGATCGTGGCGCCGACCTCCTCGACCGCGGCGGAGGCCTCGTGGACGGCCGCCGCCTGCCGGTGCGCAGCGTCGCGCAGCTCGGAGCCGAGCGCGGCCATGTCGCCGCTCATGTCGGCGACCGAGACCGCGCTCTCCCCCGCCACGGCGAGCACGCCGGTGAGCCGACCGCTCATGTCGCCGAGCGCGCCGCCGAGCCGGTCCCCGGCGGCGGCCTTTTCAGCCGTCGCCGTGAGATCGCCCCCGGCGATCCGCTCCGCCATGCGGGCGCTGCGGTCGATCGTTTCGCGAAGGGCCGCGAGGGCGCGCATAGTGACGCCGATCTCGTCCTTCCGGTCGAGATGCGGAAGCGCCCCTGCCTCGCCGCTCGCCACTTTCGGCGCGGCCTCGCCAAGGTCCCGGAACGGGCGGAAGATCATCCGCTCGAAGAGCATGAGCAGCAGGAGCGTGACGACGAGCGCGCTCGCCGCAGCGATGCCGACCTTTCCGGGAATTTCTTCGAACTCCGTCGCCAGAGCGCGCTCGAGACTCCAGCGCGTGACGAGCGCGCCGACCACCTCATTGTCCTTGCCGAAGCGGACTGCCTGCCCGCCGAGCATCGCGCCGAGGTCGAAGCCGGGCTCCGCGCCGGAGAGCAGGGCCGCCGCCCTTTCCCCTGCGCCGCTCTCGGCCGCGCCTTCGGGGAAGGCGGCGATCAGCGCGCCTTCCTTGCCATAGAAAAAGAGCGCCTCAACCTCGCCCTCCGACTGTTCCAGAACTGCGCCCGCGAGGCCGCCGAGCGCGTCGGCCTTTCCGAAGCGGACCGCGCCGGCCGCGTTCTCCGCGAGAAGGCCTTCGAGCACGTCGGCGCGCGCCGCAGTCGCCTCTTTCGTCGCGGAGAGCCCCATGAAGACGGCGCCGCCGATCACGGTTCCCGATGTCGCGAGGATGCCCGCGGCGAGCGCGATTGCGATTTTCTGCCTGAGCGTCATGCAATGGTCCTCCGTGCGCCCGGAAAGCTCCGGGCGCCGCTGGGCTTCAGACGAATGCGATTGAGGTTATTCGAGCGCTTCGACGTTCACGCCGAAGGTCGCCGCGCCGACGGGCTGGCCCGTCGCCGGATCGACGATCGCGACGCTGATCTGGCTCTGGTAGGTCTGGGTCGACTCGTCGAGCTCGATGTCGCCGATGTCCATCGCGTCCGGGCCGACGGCGTAGGTGAGGCTCCATTTCGCCTCGTCGCCCTGCCAGTAATCCGAGGTCGTGTCCGACATGGCGACGTTGAGGCCGCGATTGTCCATCACGAAAATCTCGGTGTAGAGCCCGCCGCTCGCCTCGACCATGTCGCGGAGGAGGGCGGAGACCGGATGGTCCGACACCGGCGAGATCGTCGGCGTGGAGGCGGAGCCGACCTCGGCGCGCCAGGCTTTGTCCATCGCGTCGATATCGGCCTGCGTCAGCCCTTCATGGCGGGCGTTCTGCTCGACGATGGCGGCGACGATCGCCGGGTCCTGCACCAGGGCGCGCACCTTGGTCTGGCCGAGGTCGCGCAGCGGGCCTTCGAACTCGTTCGCGACCGCAGGCGCGGCGGCGAGGAGAACGGGAATGAGAATGCACTTGGCCTTGAACATTGTCTCTCTCCTTATCTGCGCGCCCCGGACACATCACGAAACCATCGGGGAACGGCTCACGGGAAGGTCGGCGAGAGACCTTTCAAAGCTGTCAACGCAAGCTGACGCTATGTCACAAAAATCTGGCGCAATCCGGCCCGCAGCTATCCCTTCGGCCGGCTCTTGCCCCGATAGACCCGCGTGCCCGCCTTGCCGGCCTGCGAGCGGCCCTTCGCGCGCTCCGGAGCCGAGGCCGCCTCGACCGCCGATTGCCGGGCGAGCGGATCGTCCGCCACGGCGAGCTCCACCGCCTCCAGCCGGCGAACCTCGTCTCTAAGTCGAGCCGCCTCCTCGAATTCGAGGTTCTCGGCGGCTTTCATCATGTCCTTCTTCAGCGCGTCGAGATGCGCCTTCAGGTTGCCGCCGACCATCGCCTTGCCCTTGCCGATGTCAGGCGTGACATGGTCGCGTTCATAGACGCTGCCGAGGATGTCCCCGATCTTCGACTTGATGCTCTCCGGCGTGATGCCGTGGGCGGCGTTGTAGGCGAGCTGCTTCTCCCGCCTACGGTCCGTCTCCCGCATCGCGCGCTCCATCGAGCCGGTGATTCGGTCCGCATACATGATGACGCGCCCGTCCACGTTCCGAGCGGCGCGGCCGATGGTCTGCACCAGGGAGGTCTCGGAGCGGAGGAAGCCTTCCTTGTCCGCATCGAGAATCGCGACGAGCGCGCATTCGGGGATGTCGAGCCCCTCCCGCAGCAGGTTGATGCCTACGAGCACATCGAAAGCGCCGAGCCGAAGGTCGCGCAGGATCTCGATCCGCTCCAGCGTGTCGATGTCCGAATGCATGTAGCGGACGCGGACGCCCTGTTCGTGGAGATATTCCGTCAGGTCCTCCGCCATGCGCTTCGTCAGCACTGTGACGAGGCTGCGATAGCCGGCCTGCGCCACGCGCTTCACCTCGTCCAGCAGGTCGTCCACCTGGCTCTCCACCGGGCGGACCTCGACCGGCGGGTCGATGAGGCCGGTGGGGCGGATGATCTGCTCCGCGAAGACGCCGCCCGTCCGCTCCAGCTCCCACGCCCCCGGCGTCGCCGAGACGAAGACGGATTGCGGGCGCATCGCGTCCCATTCCTCGAACTTGAGGGGCCGGTTGTCCATGCAGCTCGGCAGGCGGAAGCCGTGCTCCGCCAGCGTCATCTTGCGCCGGAAGTCGCCCTTGTACATCGCGCCAAGCTGGGGGACTGAGACATGGCTCTCGTCCGCAAAGACGATGGCGTTGTCCGGGATGTATTCGAAGAGCGTGGGCGGCGGCTCGCCCGGCTTCCGGCCCGTCAGGTAGCGGCTGTAGTTCTCGATCCCGGCGCAGGAGCCGGTCGACTCCATCATCTCCATGTCGAAATTCGTGCGCTGCTCCAGCCGCTGCGCCTCGAGGAGCCGGCCCTCCGCGATGAGCTGGTCGAGCCGCGTCTGAAGCTCCGCCTTGATATGCTTGATCGCCTGGTTGAGCGTCGGCCTCGGGGTGACATAATGCGAGTTGGCGTAGATGCGCACGCGGTCCAGCTTGCCCGTCTTCTCCCCCGTCAGCGGGTCGAATTCCGAGATCGCCTCCAACTCGTCCCCGAAGAATGCGAAGCGGAGCGCGCGGTCCTCCATATGGGCGGGCCAGAGGTCCAGCGTGTCCCCCTTCACGCGGAAGGAGCCGCGCTGGAAGCCCGCGTCGTTCCGCCGGTATTGCTGCGCCACGAGCTCGCGGATCACGTCCCGGATTACGTAGCTCTCGCCCGCCTTCAGGTCCTGCGTCATCGCCCCGTAGGTCTCGACCGCGCCGATGCCGTAGATGCAGGAGACGGAGGCGACGATCACCACGTCGTCGCGTTCCAGCAGGGCGCGGGTGGCGGAGTGGCGCATCCGGTCGATCTGCTCGTTGATCTGCGCTTCCTTCTCTATGTAGGTGTCAGAGCGCGGGACATAGGCCTCAGGCTGATAGTAGTCGTAATAGGAGACGAAGTATTCGACGGCGTTGTTGGGGAAGAAGGACTTGAACTCGCCATAGAGCTGCGCCGCCAGCGTCTTGTTCGGGGCAAGGATGATGGCGGGGCGCTGCGTCGCCTCGATCACCTTCGCCATCGTGTAGGTCTTGCCCGTTCCGGTCGCGCCGAGCAGCACCTGGTCCTGCTCCCCGGCGAGGACGCCGGCCGCAAGCTCCGCGATGGCGGTCGGCTGGTCCCCCGCCGGCTGGAACGGCGTCTCCATCACGAGGCGGACGCCGCCCTCCAGCTTTTCGCGGCGGCGGGGCAGGGGAACGGTGACGAGGGTGTCGACGGTCATGGGCGCGCCTTTCCTGACCGCTCTACCTAGGCCCCGTGACAGGATGCGGCAACAGCCTCGCGCCCCGTTTTCCTTGCGCGCCGCGCGCCGTTCCCGCATAAGCGGGGCGTCGTCAACCTGCCCGAGGCCGCCCATGCTCGCCCGCATCTTCCAGCCCGCGAAGACCGCCATGCAGTCCGGCCAAGCCAAGCGGGACTGGATGCTGGAATTCGACCAGGCCCAGGCCAAGCGGATCGACCCGCTGATGGGCTGGACCGGGTCGGGTGACATGAACGGCCAGGTCCGCCTCCGCTTCGAGACGAAGGAGGCCGCCGTCGCCTATGCAGAGAAGCACGGCCTCGCCTATCGCGTCGAGGAGCCGAAGCGGCGCGCGCCGGTCATCAAGCCGGGCGGCTATGGCGGCAATTTCGCGCATGACCGCCGGGGCGCCTGGACCCATTGAGGCCCGCGCCCGCTACGGCCCCGTAGCTCAACCGGATAGAGCAAGGACCTTCTAAGTCCGAGGTTGCAGGTTCGAGTCCTGCCGGGGTCGCCACCGCGCGGGGGCGGGGTTCAGCCCTTCAGGCGCCCCGCCGACTCAGTGATCGCGTCGTATTGGCCGTAGGGGCGGTAGGCGTAGAGATATTCGCCCACCACGCTCTCCACCCCGGTCGGCTCGATGCCGAGATCAGAGAAGCCCTTCGCGCCTTCGGAGACGACATTGTCCCCCCGGAGGAGCGAGACCTGGTCCCGCGTGATCTGCTTGTTCGCCAGCACCCCGAGTGTGATCGACTGAACCGCATCGAGCACGGAGGCCATGATCTTCGCGGCGAAGAAGGGGACGGGGAGGAGGAGGCGCCGGCGGCGCGTCTCCTTCAGCATCAGCTCCATCAGCGCGCGGAAGGTATAGGCGCGGGGGCCGCCGAGCTCATAGAGGCCGGGCGCCGCCGCGCCCTCGGCGCCGCGGGCGGCGGCCTCGGCCACGTCGTCCACATAGACCGGCTGGAACCGCGTCTCCGCGCCGATCAGCGGCACGACGGGGGAGAGGCGGGCCATCGCCGCGAAGCGGTTGAAGAACTGGTCCTCCCGCCCGAAGATGATGGAGGGGCGGAGGATCACGGCGTTCGGGAACGCCTCCCGCACCGCCGCCTCGCCCGCCGCCTTGGTGCGGGCGTAGGCGCTTTCCGAATTCGCGTCCGCCCCGATGGCGGAGAGGTGGACGAGCCGCGCCGCGCCGCATTCGGCCGCGAGCCGGGCGATGCGCGCCGCGCCCTCCGCCTGCACGCCGTCGAACCGCTGCCGGCTGTCCTGATAGAGGATGCCGACGCAGTTGATCACCGCGGTAGCGCCCTCGATGGCGCGGCGGGTCGAGGCGTCGTCCCTGATATTGGCCTGGATCGGCTCGACCTGCCCGACATCGCCATAGGGCCGGACGAAGATCGCCTCGTTCGGCCGCCGGACCGCCACGCGCACGCGCCAGCCGCGCTTCGCCATGCGCCGGGCGATGTAGCGTCCGACGAAGCCGGAGCCCCCGAAGATCGTGACGATCGGCGCCGCCGTGGCTGTCATCTCTCCGTCCCTTCGCAGGTGCGTTGCTGCGCCATGTAGTGCGACGGGGGCGGAAGGCTCAAGCCCTCGCGTTGACGCGCCGCCGCCGCCACGGCAGGCTCGCGAGCGAAACGGAGGGGCCATGACGCGCATCGTCGGGATCGGGCATAATGACGGGCCGTCGCTGGACGGCGGGCGCGGCTTTCGCCGCTACGCCTGGAAGAAGGCGCGGAAGGAGCTGATCGGCGCGCGAGTCCCGGTCGAGATCGTACGGCTGCGCGTGCGGCGCGCGCAGGCGCTCGGGCTCGCCTATCCCCAATACGCCTCGATCCTGCTCGGCTCGGGGCGGGACATCACGGGCTTTCTCTTCACCGTCGGCGGGCTCCAGCTGCGGCTGGCGCGGGAGCTGGAGGCGGCGCCGGCGGTGGCGGAGAAGCTGCGGCGGCTCGAAGGCGCGGGGCGCATGGCGCTCTCGCCGCCCGAGGAGCCGGCGGAGGCGTTCCGCGCCGAGCTGGAGGCCGCGACGGGCGCGCGGATCGAGGCCGCCGCCCCGGCGCCGGAGCGGGGCGCCTCATGGGGCCTCGCCCGCGCCCGAATTCTCGCAGCGCTCGCGCCGCTCCGGCTGCCGCGCGACGCGGTGGTGATGATCGGCGAGGGCGAGGAGGAGGAGCGCTGGGCGGAGGCCGCTCGGCTCGCCCGGTTCCTGCCCGGGGAGGCCTATTTCGGGGCGCGGCAGGGGGCCGGCGCCCCCCGTTGACAGCCTTCCGCGCCCGGCGTAAACGGCGCTCTCGCCCCAGATGCCCAGGTGGCGGAATTGGTAGACGCGCCAGCTTCAGGTGCTGGTGTCCGTACGGACGTGGAGGTTCGAGTCCTCTCCTGGGCACCATACGCCGGCGGCGGGGCGGAGGGCCGGATGGCGATTCACGTTCACATCGACGACCTGCCGGAGGGGCTCGACCTCGGGCCCGTCGTCGCCATCGACACCGAGACGATGGGGCTCCTCCCGCATCGGGACAGGCTCTGCCTCGTCCAGCTTTCGGCGGGGGACGGAGACGCGCATCTCGTGCGCATCGGGCAGGGCGGCGCTCCGGCGCCGCGGCTGACGGCGATGCTGGCCGACCCGAAAACCCTCAAGCTTTTCCATTTCGGCCGCTTCGACATCGCGGTGATGGCGAATCGCTTCGGCGTGGCCGCGCGCCCCGTCTGGTGCACCAAGATCGCCTCGAAGCTCGTGCGGACCTATACCGACCGGCACGGGCTGAAGGCGCTGACGCAGGAGCTGCTTGGCGTCGACCTTTCGAAGCAGCAGCAATCCAGCGACTGGGGCGCGGAGAGCCTGAGCGAGGCGCAGCAGACCTATGCCGCCTCCGATGTGCTCCACCTCCACGCGCTGAAGGCGGAGCTTGAGCGCCGTCTCGCGCGCGAGGGGCGGGAGGCGCTGGCCGCCGCCGCCTTCGCCTATCTGCCGGACCGCGCCCTCCTGGACCTCGCCGGGTGGGACGGGGTGGACATCTTCAGCCATGAATGAGCCGATGCCGAGGCTGGACGAAGCGGACCGGGAGGCGACGATCGCCGCCGGGCGCCGCGTCCTCGCGCTCGAAGGCGCGGCGCTCACCGGCTTTTCCGAAACGCTTGGGGCCGCCTTCGCCGAGGCGGTGGAGCTTCTGATCGCGGCGCCGGGGCGGATCGTCGTCTGCGGCATCGGGAAGTCTGGCCACGTCGCGCGGAAGGTGGCCGCGACCTTCGCCTCCACCGGCGCGCCGGCGCAGTTCCTGCACGCCTCCGAGGCGGCGCATGGCGACCTCGGAATGCTGACGGCGCGGGATGTGGCGCTCGTCCTCTCCAATTCGGGGGAGACGGCGGAGCTTGCGCCCGTCATCTCCTACGCGACGCGCCGGCGCATCCCGCTGATCGGCGTGGCGAGCCGGCCGGAGAGCGCGCTTCTGAAGGCGGCCGATGTCGCGCTCCTCCTGCCGCGGGCGGAGGAGGCCTGCCCGGCCGGGCTCGCGCCCACGACCTCGACGACGCTGACGATGGCGCTGGGCGACGCGCTGGCCGTCGCGCTGATGGAGCGGCGCGGCTTCACGCCGGAGATGTTCCGGGAGTTCCACCCCGGCGGCGCGCTCGGCGCCCGGCTCGTCAAGGTCTCCGACATCATGCATCGCGGGCGGGAGATGCCGCTGGTGCGCGAGACGACGCCGATGCGCGAGACGCTGATCGAGATGACCTCGAAGGGCTTCGGCATCGCCGGGGTGACGGACGAAACGGGCCGGCTCGTCGGCGTCATCACCGACGGGGACCTCCGGCGCAACATGGAGCGGCTGCTCGATTGCGCCGCCGGCGACGTGGCGACGCGGCACCCGGCGACGATCGCGCCGGATACGCTCGTCTCTGCCGCCGTGGGCCGGATGAACGATCCGGAACGGCCGCTCACCTGCCTCTTCGTCGTCGACCCCGAGGACGAGGCCGGCGCGCCGGCGGGCGTCCTGCACATGCATGACGCGCTGCGCGCCGGGGTGACGTGAGGGAGGCGGGCCGGCGGCGCCTCGTCACGGGCCTGAAGATCGCCCTGCCGCTCTTCGCGCTCGCCGTGTTCGCCTCTCTCTTCGTCTTTTCCAGCGCCCGGTTCGACGGGCGGATCAGCTTCGACGGGGTGGACCTCTCCGCGCTCGACGAGGGGCTGAAGATCGCCAATCCCCGTTTCACCGGCGCGACGAAGCGGGGCGAGCCCTTCGCCGTCTCCGCCGTCTCTGCGACGCCGGACGGCCCGCGCCCCGAACGGGTCGGGCTCGAGGCGGCGGAGGCGCGGATCGACCTTGCGGGCGGGCGCGCCGTCACGGCCTCGGCGGCCTCCGGCGTGCTGCTCCCGCGCGAGGACCGCGTCGAGCTATCCGGCGGCGTCAGGGTCGAGACCTCGGACGGCTATGCGCTCGCAGCCGAGGAAGCGCGGCTCGACATCGAGGCGGAGCGGCTCGACGCCTCCGGCGGCGTCACCGCGGAGGGCCCGTTCGGGCGCATCGAGGCGGAGCGTCTCCGCGCGGAGCGGGCGCCGGATGGCGATGGCGCCTACATCTGGTTCGAGGAAGCGGTTAAGGTCCGCATCGACAGCGCGGCGATGGCGGCTGAGCGGGGTTAGGGAGGCGAGATGAAGTTCGGGTTCGGCCGCGCGGCGGCGATGGCGTTGATGCTGGCGGCGGCGGGCGCGGCGGCGCAATCCTCGGGGCCCTTCGGCGGCTTCCGCCATGACCGGACGCTGCCGATCGAGATCGCGGCGGACAGCCTCGAAGTGCGCGAGGGCGAGAAGATCGCGATCTTCCGCGGCGGCGTGGTGGCGGGGCAGGGGACGCTCCGGCTCACGGCGGACGAGCTCGAGGTCAATTACGGCGAGAGCGGCGGCGAGACCGGGCAGATCCGGCGGATCGAGGCGCGGGGCTCCGTCTTCCTCGCCAACGGGGCGGAGACGGCGGCGGGCGACTACGCGGAATACGACGTCGCCGCCGGGCGGATCGCCATGAGCGGCGGCGTGACGCTTACGCAGGGGGGCAACGCGGTGAAGGGGGCGACGCTCGCCATCGACCTCAACACCGGGCAGGGCAAGGTGGAGGGCGGCGGCGGCCGCGTCCAGAGCGTCTTCACCCCGGCGCCGAAGGCCCCGGCGGACTGACGCGTGAACCGGGAAGCGCCGCAGCCTGCGGACGCGCGCGCGCCTGACACCGCGCAAGGCCTAGTCGTGCGCGGCCTCGTGAAGTCGTATCGCGGGCGGCAGGTTGTCCGCGGCGTCGACCTCGAATTGCGGCGGGGTGAGGCGGTGGGCCTGCTCGGCCCGAACGGGGCGGGCAAGACGACCACATTCTACATGATCACTGGTCTCGTGACGCCGGACAACGGGCGCATCGAGCTCGACGGGCGGGACGTGACGCGCCTGCCGATGTACCGGCGCGCGCGGCTCGGCATCGGCTACCTGCCGCAGGAAGCCTCGATCTTCCGCGGGCTTACGGTGGAGAAGAACCTCCTCGCCGTGCTCGAGCTTTCGACGCCGGACCGGAAGGAGCGGATGGCGCGGCTCGATTCGCTCCTCGAGGAATTCGCGGTGGAGCGCCTCCGCCACGCCCCCGCCACCTCGCTTTCCGGCGGAGAGCGGCGGCGGGTGGAGATCGCGCGCTGCCTCGCCTCGAACCCCGCCTTCGTGCTTCTGGACGAGCCCTTCGCCGGGGTCGACCCGATCGCCGTCTCGGATATCCGCACTCTCGTCAAACATCTGAAAGATCGAGACATCGGGGTCTTGATCACGGACCACAATGTGCGGGAAACTCTCGAAATCATCGATCGGGCATACATCTTGCATGACGGGCTCGTCCTGATGAGCGGAACGCCGGAGGATGTGGTGCGGGACGAAGCCGTGCGCCGCGTCTATCTGGGCGAGGGCTTCCGGATCTGAAGCGCGGCGCCGCCCGCTTCGGGCCGGGCGGGAAGACGCCGGGAGCTGGGAATGAAGATCGGGCCGCGCCTCGAGATCAGACAGCGCCAGCAGCTGGTGATGACCCCCCAGCTGCAGCAGGCGATTCGTCTGCTCCAGATGTCCGGCCTCGACGTCGCCGCCTATCTCTCCGAAGAGGCGGAGAAGAACCCGCTTCTGCGCATCGACGAGGGCGGCGGAGAGGCGGCCGCGCCCCCCGGCGGCGACGCGGCGGAGGGGGTGGACCGCGCCATCGCGCGGGAGGATCCGGGCGCGGCCGAGCAGATATTCGAGACGGGGCGGGACAATCTCTATGAAGGGGCGGAACCCCGGTTGACGGACGATTCCGGCCTCTGGGGGCCGGGCGGCGCCGGCCGCGACGGCGGGGGGGCGGGGGCGGCCGATCCGTTCGAGGAGAGTTTCGCGGAGCGGACGGCGGCGACGACGACGCTGCGCGACCACCTCCTGCCGCAGATCGCGCTTTCCGCCGCGCGGCCGGCGGCGCGCGCCCTCGCCGCCCTGCTCGTGGACGAGCTGGACGACGCCGGCTATCTCCGCGCCGACCTCGACGATCTCGCCGCCCGGCTTGGCGCAAGGGGCGATCTCGTCGCCGAGGCGCTGGCCGCGCTCCAGGCCTGCGACCCGGCGGGGATCGGGGCGCGGGACCTTCGCGAATGCCTCGCGCTGCAATTGCAGGAGCGGAACCGGCTGGACCCGGCGATGGCGGCGCTGCTCGCGCGGCTCGATGATCTCGCAGCCGCCCGGATGGACCGGCTGCGCGCCGCCTGCGGCGTCGATGACGAGGATCTTGCGGAAATGATCGCCGAGATCCGGCGTCTCGACCCGCGGCCGGGCTCTGCGTTCTCCGGCGGTCTCGCCGCGACGGTGACTCCGGACGTCTTCGTCCGCCGCGCGCCGGACGGCGGCTGGTCCGTCGAGCTGAACGCGGACGCGCTTCCGCGCCTGCTGCTGGATCGTCGCTACGCCGTAAGCCTCGCGGCGGAGGGCGGGGCCGAGACGCGCGCCTATCTCGCCGAATGCCGCCAGAACGCGGACTGGCTGCTCCGCGCGCTCGACCAGCGGGCGCGGACGATCCTGAAGGTCGCTACGGAGATCGTCCGCCTCCAGTCCGGCTTCTTCGAGAACGGCGTCTCCGCCCTTTCGCCGATGACGCTGCGCGCGGTCGCGGAGCGGATCGAGATGCACGAATCAACCGTGAGTCGCGTCACGGCCAACAAGTACCTCTCCTGCGCGCGCGGGGCCTTCGAGCTGAAGTTCTTCTTCACCCAGGCGCTCGCCGCCGCCGACGGGGGCGACGCCGTCTCCGCCGCCGCGGTCCGGCACAGGATCCGCTCGCTGATCGAGGCGGAGGATGCGGCGAAGCCGCTCTCGGACGACAGGATCGTCACGCTTCTGAAACAAACCGGCGTCGATGTTGCGCGGCGGACGGTCGCGAAATACCGTGAAGGTATGAGCATCCCGTCCTCGGCGCAGCGCAAACGGATGAAGGCGAACGCCTTGGTCCGTTGAAGTTCTGCGCCCGGGCGGGTTGGTTGACTCGGTCGGGAGCCCCCCATAGGTATCCGCCTCCCGGCGGGCCCGGGGGCGAAGCGCGGAGCGGAACATGCGGATTCAGGTGACAGGCCGTCAGATCGATATCGGGGACGCGCTCCGCGCCCATGTGGAGACGGAACTTCTCGCCGCCGTCTCGAAATACGCCGATGTCGTCATCGACGCCGAGGTCACCTTCAGCCGCGACGCGCACGCCTTCAAGGCCGAGGCGGTGGTGAAGCTCGCCCGCGGGCTCACGGCGAACGCCTCCGACAAGGCGAACGAGATCTACGCCGCCTTCGACGGCGTCTCGGAGAAGATCGAGAAGCAGGTGCGCCGCTACAAGCGCCGCCTGACCCAGCATCGCGGCGAGGCTGCGGGGGAGATCCCGGCGGCGGCCTATGTCATCGCCCCGGCGACCGACGAGGACGAGCATGTCGAGACGCTGAACCCGGTCGTCATCGCGGAGACGAAGACGCGGCTCCGCTCCCTAACCGTCGGCGAGGCGGTGATGCAGATGGAGCTGGAGAACGCGCCGTTCCTCATGTTCCGGAACGATGCGCATGGCCGGCTCAACGTCGTCTTCCGCCGCGAGGACGGGAACATCGGCTGGATCGACCCCGACGACAAGGCCGCCTGAAGCAGGCGCTGGCGAAATCCGGAGGCCGACATGGACCTGAAGGACATTCTCTCGCCCGGCGCGCTCCACCCGGCGCTGAACGCGACGAGCAAGAAGCACCTCATGCAGGAACTCTCGCAGCGCGCTGCGGACAGCTACGGGCTGGACGCGCGGGGCGCTTTCGAGGCGCTGCTGGAGCGGGAGCGGCTCGGTTCGACCGGCATGGGCCGCGGCGTCGCCATTCCCCATGCGCGGATCGAGGGACTGGAGCGCGTCGTCGGCGTTTTCGCGCGGCTGCAGAAGCCGCTCGACTACGACGCGGCGGACGGCGAGCCGGTGGACCTCGTCTTCGCCCTCTTCGCGCCGGGCGAGGCGGGGGCTGACCATCTCCGCGCGCTCGCCCGCATCTCCCGCTCCCTGCGGGACGCTTCGGTCTGCGCCAAGCTTCGGGGGGCGGACGGGGCGACGGCGATCTACGCCGTTCTCACCAATCCGGTGGATTCGAAGGCGGCCTGAGGCCGCCCCGCTTCAGTGCACGCTGACGGGCGCGAGGTCGTGCTGGCGCGCCGCAATGAAAGCGAGGTCGCGCCGCGGGGCGAGGCCGATGCGGTTACCCGCCTCGTCATGGATCGCATAGAGCGATGCGGCGCCCGCCGCCTCGGGCGGCAGCTCGTCCGGCCGCACCTGGCGGACATAGACGATCCTTTCGGCGCCGGGGGCGCTGGGGTTGAACTTGTCGGTCATGGTCGCCTCCTCCTCTGAGCGGGCGTTGGGAATTCAGTCGCGGCCGCCGATGCTGATCTTGCGGATCACGGTCTCGGGCTCGGCGCGGACGAGATCGACATGCAGGAGGCCGTTGGCGAGATCCGCCCCCGCGACCTCCACGCCGTCCGCGAGCACGAAACTGCGCTGGAACTGCCGCGCGGCGATGCCCCGGTGGAGGAAGACCCTGCCCTCCGGCTCCGGCGCCTGCTTGCCGCGGATCACGAGCTGGCGATCCTCCACCGTGATGGCGAGGTCGTCCTCCGCGAAGCCGGCGACGGCGAGGGTGATGCGATATGCCGTCTCGCCCCGCTGCTCGATATTGTAGGGCGGATACCCGTCTCCCCCCGCCTTCTGCGTCCGCTCGACAAGGCGGTCGAGCTGTTCGAAGCCGAGAAGGAAGGGATGCTGGGCGAAGCTCATGCGGCTCATCGGTCACGGTCCTTGATCAAGCGACGTGCGCGCGCGGGCCCTGAAGCGGCGCCCGCACCCAAGGAATATGTGGCCTCTCCCTCCGTCCTGCAAGCGGGCGGCGCTTCAGCGCCGCGCGAAGACCGCGCCGACGAGCGCGAGAGCGAGCGCGGCGGACACGGCGCTGAGCGCCGCGCCCCAGGCCATGTCGATCGCCGTGAGCCGCCAGGTCCAGGGCGCGAGGGTGGCGAGGTTGGTCAGCTCGTAGGTTCCGTAGGCGACGAGGCCGAAGCCCGCGGCCGGCGCCGCGGCGGCGACCGGGCCGCGCCCTGACCGGAAGGCGGGGGCGAGGACGAAGCCGAGCATTCCGGCGGGATAGAGGAGATAGAAGAGCAGCGCCGCATCGAGCCGCGGCTCGGCGATGAGGAGATCGCCCAGCGCCGCCTCGAATTCCGGAAGGATCAGAAGCGGGATGCCGACCATGTCGATCCCGAAGAAGATCAGGCCGAAAGCGAAATAGAGCGCGACGAACGGCATGGTGGCCCTTTCCGGCGCGTCGCGCCTATTCGATGATGTCGTCGCCCCCCGCCTTCTTCTTCGCAGGAGCCTTCTTCTTCGCGGCCGGCTTCTTCGCCGCCGCCTTCTTCGTGGCGGTCTTCTTCGGGGCCGCCTTCGCCTTCGGCGCCTTCGCGGCGACAAGGGCCAGCGCCGCCTCCAGCGTCAGCGCCGCCGGATCCTCGCCTTTCGGGACGGTCGCGTTGACCTTCTCCCATTTCACATAAGGTCCATAGCGGCCTTCATAAAGGCTCACCTTGCCGCCCGAGGGATGCTCCCCTAGCTCCCGCAGCGGCGCGACGGCGGCGCCGCGGCCGCGGCCCGGGTTGGCGC
This sequence comes from Alphaproteobacteria bacterium, assembly GCA_030429105.1. Lineage (GTDB taxonomy): Bacteria > Pseudomonadota > Alphaproteobacteria > Rhodobacterales > Rhodobacteraceae > Pikeienuella. The sequence continues at coordinate 23,149 of JAUIDE010000035.1, forward strand.
GCTTCTCCGCGATCAGCTCCACCGCCCGGTTCATGCCGATGGTGAACACGTCCTCCGCGTCCTTGAGGTTCGCATAGGTCTTACCGTGGCGGACATAGGGGCCGAAGCGCCCGATCGCCGCCTCGATCGGCTCGCCGTCCTCGGGATGGGCGCCGACGATCCGCGGCAGCGAGAGAAGCGCGAGCGCGCGGGCGAGGCCCAATGTCTCGGGCGCGAGGCCCTTCGGCAGGGAGGCGCGCTTCGGCTTTTCGTCCGATCCCGGGGCGGCTTCACCGAGCTGAACATAGGGGCCGAAGCGGCCGGATTTCAGCCACACGTCCACGCCGTAAGGGTCCTGCCCAAGCACCCGCTCCTCCGCGCCGCCGTTCTCCTCCCCGCCGAGGGCGCGGGTGTAGCGGCATTCGGGATAGTTGGAGCAGCCGATGAAGGCCCCGCCCGAGCGCGCCGTCCGCATCGAGAGCCGCCCGACGCCGCAGGACTTGCAGAGCCGCGGGTCGCTCCCGTCGCCCGGATCGGGGAAGAAATGCGGAGCGAGCACCTCGTTGATCGTTTCCAGCACCTCTCCGATGCGGAGGTCCTTCGTTTCCGCGAGATCGCCCGAGAAATCCCGCCACCACTCCGCAAGGATCGCCTTCCAGTTCGCCCGCCCGCCGGAGACGTCGTCCAGCTTCTCCTCCAGCGAGGCGGTGAAGTCGTAGTTCACGATCCGCTCGAAATAGTTCTCGAGAAAGGCGGTGACGAGGCGGCCCTTGTCCTCCGGAATCAGGCGGCCCTTGTCCTTCCGCACATAGTCCCGATCCTGGATCGTGCCGAGGATCGAGGCGTAGGTGGACGGGCGGCCGATGCCGAGCTCCTCCATCCGCTTCACCAGCGTCGCCTCGGTGTAACGCGGCGGCGGTTGGGTGAAGTGCTGCGTCGGCGTGACGGCGACCTGCTTCGCGGGCTCGCCGGCGACGATCTCGGGGAGGAGGCCCTCTTCTTCATCCTCCGCGTCGTCCCGCCCCTCCTCGTAGACCTTCAGGAAGCCGTCGAATTTCAGCACCTGCCCGGTGGCGCGGAGCCCCGCCTCCCCGCCGGCGATCTCCACTGTCGTGCGCTCGAACCGGGCCGCCTCCATCTGGCTCGCCATCGTGCGCTTCCAGATCAGCTCGTAGAGCCTCGCCTGTTCGGGTTCGAGCCCGGAAATCTCCCCCGGCGCCGCGCTCATCGCGGTCGGGCGGATGCATTCATGGGCCTCCTGCGCGTTCTTCGCCTTGTTCTTGTAGACGCGCGGCTGGGAGGGGACATAGGAGGCGCCGTAGCGCGCGCCGATCTCCTCCCGCGTCATGGTCACCGCCTCGGGCGCCATGTCGATCCCGTCCGTCCGCATATAGGTGATGCGCCCGGCCTCGTAGAGCCGCTGCGCCGCGCGCATCGTCGCCTGCGCGCCCATGCCTAGCTTGCGGGAAGCCTCCTGCTGGAGCGTGGAGGTCATGAAGGGCGGCGCCGGGTTGCGCTGGCCGGGCTTCGCCTCGACGCTGAGGACCTTCAGCGCGGCGGCGCGGATCGCTGCGACGGCGGCCTTCGCCGCGGCCTCGTCGGCGAGGTCGAACCGGTCCAGCCGCTTTCCGCCGAGCGTCGTGAGCCGGGCCGTGAACCGGTCCCCCCTCGGCGTTTCCAGCTCCGCCTTCACGCTCCAGTATTCGCGTGCGCGGAACGCCTCGATCTCCATCTCCCGCTGGACCACGAGGCGGAGCGCGACGGATTGCACGCGGCCCGCCGATTTCGCGCCCGGCAGCTTCCGCCAGAGCACCGGCGAGAGGGTGAAGCCCACGAGATAGTCTAGCGCTCGGCGGGCGAGATAGGCCTCGACCAGCTCCATGTCGATCTCGCGCGGCTGGCGCATCGCCTCCGTCACCGCCGATTTCGTGATGGCGTTGAAGACGACGCGCTGCACCGGCGCGTCGCCCTTCAGCGCCCGGCGCTTCCTCAGCGCCTCCATGAGATGCCAGGAGATCGCCTCCCCCTCCCTGTCAGGGTCCGTGGCGAGGATGAGCGCGGGGTCCGCCTTCAGCGCCTCGGCGATGGCGCGGACGTGGGGCGCGGCCTTCGAATCGATCTCCCACACCATCTCGAATCCGTTCTCGGGGTCGACCGAGCCGTCCTTCGAGGGGAGGTCGCGGATATGGCCGTAGGAGGCGAGAACCTTGTAGTCGGGCCCGAGATACTTGTTGATGGTCTTGGCCTTGGCCGGGCTCTCGACAACGACGACAGGCATGAGGGCTCCGCGATTTCTTCGCTCCAAGGGCGCGGACCATGTGCGCGGGGGCGGGCCTTGTCAACGCGGCCCCCTGCCGGCGGGGCGGGCGGCGTCACTCCGCCGCGCGCGCCACCATGCCGCCCGAGAGCCGCTCGACCCGCCCGGCGAGTTCGAGTTCGAGAAGCGCGGCGGCGAGGGCGGAGGGCGCTGCGCCGAGGTCGCGCGAGAGCGCATCGAGGTCCACCGCCGAAGGGCCGATCAGCTCGAAAAGACGCGCCGCGAGGTCCCCTTCCGGCTCCGGTTCGGGGAGCGCGGGCGGGGTGAAGCGTTCGCGGGCCGGCGAGAGGAGCCGCCGCGGCCCTTCCAGCGCCTCCAGCACGTCCTCCGCCGAGCGGATCAGCGCCGCGCCCTGCCGGATGAGCCCGTTGCAGCCCTCGGCCCGCGGGTCGAGCGGCGAGCCGGGCACGGCCATCACTTCCCGCCCCTGTTCGAGCGCCATGCGCGCGGTGATGAGCGAGCCTGAGCGCGCCGCCGCCTCGATCAGCACGGTGGCGGCGGAGAGGCCGGAGACGATGCGGTTGCGGCGGGGGAAATGCCGGGCGAGCGGCTGCATCCCCATCGGCGCCTCGGAGAGGAAGAGCCCGCCCCCCTCCCGCATCCGGGCGGCGAGGGCGGCGTTCTGCTCGGGATAGATCACGTCCGCCCCGCCGGCCATCGCGGCGACGGTTCCGGCGCCCTCCAGCGCCGCCGCATGGGCCGCCGCGTCGATCCCCCGCGCGAAGCCGGAGACGACGACGAAGCCGGCGGCGGAGAGCCCTTCCGCCAGCATCCCCGCCATACGCCGCCCGAGGGTGGAGGCGTTCCGCGCGCCGATCACGGCGATGGCGGGCCGGTGCGCGAGGGCGACGTCTCCGAGCGCCCACAGGAAGGGCGGCGGGTCCGCGATCTCGGCCAGCGGGGCGGGGTATTCCTCTCCGAAGAGCCGGAGCATCACGGCCCCCGCCGCCTCGGCCCGCGCCATCTCCTCCCGCCCCTGCCGCTCGGAGCAGGGCTGATAGGCCCGCTCGCCCCCTTTCGCTGCGAGGGAGGGCAGCGCCTCAAGCGCCCGCTCCGCGCTCCCGAACCGCTCGATCAGGCGCGGGAAGGTCTGCGGGCCGACATTGCGGCTCCGGGCGAGGCGGAGCCAGGCGAGGGCGTCTTCGCTCACTTCTTGCCGATCCGCGGCTCCTCGCCGCGGAGGAGCCGGGCGATGTTCTCCCGGTGCATGACCCAGATGAGCGGAACGAGGATCGCCAGCGCCCAGAGCGCGCCGCCCGCCCCCGCAAACCAGAGCCATGCGGGCGCCGTCAGCGTCATCAGGAGCGCGGCGAGGGAGGAGATGCGGAAGAGCGCCGCGAAGCCGAGCCAGGAGAGAAGCCCGAGCGCCCCGGCGAGCGGCGCGAGGCCGAGGAGAATGCCGAGGAAGGTCGCGACCCCCTTGCCGCCCCGGAACCGGAGCCAGACCGGGAAGACATGGCCGAGCACGGCGCCGAGCGCGGCGAAGGCGGCCGCGCCTTCCCCCGCGAGCATCGAGGCGGCGAAGACGGGCGCCCAGCCCTTGGCCATGTCGAGCAGCAGCGTCGTCGCCGCCGCCGCCTTGTTTCCGGTGCGGAGCACGTTCGTCGCCCCGATATTGCCCGAGCCGACCTTGCGGAGATCGCCGAGCCCGAAGGCGCGGGCGGCGAGCACGCCGAAGGGGACGGAGCCCGAGAGGTAGCCGAGGGCGAGCCAAAGGAGGGCCGTGGAGGGTTCCGCGAAGGTCATGGCCGTGACCCGCCTTGGCTCGGACCTGCGAGGTCAGCCCGTGGCCTCGAAAAGCATCTCTCCAGTGGAGAGATGCCGAGGCCGTCGCCCGGAGGCGCAAGCCTCAGGGCGAGGGGCGCCAAGCCGCCGCGTCGGTCGAAGATCTGACTGCGGTCGCCGCGGCGGGCGCGGAAACGCGGCCGCCGGGGGGCGGCGGCCGCGGGCAGATCAGCCGCGTGTCTGATCTGCCGGGCTACTGCGTCGCCGCAATCAAACAGCTCTGGCGACTTGGAGGCGAAACAGAAGTCGGCATCGTGATGCGGATACGGCATGCCGACCGTCACGCTCTTCCTCTCACCCACGGCGGAACACCTCCCGCCCGGCGACCCATGTCCGCACCGCCCGGCCCGTCATCAGCCGCCGGTCGAAGGGCGTGTTCTTCGACTTCGAGCGGAGCGAGAAGCGGTCCAGCACATAGGGCACGCCGGGATCGAAGAGCACGAGATCCGCCGGAGCCCCCTTCGCGAGCCGCCCACCTGGCAGGCCGAGCCGCCGCGCCGGGGCGAGCGAGAGCCGCTCGAAGAGCGCGGGCAGGCCCATCGCCCCGTCATGGAAAAGCTTCAGCGCCCCCGGCAGCAGCGTCTCCAGCCCCACGGCGCCATAGGCGGCGACCTCGAAGGGCTGGCGCTTAGATTCCTCGTCCTGCGGGCGGTGGGAGGAGCAGATGACGTCGATCAGCCCGTCGGCGACCGCCTCGGCGACGGCGGCGCGATCCTCCTCTTCCCGGAGCGGCGGGTCGAGCTTGAAGAAGGTCGGATAGTCCGCGAGGTCGTGCTCGTTGAGCGTGAAATGATGGTGGCTGACGGCGGCGGAGACGTCGAGCCCACGATCCTTAGCCCGGCGCAGCGCGTCGAGCGCGCCCCGCGTCGTCACGAGGTCGGCGTGGTAGCGGGCGCCGGTGATCTCCACCAGCGCCATGTCCCGCTCCAGCATGATCCGCTCCGCGAACGGATGGACGCCGGGGAGGCCGAGCATGGAGGCGAAGAGGCTCTCCGTCACGCAGCCCTCCGCCGCCATCGCCGGGTCCTGCGGATGATGGACTACGAGGGCGCCGAGCGAATGGGCGTAGTCGAGGCAGTTGCGGAACACCGTCGGGTCCGAAACGGGATGCGAGGCGTCGGTGAAGGCGAGCGCCCCGGCGTCGAGCAGGAAGCCGTATTCGGCCATCTCCCGCCCCTTCATGCCCTTGGTCAGCGCGGCCATCGGCGCGACGCGCACGGCGCTCGCCTTCTCCGCCCGGCGCATGGCGAATTCGAGCACGGCCGGGTCGTCCACCGGCGGGGCGGTGTCAGGCTGGACGCAGATCGTCGTCACCCCGCCCGCCGCCGCCGCCTCCCCGGCGCTGCGATAGCTCTCCTTGTGCCGCTCCCCCGGCTCGCCGACGAAGACGCGCATGTCGACAATCCCGGGCGCTAGCGGCAGCCCCCCGCAATCGACGAGCGCCGCGCCCTCGGGCAGGGCGGGGGCCGGATCATGGCTTACATCCTCGATCAATCCGTCCCGGATCAGGAGCGCGCCCGGCCCATCCCGCCCCGTCGCGGGGTCGATCAGGCGGGCGTTGCGGAGGACGAGCGCGCTCACGAAGCGCCCCCCGGCCCGCCGGGAATATTCCGCGCCAGAAGGTCCAGCACCGCCATGCGGACGGCGACGCCCATCTCCACCTGTTCCTGGATCACGGACCGGTTCGGGTCGTCCGCTACGTTCGGGTCGATCTCCACGCCCCGGTTCATCGGGCCGGGATGCATGACGATCGCGTCCGGCTTGGCATGGGAGAGCTTCTCCTCGTCGAGGCCGTAGCGGTGGAAGTATTCGCGGCTGGAGGGGACGAAGGCGCCCTGCATCCGCTCCTGCTGGAGGCGGAGCATCATCACCACGTCCACCCCTTCGAGCCCCTTCCGCATGTCGTCGAACACCTCGACGCCCATGCGCCCGATCCCGTTCGGCAGCAGAGTCGGCGGCGCGATGACGCGGACGCGGTTCTCCATCCGGTTCAGGAGGATGATGTTGGAGCGGGCGACGCGGCTGTGGTTGATGTCGCCGCAAATGGCCACGGTCAGCCGGTGGAGCCGCCCCTTGTGCCGCCGGATCGTCAGCGCATCGAGCAGGGCCTGGGTGGGGTGCTCGTGCCGCCCGTCCCCGGCGTTGATTACGGAGCAGTTGACCTTCTTCGCCAGCAGCGCCACCGCGCCGGAATGCTGGTGCCGGACGACGAGGATGTCCGGATGCATGGCGTTCAGCGTCACCGCCGTGTCGATCAGCGTTTCCCCCTTCTTCACGGAGGAGGAGGCGACGGACATGTTCATCACGTCGGCGCCGAGCCGCTTCCCCGCAAGCTCGAAGCTCGCCTGGGTGCGGGTCGAATTCTCGAAGAACATGTTGATCTGCGTCAGGCCCTTGAGGACGCTGCGCTTCTTGTCCCTTTGGCGGGAGAGGCCGACATAATCCTCCGCGAGGTCGAGGATGGAGAGGATGTCCGGCTGCGAAAGCCCTTCGATGCCGAGAAGATGGCGATGTGCGAACAAGGCGGGCTCCGGCTCTGGTCGCCCCGTCTTAGCGGCGGGGCCGGGGGGCGGCAAGCGGCCTTGATCCCGCGGGCCGGCGCGCCAGTTCCGGGCGCATGGCCAAGACTCTCATCCCCGTGCTGGGGGACCAGCTCTCCCTTTCGCTCTCCTCGCTCCGCGACGCGGACAAGACCGCATCCGTGATCCTCATGGCCGAGGTCGCGGCGGAGGCGGATTACGCGCAGCACCACCGCAAGAAGCTCGCCTTCGTCTTCTCCGCCATGCGCCATCACGCGGCGGCGCTGCGAGAGGAGGGATGGGAGGTCGACTACGTCCGGCTCGATGACGACGGCAATGAGGGGAGCCTCGGCGCAGAGGCCGCGCGCGCCGCGAAGCTGCATGGCGCGGCGCGCCTCGTCGTCACGGAGCCGGGCGAGCATCGGCTCATGGCGGAGATACGAGGATGGGAAGAGGCGCTCGGCCTCCCGGTCGAGATTCGCGAGGATGACCGCTTCCTCGCCTCCCATGCCGATTTCGACGCCTGGGCCGAGGGGCGGAAGCAGCTTCGCATGGAGTATTTCTATCGAGAGATGCGGAAGCAGACCGGCCTCCTGATGGAGGAGGGCGAGCCCGCGGGCGGGCGCTGGAATTTCGACGCGGAGAACCGCAAGCCCGCCTCCGACGATCTCTTCATCCCCGAACCTTTCGTAGCGGAGCCGGACGACGAGACCGAAGCCGTGCTCGCGATGGTCGAACGCCGGTTTCCGGACCGGTTCGGCGACCTCCGCCCCTTTCGCTTCGCCGTGACGCGGGAGGGGGCGGAGGCCGCGCTCGACCATTTCGTCGAGCATGCGCTGCCGCGATTCGGGGATCATCAGGACGCGATGCTGAACGGGCGGCCCTTCCTCTGGCATTCCGTCATCAGCCTCTATCTCAACGCCGGGCTGCTGGAGCCCCTCTCGATCTGCCGAAGGGTGGAGGAGGCCTGGCGCGCCGGCGCCGCGCCGCTCAACGCCGCGGAGGGCTATATCCGGCAGATCATCGGCTGGCGCGAATTCGTCCGCGGGATCTACTGGCGCGAGGGGCCGGACTACCTCCGCCGCAACGCACTTCGCGCGCATCGCCCGCTCCCCGAATTCTACTGGACCGGGGAGACGGACATGGCCTGCATGGCCGACGCGATCGGCCAGACGCGGCGGGAGGCTTACGCCCACCACATCCAGCGCCTGATGGTGACGGGGAATTTCGCGCTCCTCGCCGGGCTCGACCCGCACGAGGTCCATCAATGGTATCTCGCCGTCTATGCCGACGCCTATGAATGGGTGGAGGCGCCGAACACGCTCGGCATGGCGCTCTTCGCGGACGGCGGCCTCCTCGCCTCGAAGCCATACGCGGCCTCCGGCGCCTATATCGACCGGATGTCGGACCATTGCGGCCGCTGCCGCTTCGACGTGAAGGCGAAGACGGGGCCGAAAGCCTGCCCGTTCAACGCCCTCTACTGGGACTTCATCGCAAGGAACGAGAAGACATTGCGCGGCAACCCGCGCCTCGGGCCCGTCTATTCCACCTGGGGCCGGATGAAACCGGAGTCGCGCGACGCGCTTCGCGCCAGCGCGGCGCGGTTTCTCGACTCTTTGTGACAGGAAGCTGCGAGGCGGCACGCGCCGAGGCCGGGTGAGAGCGCCTACAATCGCGCTCAAGCAGCCCGAAGGGCGGTAGCGCCACTAGAGAGATGGTGCGGTCGAGAAGACTCGAACTTCCACGGGAGTTACCCCACAGCGACCTCAACGCTGCGCGTCTACCAATTCCGCCACGACCGCATTTCATGACAGCGCGCGGGGCATAGCACCGGCCCGGCGCCCCTGCAAGGGGGGCTTGCGAGGCTTTCTCTTGCCCGCGCGCGGCGGAGGGCTTAGCTGCGCCGCATGATCGAATGGCGGGTGAGCGACGGGCTGACGGACTATCGGGAGGCGCTCGCCTGGCAGGAGGCGCGCGCCGCCGCGATCCGCGCGGGCGAGGCGGAGGAATGCGTCTGGCTGCTGGAGCATCCGCCGGTCGTCACCGCCGGGACGAGCGCGCAGCGAGAAGATCTGATCCAGCCCGGTCGCTTCCCCGTGGTCGAAACGGGGCGCGGCGGGCAATACACCTATCACGGGCCGGGGCAGCGCGTCGTCTATGTCATGCTCGACCTTGGCGCGCGGGGGCGCGACGTTAGGGGCCATGTCTGCCGGATGGAGGAGTGGATCATCCGCGCCCTCGCCGAATTCGGCGTGAAGGGGGAGCGGCGGGCCGGGCGCGTCGGCGTCTGGGTCGTGCGGCCGGAGCGGCCGCCGGGGCCGGGCGGCGCGCCGGCTGAGGCCAAGATCGCGGCGATCGGCGTGCGGGTGCGCCGCTGGGTCGCATTTCACGGCTTTTCTCTCAACGTCGAGCCCGATCTGGACCATTTTCGCGCCATCGTGCCGTGCGGCATCCGCGATCACGAAGTCACCAGCCTTGTTGATCTCGGCGCGCCGGCTGTTATGTCTCAGGTCGACCTGGCGCTGGAGGCGTCCTTCCGCGCCGTATACGCAGGCGAAGGCCTGAGAAAGACCCGAGGAGGAAGACCATGATCCGCATCGCCGCAATCGCCGCGATGACGCTTTTCGCAACCTCCGCCCTGGCGGACGGCGACGCCGCCGAGGGCGAAGGGACGTTCGCGAAGCGCTGCAAGACCTGCCACTCGATCTCGAACGCCGGAGAGGACATCGTCAAGGGGGGCAAGACCGGCCCCAACCTTTACGGCGTCATCGGCCGGCAGGCCGGCAGCACAGACTTCAAGTACGGCGACTCGGCCAAGGCCGCGGGCGAGAAGGGTCTCGTCTGGGACCAGGCGCAGATCATCGCCTATCTCGAGGACCCGAAGGCGTTCCTCGTCGAGTATCTCGGCGACTCGAAGGCCCGCTCCAAGATGGCCTTCAAGCTGAAGGACGAGGGCGACCGCGCGGATATCGCCGCCTATCTCGCGACCTTCTCCGCCACCAACTGATCCTTATCGGACGCATCGTCGCGCCGCCCCGGCCTCCGGGGCGGCGCGCGCCGTTTCAGGAGCGGGCGCCGCGCAGCGAAATGGCGAACTCGCCCGCTTACGGCGCCCGCCGATCCTGCTAGTCTCCCGTCTGACGATCCGCCGCAGCGCGCGGCGTATCGCCCTGTTGAGGCGGCGCGCGGTTCCCGCTATGCCGACTGTGAATTCCGCTCCGCTCCGGCGGGCCGGAATGCATCCGAGGGAGACTTCACATGGCTGACGCCGCGGCGCATGGCGCCCACGATCACCGTCCCGGGTTCTTCACCCGGTGGTTCATGTCCACGAACCACAAGGACATCGGCATTCTCTACATCTTCACGGCGGCCGCGCTCGGCATCATTTCCGTCGCCTTCACGATGTTCATGCGGCTCGAGCTCATGGACCCGGGCGTGCAGTACATGTGCATGGAGGGCTTCGCCGCCGCCGAGTGCACGCCGAACGGGCATCTCTGGAACGTGATGATCACCGGCCACGGCGTCCTGATGATGTTCTTCGTGGTGATTCCGCTCCTCTTCGGCGGGTTCGGCAACTATTTCATGCCGCTGATGATCGGCGCGCCGGACATGGCGTTCCCGCGGATGAACAACCTCTCCTTCTGGATGTTCTTCGCCGGCGCGACGCTCGCCGTCCTCTCCGTCGTGATGCCGGGCGGCAACGGCCAGCTCGGGGCCGGCGTCGGCTGGGTGCTCTATGCGCCGCTTTCGACGAACGAACAGGGCTTCGCGATGGATCTGGCGATCTTCGCCGTCCATCTCTCCGGCGCCTCCTCGATCCTCGGCGCGATCAACATGATCACGACCTTCCTGAACATGCGCGCGCCGGGCATGACGCTCTTCAAGGTGCCGCTCTTCGCCTGGTCGATCATGGTCACGGCCATGCTGATCCTCTTCGCGCTTCCGGTTCTCGCCGGCGCGATCACCATGCTGCTGACGGACCGCAACTTCGGGACGACCTTCTTCGACCCGGCGGGCGGCGGCGACCCGGTGCTCTACCAGCACATCCTCTGGTTCTTCGGGCATCCGGAAGTCTACATCATCATCGTGCCGGCCTTCGGCATCATCTCCCATGTCATCTCGACCTTCGCGAAGAAGCCGATCTTCGGCTATCTTGGCATGGTCTGGGCGATGATCGGCATCGGCGTGCTGGGCTTCGTCGTCTGGGCGCACCACATGTACACGGTGGGCATGAGCGCGAACGCGCAGGCCTATTTCATGCTCGCGACGATGGTGATCGCGGTGCCGACCGGCATCAAGGTCTTCTCCTGGATCGCGACGATGTGGGGCGGCTCCATCGAGTTCAAGACGCCGATGCTCTGGGCCTTCGGCTTCCTCTTCCTCTTCACCGTCGGCGGCGTGACGGGCATCATCCTCAGCCAGGCGGCGGTGGACCGGGCCTATCACGACACCTACTACGTCGTGGCGCATTTCCACTATGTGATGAGCCTCGGCGCCGTCTTCGGCATCTTCGCGGGCATCTACTACTGGTTCGGCAAGATGTCCGGCCGGCAGTATCCGGAATGGGCGGGCAAGCTCCATTTCTGGATGATGTTCATCGGCGCCAACATCACCTTCTTCCCGCAGCACTTCCTCGGGCGGCAGGGCATGCCCCGGCGCTATATCGACTATCCGGAGCAGTTCGCGCTCTGGAACTACGTCTCCAGCTGGGGCGCGTTCCTCTCCGGCGCCTCGCTGCTCTTCTTCCTCTGGATCGTCTGGTACACCCTGACGCGCGGCGAGAAGGTGACCGAGCCGGCCTACTGGGGCCCGCATGCCGAAACGCTGGAATGGACCCTCTCCAACCCGCCGCCCGAGCACACGTTCGAGACGCTCCCGACGCGGGACATGTGGGACAAGCAGCATCACTGATCGGCCATGACCGACCCTCACGAAAAGGAAGACGCGGCCGGGGAACCCTCCCCGGCCGCATTCGCTTCCGGCTCCGACCCGTTCCGGCGGACCGACGCGCCGCTCTGGTCCGTCACGCTCTGGCCGCACCGCTCGCTGACGCCCGAAGGGTTCCGCTGGCTCATGGGGCTCTCCGCCGCGGCCATGGCGCTGCCGATCCTCGCGCTCGCCGGCACGCCGGCCGCGCCGGCGCTCGCCCCCTATGCGGGGGCGGCGCTCCTCGCGCTCTGGGGCTTCATGCGCCTCTCCTACCGTTCGGGGCGGTTGACGGAGGAGCTGCGGCTGTGGCCTGACGCCATCGCGGTGGAGCGGCGGGAGCCGCGGGGCAAGGTCCTGCGCTGGGCCGCGAATCCCTATTGGGTGGACATCACGCTCTCCGACACGCGGGAGATCAGCCGCTATCTCACGCTCCGCGGCGCCGGGCGGCGTATCGAGCTCGGCGCCTTCCTGACGCCGGAGGAGCGGGAGGCGCTGGCGGACGAGCTGAGGACGCGAATCGCCTCGCTGCGGCGCGCGCCCTGATCGGGCGCCCGCGCCGCCGATGAGCTTCCCGGCCCCGGCCCATGCGCGCCGCCCGGCGACGACGGTCGCCGTGATCGACCGCTGCCCGGTCATCCACCGCGGCCTCGCCGCGATCATGCGTGAGGACGGACGCTTCGAGCTGGCGATGGTTGCGGCGGATGCGGAGACGTTCCTTTCGGACTACGCCGCGCGCGGCGTCGCCGCGCCGATCGACGTCGCGGTGTCCGGCTGGGACATGCCGGGCGGCGGCGGGCTCGCGCTTCTCCGCCGCATCTCCCAGATGGCGAATCCGCCCCGGGTGCTGATCTATACCGGCTCGCTTTCCGACATGACGCTCCGCGCCGCGATCCGGGAGGGGGCGGCCGGCCTCGTCCGCAAGACCGAGCCGCCGGGCCGGCTCCTGCAGGCCATCGCCGCCGTCGCCGCCGGCGGGCGGGACTTTCCGGCGATCCAGCGCCGGCAGGGGCCGTCGGAGGCGCTGACGAAGCGGGAGCGGGAGATTCTCGACGCGCTGGCCGGCGGCGCGACGAACGGGGAACTGGCGGCGGCGCTCGGCGTCTCCGTCAACACGGTGAAATTCCATCTCCGCAATCTCTTCGAGAAGCTGAACGTGCGGAACCGGGCCAACGCCGTCGCGCTCTGGCTCAACCGCTGAGCGCCGCCTCCCATTCCGCCTCCACCTCCCGGTCCGGATCGGGCTGGCGGAGGCGAGAGAGCGCCGCGCGCGGCAGGAGGCGGGAAAGCGCCCAGACCGCCGCGCCGCGGACGAGCGGCGCCTCGTCCGAAAGCCGCGCCTCCGCCGCCGGGGCAAGCCCGGGCGATGCGGAATTGCCGATGGCGACGAGCACGTTGCGGAGGAGCCGCGCCCGCCCGATCCGCTTCACCGGCGACCCGGCGAAGCGCGCGCGGAACCCCGCCTCGTCGAGCGCGGCGAGCTCGGCGAGGAGCGGCCCCTCCATCCCCTCCCGCGCGTGATAGCCGATCTCCGCCGCCCGTTCGGCGAAGCGGTTCCAGGGGCAGACGGCGAGGCAATCGTCGCAGCCATAGATCCGGTTGCCGATCAGGGGCCGCATCGGGCGCGGGATCGGCCCTTTCAGCTCGATGGTGAGGTAGGAAATGCAGCGCCGCGCATCGAGCCGGAACGGCTCGGGGAAGGCCGCGGTCGGGCAGATGTCGAGGCAGCGGCGACAGGTTCCGCAATGCTCGCCATGCCGCGCGTCCGGCGCGATCTCCGCCGTCGTGAAGATCGCGCCGAGGAAGAGCCAGGAGCCGAAGTCCCGGCTCACGAGATTTGTGTGCTTGCCCCGCCAACCGAGCCCCGCCGCCTCCGCAAGCGGCTTCTCCATCACCGGCGCGGTGTCCACGAAGACCTTTATCTCTGCGCCTGTGAGGGCGACGAGCCGGCGCCCGACGCGCTTCAGCCGCTTCTTCACGAGGTCGTGGTAATCCTTCCCCTGCGCATAGACGGAGATGACGCCCCGCTCCCGCGCCGAAAGCAGCGCCATCGGGTCCGCCTCCGGCCCGTAATTCTCACCGAGCATGATGACCGACCGCGCCGCGGGCCAGAGCGCGCGCGGGTCGCCCCGCCAGGCGGTGCGCTCCGCCATCCAGCCCATCTCGCCATGCATCCCCGCTTCGAGGAAGCGTGTGAGGGCCGGCTCCGTCTCCGCCGCCATCGCGCCGGGCGCCGTGACCCCGAAGGCGGAAAAGCCGGCGGCGCGCGCCTCCCGTTCAAGCTCCTCGCGGAGCCCTTCGCTCATCAGAAGTCGAGATCCGCGTAATGCGGCTTCGGCGGGAAGCCGGGCATGTGGTCGGCGAGCAGCGGGCGGAAGCAGGGGCGAGACTTCACCCGCGCATACCAGTCCTTCGCCGGGGGCGAGATGTCCCACGGGCAGTCGCCGCAATAATCGAGGCAGGAGAGATGCGCGGCGGCGGCGAAATCGGCGAGCGAGAGATGATCCCCCGCCAGCCATTTCCGCCCCTCGATCAGCCAGCCGATATATTCGAGGTGATGCTTCACGTTCTTCGCCCCGGCCTTGACGAAGGCGCTCTCCGGATAGCCCTCCTTCTTCAGCCGCTTGTTCACCCGCTCATAGACGAGGTTGACGGTGACCTCCCGGTGGAACTTGTCGTCGAACCAGGCGACGAGCCGCCGCGCCTCCGCCCGGTCGATCGGGTCGGAGGGGAGGAGCCGCGGCTCCGGCCCCGTCTCCTCCAGATATTCGCAGATCGCGTTGGAATCTGAGAGGACGGCGCCCTCGGCCGTCACATAGACCGGAACCGCTGCGGCCGGGTTGAGGCGGAGGAAGTCGATCCGCCGGTCCCAGGGCCGCTCCTCCACCAGCTCCACGTCGAGCCGCTTCTCGCCGAGGACGAGGCGAACCTTGCGGCAGAACGGCGAGAGGGGCAGGTGGAAAAGGCGGCGCATCGCGGAACTCCGGGGATTTCAGCCTGATTGCCCCGCGCCGGGGCGGATTGCAACTAAAGGGCGACGCAGTCCGCCCGCCCTTCCGCGCGCAGCGTCTCCGCGCCGGAGGCCGCGGCGCGGGCGCGGCCCGCGACGAAGGAGGAGGGGCGGGAGGCGCTGCGCGCCTTCGGGTTCGGGAGGATGGCGGCGATGCGCGAGGCCTCCGTCAGCGTAAGGTCGGCGGCGGACTTGCCGAACCAGCGGCGGGCCGCCGCCTCGGCCCCGAACACGCCTTCGCCCATTTCCGCAACGTTGAGATAGACCTCCATGATCCGCGCCTTCGGCCAGGAAATCTCGATCAGCACGGTGAAGCCGGCCTCCAGCCCCTTCCTCAGCCAGCTCGAATCCGGCCAGAGGAACACGTTCTTCGCCACCTGCTGCGAGATGGTGGAGGCGCCGCGGCGGCGATCCTCCTCCGCCATGGCCTTCCGGATCTCGACGAAATCGAAGCCGAAATGCTCGCAGAATCTCGCGTCCTCCGCTCCCATTGCGGCGCGGGCGAGATGGGGGGAGATGTCCTCCAGCCGTCGCCACTCGCGCTCCACGTCGCCGAGCCGGATCCACTCGCTCACGATCAGCACCGTGACGGGCGGGTTGATCCAGCGATAGGCGACCACCCAGAGGCAGAGGCAGGCGGCGAGGATCAGGGAATATCTGATCGCCCGGCGCACAAGGGCGCGGAGCCGCCGCCTCACAGGAGGCGGAGCCGCGCCTGCGGCGAATCCCGCCGGTCGCGGAACCGCGCCTCCAGCGTCTCGCCCCCGGCGGCGGCGGCGAGAAAGTCGAACGCGCCCTTCTGGTCCGGAGCCGCGAGGTATTTCATGTGGAGGCTCATGGCCCGGAAGCGCGTCCTCCGGTCCTCCGGGTCCGGTCGCGCCGGTCCGAACTTCGCGGAGATCACCTTCGGGGAGCGCGCCGCGGCCGGCGCCGTCTCCAGCATCAGGAGCGGGTCGACGAGGCCGAAGCAGAACCAGTCCCGCTTGGAGGAGACGTCGAGCCAGAAG
>JAUIDE010000036.1 GCA_030429105.1 Alphaproteobacteria bacterium
TACTACTGCGGCTTCCGCGTCAACAGCGGCGAGTACAAGTTGATGGGCCTGGCGCCCTACGGCGAGCCGCGCTTCGCCGACAAGATCCGCGAGCACCTGATCGACCTGCGCGAAGACGGCAGCTACCGCCTCGACCTGTCGTACTTCGACTACTGCACGGGTCTGAAGATGACGAACGAGAAGTTCGACGAGGGCGACGATCTCAACGTCACCGTGAAGTATGAGCGCCTGCCGGATGTGCCGGAGGCGGATTTCTCGGCCATCGAGCTCACGCGGCTCGTCGCGAAGCCGACCGATGCGGAGATCGACGAGGCGCTGGCGAAGCTCGCGGAGCAGGCCGAGAGCTTCGAGCCGAAGGAGGGCGCGGCGGAGACCGGCGACCAGATCACCTTCGACTTCGAGGGCCGGGTGGACGGCGAGCTCTTCGAGGGCGGGGCGGCGGAGGATTTCGCGCTCGTGCTCGGTTCGGGCCAGTTCATCCCCGGCTTCGAGGAGCAGCTCACGGGCCTTTCCGCGGGCGAGGAGAAGGATGTCGAGGTCACCTTCCCCGAGGCTTACGGGGTGAAGGAGCTGGCCGGCAAGCCGGCGGTTTTCGCCTGCAAGGTCAAGGCGGTGGCGAAGCCGGTTCCGGCGAACGTGGATGACGAGCTGGCGAAGAAGTTCGGGATCGAGGATCTCGCGACGCTCCGCCAGCAGATGACCGAGCGGCTCGAGGACGAATACAAGGGCGCGGCGCGGCAGGTGCTGAAGCGCGCGCTTCTCGACAAGCTCGACGCCGCGGTCGCCTTCGACCTGCCGCAGGGGCTCGTGACGGCGGAGGCGAATTCCATCGCCCACCAGCTCTGGCACGAGGAGAACCCGGACCATCAGGGGCATGACCATCCGGAGATCGAGCCGACCGCGGAGCATGTGAAGCTCGCGGAGCGGCGCGTGCGGCTCGGGCTGCTGCTCGCCGAGATCGGCAAGAAGGCGAAGGTCGAGGTCACCGAGGGCGAGCTGAATCAGGCGATCTTCCGCCAGGCGCAGCGGATGCCGGGGCAGGAGCGCGCCTTCTTCGAATATGTGCGCCAGAACCCGCAGATGATGCAGCAGATGCGCGCGCCGATCTTCGAGGACAAGGTGGTCGACTATGTGATCGAGCTGGCGAAGGTGACCGAGAAGGAGGTCACGAAGGCCGAGCTCGAGGCGGCGATCGAGGCGCTGGACGACGAGTAAGAGCGGGCGCGGCGGGCCTCAGCGCCCGCCGCTCTCCCACCGGACGCGGATGCGGCGCACGGCCCACCAGACGGCGCCGATGACCGGCAGGGCGAGGACCGCCGTCGCCGTCTCCTTCGAGGCGCCGAAACGCGCGGCGATGGGCCCGACGAGCGCCGCGGCGAGGCCGAGCGCGTAATAGCTGATCGCGACGACGGAAAGCCCCTCCACCGTCTGCTGCAGGCGGAGCTGGAGGTCGGCCCGCTTGTCCATCGATTCGAGGAGCTTCTGGTTCTGCGCCTCCACCGCGACGTTGACGCGCGTGGAGAGGAGCGCGGAGGCGCGGGCGAGGCGGCCCGACAGCTCCTGCAGGCGCCGCTCGGCGGAGCGGCAGGTGCGCATCGCCGGGTCGAACCGGCGCTTCATGAACTCGGAATAGAGCTGGCGGCCGGCCATCCGCTCCTCGCGGAGCGCCGAAATCCGGTCGTTCACGATGGCCTCGTAGGCGCCGGCGGCGCCGAAGCGATAGGCCGTCTCGGTCGAGAGGCGCTCCACCTCGGCGGAAAGGCGGGTCAGCTGGTCCAGCGTCTCCCGCGCCTGCTCGGCCCCTTCCGTCGCCTGGCGGGCGAGGAGGACGAGCTTGTCGTCCAGCTCCGTCACGCGCTTCGCCACGCGGCGGGCGACGGGCAGGGTGAGGAGAGCGAAGGACTTGTAGCTCTCCACCTCCAGCAGGCGCTGCACGATCCGGCCGAGGCGGCGGGGCCCCACGCCGTCCACCGCCACGACGGCGATGCGGGCGAACCCGTCCTCATGCAGGCGGAAATCGGAGGCGACGAGCGCCTCCCCGTCCACCACGAAGGCGGTGGCGAGGCTTTCGGAGACGAAATGGCGGTGCAGCCGGTCGCCGTAGATCCTGACCGCCTCCTCCGCGCTCCCGGCCTGCTCGACCCGCACCTGCGCGGCGGCGATCACGCGCCCGTCGATCTGGGTCAGCCAGTCCTCCGGAAAGTGGGAGAGGGGATCGCCCGAGAAGGGCTCGTCGGGGATGTCCGGCAGGAAGAGCGTGTAGGCGACGAACTCGGTATGCGCCTCCCACTTCATGTGGTAGCGGCCAAGCTCCCCGGAATAGAAGGCGGCGTCGGGCGCGGGATGCTGCCCGCCGAACCGGTCGATGAGCGCGGTGAGGAGCGCGCGGTCCGTCGCCTGGTCCCGCCGGTCCGCCTCCTCGGGCCGGACGGCGAGATAGATCGCGCCGCAGGGGGCCTTGAGCGACGGGAAGGGGCGCGAATGCAGCTCGTTCGCGAGCTGATAGCGCTCCGGGTCGTGCATCAGGCGCTTGAGCGGCATGCGGGAATCCGGGCTGGCGTCTTTCATGGGACGGAATGTAGCGCCGGGCGCCGCAATGCAAAATGCGACATGGGCGTTTCTTTCGGACCACCCGGCTTTTCGCCGCCGCGCCGCCATGCGAAGCAGCGGGCATGAGCGGTAGGCGCAGGCGGGTTCTGGTTGCGGGCGGCGGGGTCGGCGGGCTCGCCGCCGCGCTGGCGCTTCATCGCGCGGGCTGGGAGGCGCAGGTCTTCGAGCGGGCGGCGGAGATCGGGGAGGTCGGCGCCGGGCTCCAGCTCGGCGCGAACGGCTGGCGGGCGCTCGACGCGCTCGGCGTCGCGATGCGGGTGGAGGCGGGCGCCTTCGCCGCGCCGGCGATCGAGATGCGGCGGGGCAGGGGCGGGGCGCTTCTCGCCGCCGTGCCGCTCGGCGCGCGCTGGGGGGCGCCGCATCTCTGCGTCCATCGCGCCGATCTCGTGGCGGCGCTGCTCTCCGCCCTGCCGCCGGGCGCGGTCAGGACCGGGGCGGAGGCCTCGGGATACGAGACGGGGCCGGGCGGCGCGGCGCTCCGCCTCGCCTCGGGCGAGACGGCGGAGGGCGACCTCGTGATCGGGGCGGACGGCCTCCGCTCCCGCATCCGGGAGGCGATGCTGGGGCCGGAAGCGCCGCGCTTCACCGGCTTCGTCGCCTGGCGTGCGACGGTTCCGGCGGAGGCCGCGCCGGGCGCGGCGGCCTGCGTGACGGCCTGGACCGGGGCGGGGCGGCACGCCGTGACCTATCCGCTCCGGGACGGGCGGCTCCTCAACTTCGTCGGCCTCGTGCGGGAGGACTGGCGAAAGGAGGGATGGACGGAGCCGGGCGACCCGGCGGCGCTCCGCGCGCTCTTCGCCGGATGGGCGCCGCCGCTCGCCCGGCTTCTCGAAGCGGTGGAGGCGCCCTTCCGCTGGGCGCTCTTCGACCGGCCGCCGCTGCCGCGCTGGTCGGACGGCGCGGCGCTGCTCCTCGGCGACGCGGCGCATCCGATGCTCCCCTCGCTGGCGCAGGGGGCGGCGCAGGCGCTGGAGGACGCCGTGGCGCTTGCGGCCCGGCTCGACGGAGCGGCGGAGATTTCAGCCGCGCTCCGCGACCATTTCGCGGCGCGGATCGGGCGCGTGACGCGGGTTCAGGCGGAGGCGCGGGCCAATCTCGCGCGCTTCCACCGGGACGATGCGGTGACGCGGCTGGGGATCAGGGCGATCCACCGGCTCGCGCCGGGCTGGTTCGCGCGGCGGCTGGACTGGCTTTACGCCGAGTAGGCGGAGGGCGACGGCGTGGACCTGGCCGGGCGGACGCGGCGCTCCACCTGGGACCCTTGGCCCGGTCGACCAGACCGGGCCGCGGCCTCCCTCCCGCATGGGAGGCCGCATCGCGACGGCGCCATCCGCACAGCCGTCAGAGTTCCTGACGCCATAAACCGCTGAAAATCAATCGTTCCTGGGCGTCCGCCCGAGGGAGGCCGCGGCCCTTCGCGCGCCGTTCGCAGGTCGCTCACCCCTCCCGCAACGCCAGCCGCTCCTCCCGCGACTTCAGCGGCAGCGGCTTCGCCAGCGGGGCGGGCAGGCGCGCTGCGAGGCGGGCGCGGAGCCCGGCATGGGCGAGGCGCCCGACGATGGGCCTCGCAAGGAGGTTTCGCCGCTCGAACGGGTCGGCGTCATGGTCGTAGAGCTCCTCTCCGCCTTGCCAGTAGCGGGTGAAGCGATGCCGCCGCGTGCGCGCCGTGACGGCCAGCGCATCCTCCCCCTCCGGCGACGGAAAGAGCCCCCAGACGGCGAGCGCCGCCGCCTCCGCGTCTTCCGGCTCGCCGGCGAGGAGGGCCGAAAGGTCCCGCCCGTCCGTCTCCTGCTTCGGGCGGGCGCCGGCGAGGGCGAGGAGGGTGGGGAAGAGGTCCATGTTCGTCACGGGCTGGCCGATGCGGCGCGGAACGATCCCCGGCCCCGCGACCATCATCGGGATGCGCAGCGCCCGTTCCCAGAGCGTGAACTTGGTGAAGGCCAGCTTCTCCCCCACCTGGAAGCCGTGGTCGGACCAGAGGACGATGATCGTGGAGTCGAGCAGGCCCTGATCCTCCAGCCGGTCGAGCACGCGGCCCACCAGCCAGTCCGCATAGCTGATCGAGGCGAGATAGGCGCGGAGGAAGGCGTTGTGCTCCCGCGCGAGGTGAATCTTCTCCCCGATATGGCGGATGACGAAGCGCCGCGCCTCGGCGGGGACGGCGGCGAGCTCCCGCCCGTCCTCCATGTCGAGCGGGCCAGGCATTCCGGGCGGGAGCGCGACCTCCTCCGGATAGAGGTCGAAGAAGCGCCGCGGCACGATGCAGGGCAGGTGCGGGCGGAAGAGGCCGAGCGCCCAGAAGCGGCCGTCCGCCCCGCGCGTCATCTCAGCCATGATCCGCTTCGCGTTCCGCTCGTCATATTGCGGCTCGTCGCTCTCGGCGGGGCCGTAATCGAGATTCGGGCCGAACTCGCCGGCGCGGGCGAGCGCGCTGGTGGGCGGATGCCTGCGGTGGCCGGCGGCGAAGTACTGGTCCCATTCGTCCGGGTCGATACCCGCCCTGGCGAGATGGAAGATCTTGCCGGCGCCGATCGTGGCGAAGCCGGCGTCCCGCATGTGGCCGACGAGGGAGAGGCGCCGGCCGGTCTTGTGGACCATCCGCCAGTCATGGCCGTTGGCGTAGATGCCCGTCCGCCACGGGGCCTGGCCGAAGAGCGCGGCGGCGCGGGCGGGGGAGCAGGCGGGCGCGGTGGCGTATGCGCGCTCGAACATTGCGGCGCGGGCGGCGAGCCGCGCGATGTTCGGCGTCCTCACCTCGGGATGCCCGCCAAGGGGCTCGATGAAGTCGTTCAGGTCCTCGATGGAGAGGAAGAGGAAGTTCATGCCTGTCTCCGCCGGGCCGGGCGCGCCGGCTCCGGTGGGTACACGGCCCGGCCGCGCCTTGCCAAGCAGCGGCGGCGCTACTTCTTCTTGGCGCCGACCGGAGTCGCCGAGGCGTTCGCGAAGCCGGCCACGGCGGGCGCGGCCTTCTTCTCCTGCTTCGGTTTCTTGATTTCCTTGTTGCTGCGTTTCTGGCCCTTGGCCATGTGATGTTCCCGGAGGTTGATCGCGCCGGCCGGCATGTTCGCCCGCCGCATCGCGAGGGCTTCAGCATCCGCCCGGCGCGCGGGCGATACAAGCGGTTTCTCGCGGTCGCGGCATGACATCGCCGTGCGCCCCGTCTATACTCCGGGGGCAAGAACAACGGCGGCGGGCAGATGGCGGAAAACGAGGGCGCGGGCGAGAGCTACGGCGCGGATTCGATCAAGGTTCTCAAGGGGCTGGAGGCCGTGCGCAAGCGCCCCGGCATGTATATCGGGGACACGGACGACGGCTCGGGCCTGCACCACATGGTCTATGAGGTCGTCGACAACGGGATCGACGAAGCGCTGGCCGGCCATTGCGACACGGTTACGGTGACTCTCTACGCCGACGGCTCGGTGGGCGTGACGGACAATGGCCGCGGCATACCGACCGACATCCATGCCGAGGAGGGCGTCTCCGCCGCCGAGGTCATCATGACCCAGCTCCATGCAGGCGGCAAGTTCGACTCGAATTCCTACAAGGTTTCCGGGGGGTTGCACGGCGTCGGCGTTTCCGTCGTCAATGCGCTCTCGACCTGGCTCGACCTTCGCATCTGGCGGAACGGCAAGGAGCATTACGCCCGGTTCGAGGGCGGGTTCACCGTGAAGCCGCTCACGGTCGTAGGCCCGGCGAACGGGCGGAAAGGGACGGAGGTGCGTTTTCTCGCCTCGCCCGAGACCTTCACGAACATCGAATACAGCTTCAAGACGCTGGAGCACCGGCTGCGCGAGCTCGCCTTCCTCAATTCCGGCGTCCGCATCACGCTCCGCGACGAGCGCTCGGCCGAGCCGGTCGAGGAGACGATGGTCTACGAGGGCGGGGTGCGGGAATTCGTGAAATATCTCGACCGCTCGAAGAGCCCGCTGATCCGCGAGCCAATCTATGTGAACGGGGAGCGGGACGGGATCGGCGTCGAGGTCGCGATGTGGTGGAACGACAGCTACCACGAGAATGTGCTGCCCTTCACCAACAACATCCCGCAGCGGGACGGCGGCACGCATCTCGCCGGCTATCGCGGCGCGCTGACGCGCACGATCAACGCCTATGCGACGGCTGCGCTTTCCAAGAAGGACAAGGTGACGCTCTCGGGCGACGACGCGCGGGAGGGGCTCACCTGCGTGCTTTCGGTGAAGGTGCCGGACCCGAAATTCTCATCTCAGACGAAGGACAAGCTCGTCTCCTCCGAGGTGCGGCCCGCGGTCGAGAACCTGATGAACGAGAAGCTGGCCGAGTGGTTCGAGGAGAATCCGGGCGAGGCGAAGATCGTCGTCGGCAAGATCGTCGAGGCGGCGCTGGCGCGGGAGGCGGCGCGGAAGGCGCGGGAGCTGACGCGGCGGAAATCGGCGGTGGACGTCGCCTTTCTCGCCGGCAAGCTAAAGGACTGTTCGGAGAAGGACGCGTCCAAGACGGAGCTCTTCCTCGTCGAGGGCGACAGCGCCGGCGGCTCCGCGACGCAAGGGCGGGACCGGGGGACGCAGGCGGTTCTGCCGCTCCGCGGCAAGATCCTCAACGTGGAGCGCGCGCGGTTCGACCGGATGCTTTCGAGCCAGGAGATCGGCAACCTCGTCATGGCGCTCGGCTGCGGGATCGGGCGGGACGAGTTCGACATCTCCAAGCTCCGCTACCACAAGATCGTGCTGATGACGGATGCGGACGTGGACGGCGCGCATATCCGCACGCTGCTGCTGACCTTCTTCTACCGGCAGATGCCGGAGCTGATCGAGGGTGGATATCTCTACATCGCGCAGCCGCCGCTCTACAAGGTCGGGCGCGGGCGTTCCGAGGTTTATCTGAAGGATCAGAAGGCCCTGGAGGATTATCTTGTCTCCGAAGGTCTGGAGGGCGTCAGCCTCCGGCTCGCCTCCGGCGCGCAGATCGGGGGGGAGGACCTCCGGCGCGTGGTGGAGGAGGCGCGGGCGGCGCGCGGCATCCTCAACTCCTTCCCGACGCATCTGCCGCGCTTCGTGCTCGAACAGGCGGCGATCGCCGCGGTGTTCCGCCGACGGCCGCGGGAGGAGGCGGAGGCCGGATGGTCGGGCCAGCTCCTCCGGCTCCCGGCCGGGGAGGCGGCGGCGCTGGTGGCGCGGCGGCTCGATTCCATCGCGCCGGAGACGGAGCAGGGCTGGACGGGCCGGGCCGCGCAGGATGGTGGCATGATCTTCGAGCGCACGGTGCGCGGCGTGACGGAGACGCGGGTGATCGACGCCGCGGCCTGCCAGTCCGTCGAGGCGCGGCGGCTCGCGGCGCTGGAGGAGAGCCTCCACGAGATCTATGACCGCGCCGCGGTGCTGGAGCGGAAGGACCGTTCCTCCCCCGTTCGCGGGCCGCTGGAGCTGCTGGACCTCATCCTCGCGGAGGGGGAGAAGGGCCTCAGCCTCCAGCGCTACAAGGGCCTCGGCGAGATGAACCCGGACCAGCTCTGGGAGACGACGCTGGACCCGAACGCGCGCACGCTCCTCCAGGTGCGGGTGGACCATATCGACGAGGCGAACGAGATCTTCACGACGCTGATGGGCGATGTGGTCGAGCCGCGGCGGAAGTTCATCCAGGACAACGCGCTGAACGTGGCCAATCTCGACGTGTGAGGCGACGGGCGGCGTTCAGCCGCCCGCCTTCCGCGCCAGCGCCAGCGCCTCCCGCAGCGCCTCCCGGTCGCCGACATGATTGGCGAGGATGAGGACGAGGCGGGCGTTCATCGCGGCGCTTTCGGCCTCGGTCAGCCCTTTGTGCGCGGCGAGGAGTTCGGCGTAGAAGCCATCGTGATCGGGCAGGTTCGGCGCGGTGACGAGGGCGGCCATTTCAGAGCCCCTTCGCGGCGGCGAGGGCGGTGGCGCAGTCTTCCGCCTCGGGGGCGAGCCAGCGGGCGGCGATGTGCTGGTCCGGACGGATCAGGTAGACCGCCGAAGCCGCCTCCCCGAGATAGCGGCGGCGGAGCCAGCCCTCGGCGTCGAGCCTGAGGGAGGCGGCGCCCTCGATCTCCGGTGGGGCGCAATCCAGCCCGAGGAGCGTGAAGCCGCCGCCGAGGCGGCCGAGCAGCCAGCCGTTGCCGACCGGCGCGTCGGGGCAGGGGCGGCCCGGCGCGGTTCCGGCCGGCAGCGCGGATTCGTCCGGCCCGAGGAAGGGCGATGGCGGGTAGGCGCAGGGGAGGGAGAGCCGACCGGAATTCACCATGCCCCGCGCGAAGGGCGCGCGGGAGGCGAGGGCGAGCACGGCGTCGCGGAAGGTCCGCTCGATCCCCGGAGCCGGGGTCATGAACTTGGTCGCGCGGGTCGAGTTGAGGATGTTCTCGTCGGCGCCGTGGCGGCGCTCCGCATCGTAGCTTTCGATCAGCGCTGCGCCCGCCTCGCCCTTCAGCACGGCGGCGAGCTTCCACCCGAGATTGTCCACGTCCTGCAGGCCGCCATTGCCGCCGCGCGCCCCGAAGGGCGAGACGACATGCGCGCTGTCCCCCACGAAGACGACGCGGCCATGCGTGAAACGCTCCAGCCGCCGGCACTGAAAGGTGTAGACCGACACCCAGTCCAGCGTGAAGGGCCGGCCCTCCACGACCTTCTCGATCCGGGGGATCACCCTTTCCGGCTTCTTCTCCTCCTCCGGGTCGGCGTCCCATCCGAGCTGGAGGTCGATGCGGTAGATGTCGTCCGGCTGCTTGTGGAGGAGGGCGGACTGGCCGGGATGGAAGGTCGGCTCGAACCAGAACCAGCGCTCCGAGGGGAAATCCGCCTTCATCACGATGTCGGCGATGAGGAACCGCTCCTCGAACAGCTCCCCCGCGAAGTCCAGCCCCATCATGCGGCGGATCGGGCTCCCGGCCCCGTCACAGGCGAGGAGCCAGTCCGCCTCGATCCGGTAGGCGCCTTCCGGCGTTTCGACCGTCGCGACGGCGTGATCTTCGAAGCGCTCCACCGCGGTGACGCGGTTCCGGAAGCGGAGGTCGATCAGATCGGGGAAATCCCGGGACCGCTCCACGAGGTATTGCTCGACGTAGTATTGCTGGAGGTTGATGAAGGCGGGCATCTTGTGCCCGTCCTCCGGCAGCAGGTCGAAGCGGAACACCTCTTCGTCCCGGTGGCGGGTGCGGCCGATCTTCCAGGTCACGCCCTTGGCGACCATGCGCTCGGCCACGCCGAGCCGGTCCAGAATCTCCAGGCTGCGCTTCGCCCAGCAGATCGCGCGGGAGCCGACGGAGACGACGTTGTTGTCGTCCAGCACCACGGAAGGAACGCCGCGGAGCGCGAGATCGACAGCCAGCGCGAGGCCGATCGGCCCGGCGCCGACGATCACGGCGGGCTTCCGCCCCTCCGTCATTCCACGGAGCGGCGGCGGCGTCACATAGGGAAATTCCTGGTAGTCGTAGGGCATGGCGGCGTGTCATCTTCCGGTTGATCGACCGCGAAAACGCGGCAGGATCGTGCTTGTGGGGAGAGTGTCGGAGTATCGTTGCATTTGCAATGAAAAACACAGAACGAAACCGTCGCAACGCCGTCACGGAGCGATGCTAACCGCCGGAGCCAAGCGCGGAATCGCGCGACCGACCGAGGCCCAATACCCAGGGAGAACCCGATGAAAGACCACAATCTCAGCTTCGACGCCTTCGACGAGCTGGTGAACCCGAAGCCCGAGACCTGCGAGTTCGACGCGGTGGTGGAGCGCGCGCTTTCCCGCCGCGGCTTCCTCGGCGGCGTGCTCGCCTTCGGCGGCGCGGCGATGATCGGCGGCGGCCTCGCGCCCACGGCGCAGGCTGCGGCGAGCCGGTTCACCTTCGAAGGCGTCCCGACCAGCACGGCGGACGCGCTCATCGTGCCCGAAGGCTACAAGGCCGAAGTTCTGATCCGTTGGGGCGACCCGATGACCTCGGACGCGCCGGAATTCGACCACGAGACGCGCGGCACGGCGGAGAGCCAGAAGGTGACCTTCGGCGACAATACCGACGGCATGCATGTCTTCCAGTCGGGCGAGCACGTGATCCTCGCCGTGAACAACGAATACACGAACATAGAGGTTCTCTGGGGCAACCGGCCCGAGGGCAAGCCGGCGAATGACGACGACATCTGGAAGGGCATGTACGCCCATGGCCTGTCGTTCGTGGAGATAGCCTTCGACGGCGAACGCTGGTCGGTCGTGAAGGACAGCCCCTTCAACCGCCGCGTCACGCCCGCGACGGAGATGGAGATCACCGGCCCCGCGGCCGGGCATGACTGGATGAAGACCGCCGCGGACCCGACCGGGACGAAGAGCCTCGGCACCTGGAACAATTGCGGCTCCTCGACGACGCCCTGGGGCACCTATCTGACCTGCGAGGAGAACTTCAACGGCTACTTCTCCGCCGCCGACGAGGCGCATGAGCCGGATGCGGGGCTGAAGCGCTATGGCGTTTCGGCGAAGGATTGGGGCTATGGCTGGGCGAAGGTGGACGAGCGCTTCGATATCTCGAAGCACCCGCACGAGCCGAACCGGGCGGGGTGGATCGTCGAGGTCGATCCGGCCGATCCGGCGGCGACGCCGAAGAAGCGGACGGCGCTCGGCCGCTTCAAGCACGAGAATGCGGAGACGGTGCTGAGCCGCGCCGGCCGCGTGGTGACCTATCTCGGCGATGACGAGCGGGGCGAGTATCTCTATCGCTACGTCTCCAACGGCGTCTATGCGCCGGGGGCGGATACGGACGCGCTGATGAACGAGGGCGTGCTCTACGCTGCGAAGTTCAACGACGACGGGACGGGGACCTGGCTCGCGCTCACGCCGGAGACGACGGGGATGCCGTCGCTGGCCGAGGTGCTGATCCACGCCCGCGTCGCCGGCGACAAGGTCGGCGCGACGACGATGGACCGGCCGGAATGGGTCGCCGCCAACCCGAGGGCGCCCGAGGTCTATGTCTCGCTCACCAACAACCGGAACCGCGGCGAGAAGGCGAACGCCGGCGGCGTGGAGCAGACGGTCGGCGGGCCCAACCCGCGCGCGAAGAACAATTACGGGCAGATCGTCCGGCTCTTCCCGGCGGAGGGCGACCATGCGGCGGAAGGGTTCCGCTGGGACCTCTTCGTGATGGCGGGCAACCCGACCGTTCACAGCGACGCCTATGCCGGCTCGGCCAACGTGACGGCCGAGAACATGTTCAACTCGCCCGACGGCCTCGCCTTCGACTCGACCGGCCTGCTCTGGATCCAGACGGACGGCAACTACAAGAACGAGGGCGACTTCGCCGGGCAGGGGAACAACCAGATGCTCGCCGCCGACCCGGCGACGGGCGAGATCCGGCGCTTCCTCACAGGGCCGGTGGCCTGCGAGATCACCGGCCTCTGCTGGAGCCCGGACCGGAAGACGATGTTCGTCGGCGTCCAGCATCCGGGCGAGGAGAACACCGCCAGCACCTGGCCGGGCGGCCCGGGCACGACGCCGCGCTCCGCCATCGTCGCGGTGACGCGGACGGATGGCGCGCTGGTCGGCTGATCTGACCCTGAGTGCGGGAAGGGCGGCCTCCGGGCCGCCCTTTTCATTCGCCGCGCCAGAGCTTCCGGCCGGAGGAGACGACGAGGATCAGCCCGAGCCCGCCGCCGACGCCCACGATCTCCAGCATCGCCGGGCCGCCGGAGAAGCCGTGGATCGCGAGGCCGAGCCCGACCCCGCCGAGGATGACGAGGCCGGCGACGACGCGGAACCAGTGCTCGCCGCGGGTGGGGCCGTATTTTCCGCTCATGGGGGGAGAGTAGGGCGCGGCGTTGCGGGCGTCAAAGAGGGGATATCCATGGATATCGGGCTCGGGGTGTTGGAATCATTGGGGAATAAAAAATTTCGAAATTTTTGGGGGTTGGAGAGGGCGTGGGTTGACTCGCGCCGGCCCCGGACCTGATCCGGGGCCCCGATGAACGAAGCGCCCATCCCGTCGAGGGCCGGGATCAAGTCCGGGGCTGCGGGAGGGGGCGGAGACGGGGTTGCATGATTTTTCATGAAAGGCGCGGGGCGCCGGCGGGGCGCTCCCTTTCTCGGACAACCTCCCCCCTCTCCCCCCTCCTTGAAGGAGGGGGGAAGCGCGGGCGGCGCTGGCTGCGCTTCTCCTTCGTCGTGGGAGAGGGGCGGGGGCGCGGGGCGCTTCGTTCGGCGGGGCCCCGGATCGGGTCCGGGGCCGGGGGAGAGGGGGGGACGCTTCGTTCGGCGGGGCCCCGGCTCAAGGCCGGGGTTGCGGGAGGGGAGCGGGGTTCAGCCCTGAAGCGCTTCCCACATCGCGATGTCGCGCTCTGCTGTCCAGATGCGCGGGTTCTCGATGCCGCGCGCCTCGTCGAAGGCGCGGGCGACGTTGAAGGGGAGGCAGTGTTCGTAGATCGCGTAATCCTTGAACTTCGGGTCGCAAGCCTCTCTGACGGCGTCCCAGGCGTCCTTCAGCGTGCCGCCCTTGGCGGCGACGCGGGCGGCGGGGCGGTAGGTGCTTTCGACGAAGTCGCGGGTGGCGGCGAGGGCGGCGTCCACCATCTCCCGCCCCATCAGGGCCGCGCCGCGGCCGGGGGCGATGGCCTCCGGGTCGAACCATTTCACGGCGTCGAGCGTGTCGCCCCAATCGGCGAAATGGCCATCCCCACAATAACATGCGGAGTGATATTCGACGATGTCGCCGGTGAACATGACGCCGGAATCCGGCACCCAGACGACGGCGTCCCCGGCGGTGTGGGCGCGGCCGAGATGCATGATCTCCACCTTCCGCTTGCCGAGATACACGGTCATCCGGTCGGAGAAGGTCGTCGTCGGCCAGGTGAGGCCGGGGATGGATTCGTGGCCCTCGAAGAGGCGGGGGAAACGCTGGAACTCGCTCGCCCAGTCCTCCGCCCCGCGCTCCTCCACCATGCCGCGCGCCGCCTCGGACATGATGATCTCGCGGGCGTTGTAGGCGGAGGCGCCGAGGACGCGGACGGCGTGGTAATGGGTGAGGGTCACATGGGTGATGGGCTTGTCCGTCACCGAGCGGACCTTCTCGATCACCTTCTCGGCGAGGCGCGGGGTCGCCTGCGCCTCCACGATCATCACCGAATCGTCGCCGATGATGACGCCGGAATTGGGATCGCCCTCCGCGGTGAAGGCCCAGAGGCCCTCGCCGATCTCGTCGAAGCTGATCTTCTTCTCCGTCAGGTCGCCCTGCGATGCGAAGGCTTTCGCCATGTCCGTCTCCTCCCGGTCTTCGCCGCCTTCCTAGCGCGAAGACCGGCCGGATGGAAACACGGCGCACGCGGTGGAGGCCGGCCCCGGCGCGAGCGGGGTGACGAGGGGCGCGGCCTCCCTCGGGAGGTCGCCTTGGAGTGATTGGTCTCAGCGGTTTATGTCGTCAGGGACTCTGACGGTTGCGCTGATTGCGCCGTTGCGATGCGGCCTCCCTTGGGGGGAGGGAGGCCGCGGCCCGGGCTGGTCGCCCGGGCCAAGGGATGTGGGGGGAGCGCGGCGCTTTCGCCCGGCCTTGTCCTGCCGCCTCACCACCCCTCGCCATAGCGGACGCGCTCGGGCCCGGTTCCGACCGGGCTCTGCTGGCTCCCGGTGTCCGGGCCGGAGGCGGCGGCGCGGGGGGCCTTCTCGATGCGCACGCGGAGGTCGTACCACGCGGCCTGCCCGGTGACGGGGTCGGAATTCGCCCAGCGCATCCCGTCCCCCTTCGGAGGCAAAAGTTCGTGGATCAGGTGGTTGAGGAGAAAGCCCTTTTCCGTCTCCTCCGCGCCCTCGCCCAGCGCCCAGGCGCCGCGGCGCTTGCCGATGGCGTTCCATGTCCAGACCGTTTTCGGGTTCAGCGCCTCCATCAGCGCGACGGGGACGTGGATGCGCCCGTGGGCGGAGGTCAGATACGCCCAGTCCCCTTCCTCGAAGCCGTGTTCGCGCCAGACATCGCCCGGCACATAGAGCGGGTTGTGCCCGTGGATCTGCCGGAGCCAGGCGTTCTGCGAGCCCCAGGAGTGATACATCGCCATCGGGCGCTGCGTGAGCGCGTGGAGCGGGAAGTCGCCCTCCGCCACCGCCCGCTCCTCGAAGGGGCGGAGCCAGACGGGCAGCGGGTCGAACGCCTCCGCGATGCGGGCGCGGAGATGGTCGGGCGGCTGGACCGCGCCCTTGCCCTCGGCGGCGAGCTGGAATTTCCGCATCGGCTCCAGATAGAGATTGAAGAGATAGGGCTGGATCTTGTCGAAGAAGCCCGTCTCCACCGCCCAGTCCTGATAGGCCGCGTTCCACGGCTTGAAGAAGCGCGCCTCCGCGGGGACATGGCGCGTCCAGAAGCCGCCATTCTCGATGTAGCGCTCGATCTGTTTCGGGTTGGGCTCGCCGCGGCCTTGGCCCGACCCGTCCTCGTTGCGCCAGCCGGCGAGGGGGCCGACGCCCGGGCGGCGCTGGTGGTTCACCATGTAGTCGGCATAGTCGCGATAGCGGCGCGCGCCCTCCGGCGTCACGAGTCCGGGGAGGCCCAGCTTCACGCCGAGGTCGATGAGGGCGGACTGGAAGCCCCGCACGTTCCGGTCCGGCTCGAAGACGGGCCAGCGGATCGCGTCCGCCGCCGCTTCGGGCTCGCAGATCGGGCGGTCGAGCAGGCTGATGCAGTCATGCCGTTCGAGATAGGTCGTGTCGGGCAGGACGAGATCGGCGAAGGCGACGGTTTCGGACGAGTAGCTGTCCGCCACGATGATCTTCGGGATCGTGTAGGACCCGTCCGCCTCCTTCCGCGTCAGCATCTCCATGGTCTCCGCCGTGTTCATGGAGGAGTTCCAGGCCATGTTCGCCATGTAGAGGAAGAGCGCCTCGATCCTGTACGGGTCCTTCGCCGCGGCGTTGGAGATGACCATGTGCATGAGGCCGTGCGCCGAGAACGGATGCTCCCAGGTGAAGGCCTTGTCGATGCGCTTCGCGCGGCCCGCGCCGTCGATCGCGAGGTCTTCCGGCCCGCGGGGATAGCCGAGATGCGGCCCGTCGAGCGCGGCGCCGGGCGTTGACTTGTGGTGCGGGGGCGGGTGCGCCTCGAAGGGCTTGGGGTAGGGCGGCTTGAAGCGCATGCCGCCCGGCGTCTCCACCGAGCCGAGGAGGATCTGGAGAAGGTGGAGCGCGCGGCAGGTCTGGAAGCCGTTGGAATGGGCGGAGATTCCGCGCATGGCGTGGAAGGAGACGGGGCGGCCGACCATCCGCTCGTGCCGCTCTCCCTTCCAGTCCGTCCACGGCTGTTCGATGACGATTTCTTCCTCGAAGGCGGCGCGGGCGAGTTCCGCGGCGAGGCGGCGGATCGTCTCCGCGCTCACGCCCGTCTCGGCGGCGACGGCCTCCGGCGCGTATTCGGGTTCGAGATATTTCCGCGCCAGAAGCTCGAAGACGGGCGTGCAGCGGCCGCCGTTCGGGCCGGGGAAATCGCCCTGCATCGCGGGCTTCGCGCCGGGCGCATCGAAAGGGACGGCCTCGCCGGCCTTCCGGCACCAGATGAGGGGCTTTCCCGCCTCGTCCCGCACGAAGAGGCCGAAGCTGTCCGATGTGGGATCCCGGTTCACGAGGAAGGGGGCGTTCGTGTAGCGGAGGAGATAGTCGAGATCGACCTTCCCGGCCTTCAGCAGCTCCTGCACGAGGGAGAGGATGAGGAGGCCGTCCGTCCCCGGCGTTATGCCGATCCATTCGTCGGCGACGGCGTTGTAGCCAGTGCGGATCGGGTTTACGGCGATGACCTTCGCGCCGCGCGCCTTCAGCTTGCCGAGGCCGATCTTGATCGGGTTCGAATCGTGATCCTCCGCCACGCCGAAGAGCATGAAGAGCCGTGTGCGCTCCCAGTCCGGCGAGCCGAATTCCCAGAAGGCGCCGCCCATCGTGTAGATGCCGGCGGCGGCCATGTTGACGGAGCAGAAGCCGCCATGCGCGGCGTAGTTCGGCGTGCCGAAAAGCTGCGCCCACCAGCCGGTGAAGGACTGGGACTGGTCGCGCCCGGTGAAGAAGGCGAGCTTTTCCGGCGCATGCTCGCGGATGGGGGCGAGCCAGGAGGCGGCGAGGTCCAGCGCCTCCTCCCAGGTGATCTCCTCGAACTTGCCCTCGCCGCGCTCCCCGGTGCGGCGGAGGGGGGCGCGGAGGCGGGAGGGGGCGTAGTGCTGCATGATCCCGGCGGAGCCCTTGGCGCAGAGGACGCCGCGGTTCACCGGATGGTCCCGGTTGCCGTCGATATGGCGGATGCGGGGGACGCCTTCCGCATCGGCGCGGATATGCACGTCGATCCCGCAGCGGCAGGCGCACATGTAGCAGGTCGTCTTTCGCACCTCGTCCGCGACGTGCGGGCTGAGGTCCAGGTCTTTCGGGCTCATGTCGTCTCCTTCCCCGGGGCGGAGCCTAGAGAGGCGCGGGCGGGAATTCCACAGCGAAAGCGGGGGGAAAGGCTCACCAGAGCGCCCTCCCTATGCCCCAGAGCGCGAGGCCGGCGATGAGCGCGAGGCAGAAGGGCCGGTACCAGAGCGCGAGGCGGGGGGTGAAGAGGCGGACGCCGATGAGAACGCCGAGCGCGCCGGGGATTGAGAGGACGAGCCCGCGGGCGAGCGCCTCCCCGTTCATCAGGCCGAAGGCGAGGAGGATGGCGAGGCTCGTGGCGGAGCCGAGCACGAGGTAGATCACCATCGAGCCCCGCATCCGCGCGGCGGGCTGCCCGCTCGAGAGGATGTAGACGGCGACGACCATGCCGCCGATGCTCGCGAGGCCGGAGGCGACGCCCGAGAGGAGGCCGGTTCCGTAGAGGCCCGGGCGCGTCGCCATCGCGGGGATGCGGATGTTGGCGAGCTGCAATGCGGCGAGGGCGGCGACGAGGAGGAGCGCGACGAGGCGGGAGGTTTCGGTCGAGACGCTGGTGGTGAGGAAGAGGCCGAGGGGCCAGCCCGCCGTTCCGCCGATGAAGAGCGGGAGGGCGACCTTCAGGTCCCCGTCGCGGAAGCCGCCCTTCATCAGGAGGAGATTCGCCGTCAGCTCCACGAACCAGAGCGCGGGGATGAGCTGGACGGGCGGAACGATGAGGGCCGCCGCGGCCATGGTGAGCGCGGAGAGGCCGAAGCCGGAGAAGCCGCGTACGATCCCGGCGAGGAGGACGATGAAGAGGAGCGTCAGCGCCTCCCCCTCCGGCAGGGCGAGCCAGGCGGCGAGCAGGGCGCTCATCGGGCGAGGAGGGCGGCGGCGCTGCGGGCGATCTCCGCCTCCTCCTCGGCGGGGACGATCCAGGCGGAGACAGGGGAGCCTGCCGCGTGAAGCCGTGGGCCGCCGGCTTCGTTCGCCGCCTCGTCAGGCGCGAGGCCGGCCCAACCGAGCCCTTCCATGATCCGCGCGCGGACGGGGGCGGCGCGTTCCCCGATCCCGCCGGTGAAGGCGACGGCGTCGAGCCCGCCCATGGCGGCGATCATGGAGCCGGCGTGGCGGACGGCCCAGTAGCAGAAATGTTCGACCGCGAAGGCGGCTTCGGGCGAGGGGTCCGCCAGCAGCGCGCGCATGTCCCCCGTTCCGGCGAGGCCGCGGAGGCCGGCGCCGCCGTTGAGTAGCGCGCGGGCGGCGGGGACGCCGACGCGCTCCGCCAGCGTCAGCACCGCCTCGGGGTCGAGCGCGCCGGCGCGGCCGGCCATCGTCAGCCCGTCGAGCGGCGAATAGCCCATCGTGGTCGCGGCGGAGCGGCCTTCGAGGATGGCGCAGAGGCTCGCGCCTGCGCCGAGATGGCAGGCGAGGAGCCGGCGGGGGAGCGGCGCGCCGGAGAGGGCGGGCAGGGCGCGGACGAGGCCGGAATAGGAAATCCCGTGGAAGCCGTAGCGGCGCAATCCCACCATCTCCGGCCTTTCGGGCAGGGCGTAGCGGCGGGCGACTTCGGGGTTTGTCGCGTGGAAGGCGGTGTCGAAGACAGCGACATGGCGGGCGCCGGGGAGGGCGGCGGCGGCCGCGTCCAGCGCGGCGAGGGCGGGCGGGTTGTGGAGCGGGGCGAGGGGGGCGGCTTCCTCGATCAGCGCGCGGGTCGCCGCGTCGATCTCCGCCGTTTCGGTGAGCGCGAGGCCGCCGTGGACGATCCGGTGGGCGACGGCGGAGACGGGGGCGCCGCCGAGGGCGGCGAGGGCCTCCGCCACCGCCTCGGCATGGCTGCGCCCCTCTCCGAGCCCGGCGGCCTGCCCGCCCGCGACGCGGCTGAGGGCGCCGTCGAAGGCGGCGAATTTCAGGGAGGAGGAGCCGGCGTTGAGGACGAGGATCATCGGCCGCGACCCTCCCTCCTCTCCTCCCTCCCAAGGGAGGGAGGAAGCGCTTGTGACGCCGGCATCGCCTCCCCTCTCCCGGCGGGAGAGGGGATGGGGGAGAGGGTTCGCGCCCTCCACACGCGGCTCATGGGCGGCGCGCGGGAGGGCGGCGCGCGCCCGCGGCCCTCACGCCCCGGCCTGCGGCCGCATGTCCGCCGGGTCGATGCCGGCCACGCTGACCGGCTTCTTCATCGCGTCGCGGCGGAAGGGCTCGCCGAGTTCCTGGTTGAGAAGGACTTCGAGGAAGGTCGTCTTCCCTTCGTTCATCTGGGCGGCCACCGCCTTGTCGAGCGCCGCGCGGAGGTCGTCCATCGTCGAGACCTGGACGCCTTCGAGGCCGCAGGCCTTCGCGATGGCGGCGTAGCTCACGCGCTGGTCGAGTTCGGTTCCGACGAAATTGTCCTCGAACCAGAGCGTCGTGTTCCGCTTCTCAGCGCCCCACTGGTAGTTGCGGAAGATGACCATGGTGATCGGGGGCCATTCGCCGCGGCCGATCGCCGTCATCTCGTTCATCGAGATGCCGAAGGCGCCGTCCCCCGCGAAGCCGACGACGGGAACGCCGGGCTTGCCGATCTTCGCGCCGACGATGGCGGGGAGGCCGTAGCCGCAGGGGCCGAAGAGGCCGGGGGCGAGGTATTTCCGCCCTTCCTCGAAGGTCGGGTAGGCGTTGCCGATGGCGCAGTTGTTGCCGATGTCGGAGGAGATGATCGCCTCCTTCGGGAGCGCCGACTGGATCGCCCGCCAGGCCATGCGGGGGGACATCTTCTGCGGCTCGCGGTTGCGGGCCCGCTCGTTCCAGGTCGTGCCCGGGTCGTCATCCTCATGGTCCATCGAGGTGAGGGCCTGCGCCCAGGCGGATTTCGTCTGCGCGACGAGCGCGAGCCGGTCGGCGCGGCCCCGGTCGCCCGCGCCGGGGGCGAGGCGGGCGAGGAGGCCTTCGGCGACCTGCTTCGCGTCGCCGACGATGCCGACGGTGACGGGTTTCGTCAGCCCGATCCGGTCCGGATTGAGGTCCACCTGGATGATCTTCGCCGTCTTGGGCCAGTAGTCGATCCCGTAGCCGGGCAGGGTGGAGAAGGGGTTGAGCCGCGTGCCGAGGCAGAGGACGACATCGGCCTTCGCGATCAGCTCCATCGCGGCCTTCGAGCCGTTATAGCCGAGCGGGCCGGCGAAGAGCGGGTGGCTCCCCGGGAAGGCGTCGTTATGCTGGTAGCCGCAGCAGACCGGGGCGGAGAGCGCCTCGGCCAGCGCCGCGGAGGCGGGGATCGCGCCGGCCAGCACCACGCCGGCGCCGTTCAGGATCACCGGGAAGGCGGCTTCGGAGAGCATCCGCGCCGCCTCGTCCAGCGCCGCGGCGCCGCCCGAGGGCCGCTCGAACTCCACGATGGCGGGAAGCTCGATGTCGATCACCTGCGTCCAGTAATCCCGCGGCACGTTGATCTGGGCGGGGGCGGAGGCG
Organism: Alphaproteobacteria bacterium; assembly: GCA_030429105.1. Classification (GTDB taxonomy): domain Bacteria; phylum Pseudomonadota; class Alphaproteobacteria; order Rhodobacterales; family Rhodobacteraceae; genus Pikeienuella. Next base: position 20,368 of record JAUIDE010000036.1, read on the forward strand.
CGCTTCGCCTTCAGGATCACGCGGTTGAGGACCTCGGCGATGCGCGACGGGTCCCGCACCTCCTCCTGATAGGCCACCATGTCCTCGAACAGTTTCATCTGCTCGACTTCCTGGAAGCCGCCCTGACCGATGGTCTTGTTCGCGGCCTGCGGCGTGACGAGGAGGAGGGGCGTGTGGTTCCAGTAGGCGGTCTTCACCGCGGTCACGAAATTGGTGATGCCGGGGCCGTTTTGCGCGACCATCATGGAGATTTTGCCGGTGGCGCGGCTGTATCCATCCGCCATGTAGCCGGCGTTGCATTCATGCGCGCAGTCCCAGAAGCGGATGCCGGCCTTCGGGAAGAGGTCGGAGATCGGCATCATGGCGGAGCCGATGATCCCGAAGGCTTCGGATATCCCGTGCCGCTGCAGCACCTTCACGAAGGCTTCCTCGGTCGTCATGCGCATGGTCGTTCCTCCCGGTTTGGGGCTTCAATGCCCCTTCGCCGGCCCGAGGGGTTAGAGCCAGATCGGCGCAATTCCATGTGACACGGGGCTCAGCCCCGGCGGCGGAAGACCATCGCGATGGCCGCCATCGGGAGCTGGTAGAGCGCGACATAGAGGGTGAAGAGCGGGTCCGGCGGCAGGGCGGCGAGGTAGATGGCGACGGAGCGCGTGCCCCAGACGGCGCCGAGCGCGCCGCCCGCCTCCCGCGATTTCGCGAGGCGAAGCCCGAGCGCGATGGCGCCGAGGACGAGGAGCGCGGAGAGGGCGAGGAAGGCGAGGGAGAGGCCGGGGAGGGCGGCGATGCTCGGCCCCACGCCGTCGAACAGCGGCATGATGAAGAGGAGGAAGCCGAGCGCGGCCAGACCGTCCAGCTGCGGCGCGTTCGCGGCGATGCGGGCGGGCCCCATGATCCGGCGGAGGATCATCGCGGCCGCGAAGCCGCCGAAGATCATCGCCGCCATGCGGAGGCCGAGCGCGAGCGGGTCGAGCGCCAGCGCGTCCCCCAGGAGGAGGCCGGCGAGGGCCGGGCCGGTCACGGGCATGACGAGGGAGGAGAGGACGGTCAGCTCCAGCGCGCGGCGCCCGTCGAAGCCGACGATGAGGCACATCGCGGCGGAGGAGGCGATGGGCGGGGCGGCGAGCGTGTAGAGGAGGGCCGTCTCGAATGCCGGGCCGAGGCCGAGCGCCCGGGCCGCGAAGAAGGCGAGGACGGGGGAGAGGACGAGCATGGCGAGGACGAGCGCCATCAGCCGCGCGAGATGCGCGGGCCGCGCGAAGCCGCGGAGCACCGCCACCGGGTCGATCCGCAGCATGGCGAGGGCGTAGACCATGGCGACGAAGAAGGGCAGGGCGGGGCGGAGGAAGGACGCGGCGCCGGGCAGGGCGAGGCCGGCGAAGGCGCCGATCAGGAGGATCCACCGCGCCCTCGCGCCGACCCAGCCGAGCGCGGCGGTCACAGGAGGCTCTTTCCGATGAGGAGGAGGGCGCCCAGCGTCGCGAGGCCGAGCGCGGCGGGCTTGAGCGGCAGCGCCTCCGTCCGCCGGGCGAGGGGGCCGGAGAGGCGGAAGCCGATCAGGACGAAGGGCGAGAGGAGAAGCGCGAGCAGGAGATGCTCCCGCGTCACGAGCCCGGCGACGGCCAGGCCGCCGACGGAGAAGAGGACGCCGAGGAGGAAATAGGCGTTCAGCGTCCCCCGCGCGGCCTTCGCCGCCTCGTTCTGGTAGATCAGCCCCATCGGCGCGGCGCCGACCGAGGTGAGCGTGCCCATGAAGCCGGAGAGGAACCCGGCGCCGAGGAGCGTTCCGCGCGTCTTCCTCAGGGTCAGCCCGGCGAGGGAGAGGCCGACGCCGAGGAGGATCATCGCGGCGACCGAAGGCCCGAGGAGCGGCGAGCCGGCGACGGCGCCGACGACCGCGATTGCGGGGAGCGTGCCGGCGAGCCGCCCGGCGGCGGCCCAGCCGATCTCCGCCGGGCGCACGCCCCGGAAGTCGAACCCCGCGCCGAGGGCGGTGACGATCACGCCGAGGAGAAGGACGGTCGCCGGCACATGGGCGGGCGCGATGAGCGCGGCGAAGGGCGCGACGACGGTGCCGAAACCCTGCCCGCCGAGCCGGTGCAGCGCGGCGGCGAGGATCACGAGCGCGGCGAGGCCGGCGAGGGCGGGGGGCGCGACGCCGAGGACAGTCATCAGAGCGACCGGGCGAGGATCGCCAGCGCCGCGAGGCTGGCGAGGCCGAGCGCGAGCGGGCGGACGGGCCGCCCCTCCAGCGCCCGCGCCGCGGGGCGGGATGCGAGGAGGGCGAGGAGCGCGACGGGGAGGAGCGCGGCGACGAGGATCAGGTCCGGCGCGCGGACGAGCCCGGCGAGGGCGAGCGCGCCGATGGACCAGATCATCCCCCACATGAAGAAGAGGTTCTGCATCGCGCGGCTCCGCTTCGCCTCCTCATGCGCGTAGAGGAGCGCCATCGGCGGGGCGCCGATGGCGGTGATCGTCCCCATGATCCCCGCCGCGAGGCCGGCGCCCGCGAGCGTGACGGGGCGGATCGGGAGGCGGAGGCCGGAGAGGGAGAGCGCGACGGCGAGGAGGACGAGGAGGGCGACCGCGACGCCGAATCCGCCCCGGTCGGTCAGGACCGCGGCGATCCCGGCCCCGGCAAAGGCGCCTGCGGCGCGGCCCGCGAAGCCCGGCCCCGCCTCCCGCCAGTTCACGGCGGAAAGGTCCATCGAGATCGCGCCGGCGCCGACGACCACGCCGAGGAGGATAACGGCGGCCGGCAGATGCTCCGGCGCGACGAGGGCGACGACGGGCGCGGCGATCATGCCGTAGGCCTGGCCCGAGACGCGCTGAACGATCACCCCGGCGAAGATGGCGGCGGCGACGGCGAGGAAGGCGAGGGGCGGAAGGCCGGCGAGAAGCATGGGCGGGATAGGAGGCCGGCGCCCGCGCCCCGTCAACCCGCCGCCACGTCATGGCCGGGCGCCGCTTTACGGGCGCCGCGGCGGCGGCGCATAATGGCGCGAAGCCGGGCGGGACCCGGCGCGACAGGGGAGGCGACGATGGCGAAATCCGAGGGCGAGGGGAACGACCTTGCGCGGAGCGCGGCGGAGACGACGCTGGCGCTCAACCCCATCGTGGGATTGCGGGGGGAGGACCTCGCCGCGGCGGGGTTCAACCTGATGCGCTCGATGGCGGGGCGGCCCGACCTTCTGGCGAAGCAGTGGATGGGCTTCGCCTCCGCCTTCGCGGACATCGTGCTGCAGCGTTCCGAGCTGGCGCCCGACCCGAAGGACCGCCGCTTCGCGGACCCGGGCTGGGGCGAGAACATTGCGGCCAAGGGCGCGATGCAGGCCTGGCACGCCTGGGCCAAGGCGGTGAACGAGACGGTCGAGCAGCTCGACCTGCCGGATCGGGACGCGGCGCGGGCGCGGCTCGTCTCCTCCATCTTCGTCGATGCGATGGCTCCCTCCAACAACCCGATGCTGAACCCCGCCGCGCTCCGCAAGCTCTATGAGACGAAGGGGGCGAGCGCGCTTTCCGGCCTTCAGAACCTTGTCGAGGACGTGGTGAAGAACGGCGGGCTGCCGGCCTCGGTGGACCGCTCAAAGTTCGCGGTGGGCGGGAACCTCGCCACCACGCCGGGCGCGGTGGTGTTCCGGAACGAGGTGATCGAGCTCATCCACTACACGGCGACGACGCCGGAGGTGCGGCGGACGCCGCTCGTGATCGTGCCGCCGCAGATCAACAAGTATTACGCGGTGGACCTTGCGCCCTCGAAGTCGATGGTCCGGTTCCTGCTTTCGCAGGGCTTCCAGCCCTTCTGCATAAGCTGGCGGAACCCGACGGCGAAGCAGCGGGACTGGACGCTTCAGACCTATGTCGAGGCGCTCGACGAGGCGGTGGAGGCGTCGCGGGAGATCACGGGGGCCGACGCAGTCAACATGATGGGCTCCTGCTCCGGCGGGATCACGCTTTCCTCCTATGCCGGGTGGCTCGCCGCGAAGGGGGAGGGGGAGAAGATCGGCGCGCTTATCCTCGCCGTCTGCGTGCTCGACACGGAGGCGCAGACCGAGAGCGACATGGCGGCGCTGGTGACGCCGGAGACGGTGATCGCGGCGAAGCGCATGTCCGAGATGCGCGGGGTGCTGGACGGGCAGGAACTCGCCAAGATGTTCGCCTGGATGCGGCCGAACGACCTGATCTGGAACTACTGGGTCAACAATTACCTCCTCGGCGAGGCGCCGCCGGCCTTCGACGTGCTGTTCTGGAACGCGGACACGACGCGGCTGCCGGCGGGGCTGCATCATGATTTCCTCGACCTCATCTTCACCAACCCGTTCGTGAACCCCGGCGCGATGTCGATCGGCGGGCACGCCATCGACATGACGAAGGTGCGGCGCGAGACCTATGTGATCGCCGGGACGACGGACCACATCACGCCGTGGAAGGCCGTCTATGGCACGGCGCGGCTCTTCGGGCCGGAGACGACCTTCATCCTCTCGAATTCCGGGCATCTCCAGAGCCTCCTCAACCCGCCGGGCAACCCCAAGGCCTGGTATGTGAAGGGCAAGGCGGGGGCGGCGGACCCGGAGGCCTGGCTCGAGACGGGCGAGAAGAAGGCCGGGAGCTGGTGGGAGGACTGGGCGGCGTTCCTCGGGGAGCGTTCGGGCGAGACGATCCCGGCGCCGAAGGCGCAGGGCAGCAAGGCGCATCCCGTCATCGGGCCGGCGCCGGGGACCTACGTTTTCGAGCCCTGACACCCCCCTGACGCCACGTTCCGCTTGCGCGCGGGCTCGCCGAGGGGCGGAATGCGGGAAAAATGCGGGAGGCGCGCATGGCGGCGGCTGAGGATCGGGCGGAGGCGCCCGGCATCGTGATCGACGAGATGGAGGTGGACGGCCAGCGCCTCCGCTACGCCGTGAAGGACGGGCCGGCGGACCGGCCGCCGCTCCTGATGTTCAACGGGATCGGCGCCAATCTCGAACTCGGCTTTCCGTTCCTGAATGCGCTCGGCGAGACGCGGGCGATCATCTTCGACGTGCCGGGCGTCGGCGGCTCGCCGCTGCCGCGGCTGCCCTACCGCCCGCGGACGCTGGCGCGCTGGGCGAAGGGGCTTTGCGAGCGGCTCGGGCATCAGGTGGTGGATGTTTCCGGCGTCTCCTGGGGCGGGGGGATGGCGCAGCAATTCGCGTTTCAGTATCCGCGCGCCTGCCGCCGGCTGGTGCTCGCCGCGACGGCGCCGGGCTGGACGATGGTGCCGGGCAAGCCCGACGTGCTTTCCAAGATGGCGTCGATCCGCCGCTATACGGATCGCGGCTACATGCGGAGCATCGCGGCGGAGATCTATGGCGGGGACTTCCGCGCCGACCCGACGCATATCGAACGCCATGCGGCGGGGATGCGGCCGCAATCGCAGAAGGGCTATCTGATGCAGCTCGCCGCGATGGCGGGCTGGACCTCGCTGCCCTGGCTCTGGTCGCTCCGCCAGCCGACGCTGGTGATGGCGGGGACGGACGACCCGCTGGTGCCGGTCGCCAATGCGCGGCTGCTCCACCGGATGATCCCAAAGGCGCGGCTGCATCTGGTCGATAACGGCCATCTCTTCCTCGTCACCCGCGCGGAGGAAAGCGCGGCGACAGTGGAGGCGTTTCTCAAGGCCGCGGACCCGATGGAGGCAGGCGCATGAACCCCAATCGCGAATTCGACATCGTCGTCTACGGGGCGACGGGCTTCACGGGGAAGCTGGTTGCCGAATATCTCGCCGGTCGGGACCACGGGAAGCGCTGGGCGATTGCGGGGCGGAGCCTCGCGAAGCTGGAGGCGGTGCGGGCCGAGCTTGGGGCCGATGCGGCGCTGATCGAGGCGGATGCGGCGGATGAAGCCTCGATCCGCGCCCTGGCCGGGCGGGCGCGCGTCGTCATCACCACGGTCGGGCCGTATCTGCGCTATGGCGCGCCGCTCGTCGCGGCCTGCGTCGAGGCGGGGACGGATTATGTCGACCTTTGCGGCGAGCCGCCGTTCATGGCGGCGATGATCGCGGAGCATGGCGCCAAGGCGAAGGAGACCGGCGCGCGGATCGTCTTTTCCTGCGGGTTCGATTCCGTGCCCTTCGACCTCGGCGTGCTGTTCCTGCAGGAGGCGGCGGAGGCGAAGTTCGGGGGGCCGGCGCCGCGGGTGAAGGGCCGGGTGCGGAAGATGAAGGGCACATTCTCCGGCGGCACCGCGGCTTCCGGGCAGGAGACGATGAAGGCGGCGATGGCGGACCCGGCGGTGCGCGCCGCGCTCCTTGACCCCTTCGCGCTCTGCGAGGGCGCGACGGGGCCGGCGCAGCCGCATGGCGGGAAGCCGCATGAGGACGAGGCGGCGGGCGGATGGGTCGCGCCCTTCGTCATGGCGATCATCAACACGAAGAACGTGCACCGCTCCAATCACCTTTTGGGCGGGGCCTATGGCCCGGATTTCCGCTATGACGAGATGATCCTTACCGGGCCGGGCGAGAAGGGCCGCGCCATCGCGGAGGGCATCGCCAAGGCCCCGCCGATGGGGACGGAGCCGAACGCGCCGAAGCCGGGCGAGGGCCCATCGAAGGCGGAGCGGGAGGCGGGGTTCTATGACCTCCTCTTCATCGGGGAATTCCCGGACGGGCGGAGCCTTCGCGCGGTCGTGACCGGCGACCGTGACCCGGGCTACGGCTCCACCTCGAAGATGATCGCGGAATGCGCGCTGGCGCTGCTGGAGGAGGCTGCCGGGCGGCCGGGCGGCGTGCTGACGCCGGCGGCGGCCTTCGGCGCGGCGCTCATCCCCCGGCTCGAGGCGCATGCGGGGCTCGCCTTCCGGATCGAGGGGTAAGCGCAGGGCGCACCGGGGAAATCCCGCCGAAAGCGGCCTATTCCGGCTTTGACGGCCCGGCTCTCCTGTGCAAACAAGCGCTCGCCGGGGGCGGCTCCGCCCGGCGGGGCGGAGGGAGAGCATGGGCGGAACCGTCGACATCCTCATGGCCACCTATAACGGCGAGGAGCGGCTGCCGCGGCAGCTCGCCACGCTCGCGGCGCAGACATGGACGGACTGGCGGCTCATCGTCCGCGATGACGGCTCCACGGACGGGACGCTGGCGGTGATCGAGGCTTTCGGCGCGGCGCATCCCGGCAAGGTCCGCATCGTGCGGGACGAGCGGGGGAACCTCCGGACGCAGCAGAACTTCTCCGCCCTCATGATGGAATCGGACGCGCCCTACTGCAATTTCTGTGACCAGGACGACGAGTGGGACGAGGACAAGCTCGCCGTCGCCATGCAGGCGATGCAGGAGATCGAGGCGGAGCACGGGCCGGGCCGGCCCGCGATGGTCTCCACCGACCGGCGGATGGTGGACGAGGCGGGGCGGCTCATCGCCGAGTCCTTCTGGCGCCATCAGGGCGTTCATCCGGACGAGACGGGGCCGGGGCTTTTCGGCCATCTCCTCTATTTCTCGACGGCCGGCAGCTCGACCCTCATCAACGCGGCGCTGCGGGACAAGGCGCGGCCGGTGCCGCGGGAGGCGATGCAGTACGACAACTGGGTGGAGCTGGTCGCGGCGCAGTTCGCGGTGCGGCGCTATCTCGACGTGCGGAAGCTCACCTATATCCGGCATTCGGCGAATGTCTCCGGCGGGGGGCGGGCCTATCCGGTGGGGAGCTATTTCCGGCGGGCGGTCTCGCTGCTCGGCAATCTCGGGAAGCAGCGCCGCGTCTATGGCCGGGTCATCGGGCAGGCGCGCGCTTTCCTCGACCGCTATGGCGCGGAGATGCCGGCGGAGGACCGCGAGCGGCTCGAAGCCTTCGTCGGGATCGGCGGGGCGTTCCTGCCGCTCAAAGTCCTGCGCGGGGCGCGGTCCGGCGCGCTGCCGCGGCGGCTGGAGCGGCGGATCGCGTTCCTTCTTCTCAGCTGAGCGGCCTCAGCGGCGGCGGAGGAGCCGGTTGCGGATGACGGCGAGGATCCGCCTGCGGAGCGCGCCGCAGACCGCGAAGAGGATCGCAAGCGCCGCCCCCACGCCAAGCGTCGCCTCCAGCGGCGGCGCGGGGAAGGGGCCGAGGGCGGCGGGGGGAGCCCAGTGCAGCGCCAGCGCGGCGCCGAGCACGGCGAAGGTGAGGACGAAGAGCCAGGCGACGCGGCGCCGGACCTCCGGCCCCGGGGCGATCCGCGCGAAGAGCGCCATCGCGAGGAGGACGGAGGCGAACTCCCCCGCGACGCCGACCAGCAGCACCGCCTCGATCCCGCCGCCGCCCGCGGCGACGTAAAAGGCGACCGCGACGGCGAGGAGCCGCGGGATGCTGGAGAGGAGGGGCTCCACCGTCCGCCCCGCGCTCATCGCGAAGCTGGTGAAGCCGCCGCGGAGAAGCGGCAGGACGGCGCCGACGCCGACGATCCCGATCAGGCCGGCGGCGGGGCGGAACGCCTCTCCGAACACCACGATCAGCGCGGCGGGGCCGACCACGGCGATGACGATGGCCGCGGCGGCGCCGGCGAAGGCCTGCGCCTGGAAGGCGAAGTCGAGCATCTCGTCCATCGCGCCGCCGAGATTCCGGACGCGGGAGATCGCGGAATAGAAGAGCGGCCCGAGGATGCGGCGGAGCATGTGCACCGGCGTGCCCGCCAGCGTCACCGCCGCGCTGAGGAGGCCGAGATCGGCCGCGGTGAACCGGTTGGCGACGATCAGCCGGTCTCCCTGCATCGTAGCGAACACGACCGGGCTCGTCAGCAGCAGCGGCCAGCTGAAGGAGAGGACGCGGAGCGCGATCCCGCGATCCCAGGCGAAGCGCAGCGGCCCCGGCGCCAGCCAGAGCGAGAGCGCGGCCTTCCCCGCCATGTCGACGACCAGATAGGCGATGAAGACCCGGTGATCCGCGAAGAGAAGCGCGAAGGGCGTGACGAGCAGGAGCGAGGCGACGACGCCGCCGCATTCGATCTTGCCGGTCATCGCATAGTCGAGCGCGCGCTCTCTCCGGATGCGCTCCACATGGATGAAGCCGGTGATGAAGGGCGCGAGCGCAAGCAGGCGGTAGGCGTTCACGAGCTCCGGATGGCCGAGGAATTCGGACATCGGCCCGGCCGCGACGACGATCAGCAGCGCGACGGCGCAGGAGCGGACGAGAACGAGGAGCTGCACCACGGCGAGGACGCGCGGCTTGTCCCCCTCCGGATCGCGGATCAGGAACTGGCCGAGGGAGAGCGTGGTCATCGCCTCCACGAAGGCGAGAATGATGAGATAGGTGCTGACGATCCCGTATTCCTCGACGCCGAGGAGGCGGGCGATGAGCACGTTGCGCCCGAATCGCAGGATCGCGCCGATGGCGACGAGCGAGCTGAGCTGCAAGGCTCCCTTCAGAAGACCCAATCGCCTGCCCCTCGCGCTCCGCGCGGCGAAGGGAGGCGGCGCCGCGCGGCTGACTTCGCCGACGGGGATGTTGGTATCGCCGTTCGCGAGGCGAGGAAAGCCGGATGTCCGGAGCAATTCGACGCAATCCCCGGGATCGCGGCGGCCGCCCCGGCCCTCGCGCGCGGCGCGGCGGCGGGGTATGCTGCGCGAAAGGCCCGGATGAGAGGCGGAGCAGGATGCTGAGACTTTTCGTTTTCGCCCCGGCGCTCTTGGCGCTTGCGGGCTGCGCGGCGCCCGGCGTCGCGGAGGCGCCGACAGCGGCGCCCGCGCCGGCCGCCGCCCCGCGGCCGGAGGCGCCCGAGATGACGTTCGACGAATGGCGCGCGGGCTTTGCCGCCCGCGCCGTCGCGGCCGGGATTACGCCCGGCGTGACGGAGCGGGCGCTGGCCGCGGCGCGGCCGATACCCCGCGTGCTGGAGCTTGACGCGTTCCAGCCGGAATTCACCCGCCCGATCTGGGAATATCTCGACAGCGCCGTTTCCGCCGCGCGGATCGCGAACGGGCGGGAGAAGCTGGCGGAGCACGGCGCGGCGCTGGCGCGGATCGAGGCGACCTACGGGGTGGAGCGGGAGGTCGTGGCCGCCGTCTGGGGGCTCGAATCGGCCTATGGGGCGAATCGCGGCTCGATGCCGGTGATCGACAGCCTCGCCACGCTCGCCTGGGAAGGGCGGCGGCGGGACTTCGCGGAGGAGCAGCTCCTCGCCGCGCTCCGCATCCTCGAGGCCGGGGAAACGACGCAGGACCGGCTCGTCGGCTCCTGGGCCGGGGCGATGGGGCATACGCAGTTCATCCCGACCTCCTACGCCGACTACGCTGTGGATTTCGACGGGGACGGGCGGCGGAACGTCTGGGGCGAGGCTCCGGAGGATGCGCTGGCCTCCACCGCCAACTATCTCGCCCGGTTCGGCTGGACGCGGGGCCAGCCCTGGGGCGTGGAGGCGCGGCTGCCGGCGGGGTTCGACTTCGCGCTCGCGGACCAGACGGCGCGGCCCGTCTCCGAATGGCGGGCGCTGGGCGTGACGGCGGCGGATGGCGGGGCGCTTCCCGATCATGGGCCGGCCGGGCTTCTCCTCCCGGCCGGGGCGGGTGGGCCCGTCTTCGCGCTCTATGGCAACTTCGACGTGATAAGGCGTTATAATAACGCGACTTCCTACGCGCTCGCCATCGGCCATCTTTCCGACCGGATCGCGGGCGGCGCGCCGTTCCGGGCGGACTGGCCGCGGGGCGAGCCGCCGCTTTCCCGCACCGAGACGGTGGAGATGCAGGAGCGGCTGACCGCGCTCGGCCATGACACGAAGGGGGCGGACGGGGTGATCGGGCCGCTCACCCGCTCCGCGATCCGCGACTTCCAGCGGGCGCGCGGGCTGCCGCCGGACGGCTACGCCTCCGCCCGGCTCCTGACCGCGCTCCGGCAAGCGGGGGGATGACCGGGCTCCCCGAGCCCTTCGCGGGCTGGTTCAGGGGGCGGGGCTGGACCCCGCATGACTGGCAGCTCGAACTCCTCGCCCGCGCGGGCGAGGGCGGGGCGGAGCTGCTCGTCGCGCCGACGGGCGGGGGCAAGACGCTGGCGGGGTTCCTGCCCTCCCTCGTCGATCTCGCCGCCGCGCCGCGGGCGGGGCTCCACACGCTCTATATCTCGCCGCTCCGGGCGCTGGCGGCGGATATCAGGCGCAATCTGGAGACGCCGGTGGCGGAGATGGGCTTGGCCGTCCGCATAGAGGACCGGACGGGGGACACGTCGCAATCCGCGCGTCGGCGGCAGCGGGCGGACCCGCCGCATATCCTGCTGACGACGCCCGAGAGCCTCGCGCTGCTCCTCTCCTATGAGGATGCGCCGCGGATCTTTTCCGGGCTCCGCGCCGTGATCGTGGACGAGGCGCATGCGATGGCGGGGACGAAGCGGGGGGACCAGCTGGCGCTCGGCCTCGCGCGGCTGCGCCGGATCGCGCCCGAACATCGGCGGATCGGGCTTTCGGCCACGACGGAGGATGCGGAGGCGCTCGGCCGCTGGCTCGACCCGGCGGGCGCGCGGCTCCTTCGCGCGCCGCCTGGGCCGAAGCCGGACATCCGGATTCTCGAAACGGCAGGGGACCCGCCCTGGGCGGGCGATGGCGGGCGCTACGCCGCCGCGGCGGTGATGCGGGAGGTGGAGCAGGCGGGGACGGCGCTGATCTTCCTCAACACGCGGGCGCTGGCGGAGCTGTTCTTTCAGGCGCTGTGGGCGGAGAACGGGCGTAACCTTCCCATCGGCCTCCATCACGGCTCGCTCGGGCGGGAGGCGCGGGAACGGGTGGAGGGGGCGATGGCGCGGGGGGAGCTCCGCGCCGTCGTCTGCACCGCCTCGCTCGACCTCGGGATCGACTGGGGGGCGGTGGACCTCGTGATCCAGGTCGGCGGCCCGAAGGGGGTGAAGCGGCTGGTGCAGCGGATCGGGCGGGCGAACCACCGGTTCGACGCGCCCTCCCGCGCCATTCTCGTCCCCGGCAACCGGTTCGAGCTGATCGAATGCCGCTGCGCGCTCGACGCGGTGGAGGAGGGGGCGCTGGACGGCGAGCCCATGGCGGCGGGGCGGCTCGACGTGCTCTGCCAGCATATCCTGCTCACGGCCTGCGCCGGGCCGTTCGATGCGGAGGCGCTGTTCGGGGAGGTTCGCGGCGCGGGCCATTATGACGGGCTGACGCAGGCGGCCTTCGACCGCTGCCTCGATTTCTGCGCGACGGGCGGCTACGCGCTCCGCGCCTATGACCGCTGGCGGCGGCTGATGGAGGCGCCGGAGGGCTCCGGCCTCTGGCGGCTGCGGGACCCGCGGGCGGCGCAGCGGCTGCGGATGAACATCGGGACGATCGTGGAGGCGGAGAAGCTCGCCGTGCGCTCCGGCAAGGGCATGGGGGGCAGGGCGCTCGGCGAGGTGGAGGAGAGCTTCGCGGCGGAGCTGCGGCCGGGCGACACCTTCCTCATCGGCGGCGAGACGGTGCGCTATGACGCGATCCGGGAGATGACGGTGCGGGTGACGCCGGCGCCGGGGAAGGACCCGATGATCCCGGTCTTTTCCGGCTCCCGCCTCTCGATCTCCACCTTCCTCGCGCATCGCGTGATCGCGTTTCTGGGCGACGAGGCGCGGTGGGAGACCTTGCCGCGCGCGGTTGCGGAATGGCTGCGGCTGCAGAAGCGCATCTCCCGCCTGCCGGGGGCGGGGGCGCTGCTGGTGGAGACCTTTCCGCGCGCCGACCGCTGGCACATGACGGCGCATGGCTTCGCCGGCAAGAACGCGCATCACACGCTCGGCCTCATCGTCACGAAGCGGATGGAGGCGGCGGGGCTCGCGCCGCTCGGCTATGTGGCGACGGATTATGCGCTGATGATCTGGGGGCTGGAGGAGGTCGCCGACCCTGCGCCGCTCTTCGCCGCGGAAGGATTGCGGGACGGGCTGGAGGACTGGATGAGCCAGAGCCTCGTCGTCAAGCGCGCCTTCCGGCAGGCGGCGACGGTGGCCGGATTGATCGAGCGGCGGCTGCCGGGGATGCAGAAGACCGGGCGGCAGGCGACGTTTTCCTCCGACATCCTCTATGACACGCTGATCCGGTTCGACCCGGGCCACCTCCTGATCGAGGCGACGCGGGCGGAGGCGGCGCGGGGGATGGTCGATTTCGAGCGGATCGAGGAGATGCTGGCGCGGAACGCCGGGCAAATCGCCCATGTCCGCGCCCCGCATCTCACGCCGCTCTCGGCGCCGCTGATCCTGGAGGCGGGGCGGCTGCCGGTGCGGGGGGAGGCGGCGGAGCGGCTGATCGCTGCGGAGGCGGCGGCGATGGCGGCGGCGTTCGGGCAGGGGTGAGCGGAGGGCGGCCGGCCTTCGAGCGGAGCGCGGAGGGGCGCAGACTCCCTCGGGAGGGCGCTTCGGGGCGCTCGGGTTCGGCGGTTTATGGCGTAAGATACTCTGAGGGTTGAGCTATTTGAGGCGTTGCGATGCGGCCTCCCTGGGGGGAGGGAGGCCGCGGCCCGGGCTGGTCGCCCGGGCCACGGGAAGTGGGGGGATCGCGGCGCTTCCGCCCGGCCGGCTCCGCCCTTGACCTACCCGATCTCCAGCACCTTGCCGAAGGGCGGCGGCTTCGCCGGGCGCTCGCGCACGGCCCAGATGACGGGGAGGCGCGGGGGCTTGCCGAAGGCGCCGTCGAGATCGGTAAGGATCACGGCGGCGGAGGCGTCGAGCGCGGCGGCGCGGTCCACCACGTCGAGGAACGCCGTACCGCCGCCGCGGCGGAGCGGGGCGGCGCGGAGCGCGGCGTCGAGCCGTGCGGGCTCGGGCCGCGCCTCCCAGTGCACGGTTTCGTCGAAGGCGAGGGCGTGGATCTCGGCGCCGGTGCGCCGGGCGATGCCGGCGAGTTCGCCGGCGAGGAGGGCGAGATCGTCATCCGAGACGGAGCCCGACGTGTCGAGCCCGACGGCGATGCGGGGGCGGCGGGCGTCCATCAGCCTTGCCGGTTCGAAGGCGGGCTCCGGCCCGCCGCTCCGCCGCGCCTCCGCCTCCATCGCGGGCCAGCGGCGGGCGGGGCGGGCATGGGTGAGGCGCGGCGTCTCGGAGAGCGCCTTGGCGAGGAGGCGGCGGAGGACGACCTCCCACGGGGTTCGGGAGAGGGGGAGGGCGGCGAGGAACGCGGCGTGCCGGCCGATCCCCCGCCCGGCGATGCGGCCGGCCTCCACCGCTCGGGTCAGGCGCCCGCGCCAGTCCGCCGCGCCCTTGTCTTCCCCCTCGCCGCCCGGGGCGGCGGCCAGCGTGCGGCTCCCCTCGCCGCCCTTCCGGCCTTCGGCGCGGAGGCGGGCGTAGAGCTTTTCCACGTCCCATTCCGCGAGGACGGGGGCGGGCTTCTCCTTCGGCAGGAGGTCGGCGAGGCCGGGGGCGGGGCGGGGCGGGGCGTGGCCGCCGGCCCGCGCGGCCTCGTTCGTCAGCGCCTCCGCCGCCAGCGCCCAGAGGCCGGGGTCGAAGGCGGGGCCGAGCCGCGCCGCCTCCGCCGCCATGCGGAAGGAATGGCGGAGCGCGACATGGAGCACATGCCGCGCCGCGAGCCCCGCCTGCTCGGACGGCGAGAGGAGCGCGAAGGCGGGGCCGTAGAGGATCGTCTCCCCCTCCGTCCGCGTCTCCCCCTCCCCGTCGCGATGCGCGCACCAGAGGGAGAGGGCGCCGAGCGCCGGGTCCGCCTCCGCCAGGATCGCGAGGGCGCGGGCGGCGCGGCTGGAATGGACGCTCATTCGAGCCCGGCCAAGCGCCGCTCCGCGACATATTCCGCATAGGCCGGGGAGGAGAGAAAGGCGGATTCGAGACCTTCGTCCAGCGCCTTCCGCATCATCATCTCGAAGCCGAAGGCGGTTAGCTCCGCCAGCGGCGCGCGGCTGAAGACGGGGATAGGGCGGAGCCGGGCGAGGCGGCGCAGCTCCGCCATCACCTCGATCGCGCGGCCGATCCTCGCCTCGTCCGCCGCGCCGACGAGGCCGTAGACGAGGGCGTTGAGGCCGTCGAGGCTCTCCGGATAGAGGTTCGGGCGGTCCGAGGGCCGGGCGGCGAGGAGCGCGTCGATCCGGACGCTCGCCTCCACATCGTCCGCCACGCGGGCGAATTCGGCCGCCGCCGCCTCCCCGACGATGCCGGCGACCATCGCGTCCCTCACCCGCCGTTCGGGCGCGGCGCGGAGCACCTGGCTCACCCGCTCCCACGAACGCGGGGTGCAGGCGATGGCCCAGCCGCGGCGCATCGCCTCCTCCGTCGTCTCCAGAAGGTCGGGCCGGGCGCGGATGAAGGCGGAGACGGCGGGGTGGAGCCCGCGGCGCGCGGCGTAGTTCGCCAGCCAGTCCGGCGCCGAGGCGCGGACGAGGAGGTGGATCAGACGATCGGAAAGCGCGGTGCCAAGTTCGTGCGCCACCGCGCCGTCCTCCACATCGTTGCCGGCGGCGACGATGAAGACGGAGGGCGGCACCTCATGCCGCCCGACGCGCCGCTCCTGCAGGAGGCCGTAGACGGTGGGCTGGAGCCAGGGGGAGGCGGCGGTCAGTTCGTCGAGGAAGAGGACGGAGGGGGTTGCCGGGTCGTCCGGCAGGTCCTCGGGGCGATACCAGATCGTCTTTTTCGTCTCGTGGTCGAAATAGGGGAGGCCCCGCAGGTCCTGCGGTTCGATCGTCGTCAGGCGGAGGTCGAAGAGGCGGGCGCCGATGCGCTCCGCAAGCTGGCGCACGATCTCCGTCTTGCCGACGCCGGGCCGGCCGTGGAGCATCCAGGAGGCGGTGAGCCCGCCCGCCTCCTGCGCCTTCCAGCCCGCGAGCAGGATCTCGAACGCCTCCCCGGCGGAGACGGGCGGCGCGTTGACGCTCATCGCCCGGCCGCCGCCATCAGCGCCGCCATGCGGGCATGGGCGGAGACGGCGCGGGCCTCCAGCGTCACCGTCCGCAGGAAGCGGTTCTCCCGCAGGTTGGCGCGGTGCAGCGCCGCTTCCGTGAAGCCCTCGGCGAAGAGCGTCTCGTGCAGGATCGCCCGCTCCGCCTCGTCCAGCGGCAGGACCTCGGGCGCGGCGCCGCCGACCTGGACGGAGACGAATGTGAGCGGCGCGATGCGCGCCAGTTCGGATTGCTCGACCACCAGCATCAACTCCCCCGATTGCAGGCCGCGGCGCGCGGCGAGTTTCGACAGCGCCTTCTCCCCCCGAAAGCGCAGCGCGTCGAGCACGCGGCCCGCCTCGTCCGCCGTCGCGAGCTTGACGCGGTTCACGTCCTTCACGCGGAGGACGCGCATCTCCACGACGCCGATGACGATCAGCATGGCGATGGGCGCCTGCGCGATTGGGAGCGCGAGATCCGGCCAGACGAAGATCGCGACCACGAAGGGCGAGAGCGCGGCTGAGAAGCGGAAAATCTGGCTCTCGAAGAGGATGCGGAGCCAGAGGCGGAAGGAGCCGCCGGTGCGGGGCAGGACGGTCATGCGCCCGATCAGCGTCTTCGGCGCGCTCCGCGTCTCCAGCGCGGCGGCGTTCCAGATCGTTGTGGGGGAGACGACGAACAAGCGCTCAGGCCCCTTCGGCGTAGAGCGCGCGCAGCTCCCGCTTCAGCACCTTGCCGAGCGCATTGCGCGGGAACTCCTCCCGGAAGGCCACGGTGGCGAGGCGCTGATGCTTGGCGAGGCGTTCGTTCGCCCAGGCGAGAATCGCCTCCGGCGCAGCCTCGGCGCCGGGTTTGGGGATGACGAGGGCGAAGCAGGTCTCTCCCCATTTCTCATGGGGCACGCCGATCACGGTCACGTCCGCCACGGCTTCGTGGCCGCCGACCACCGCCTCCACGTCGGAGGGGAAGACGTTGAAGCCGCCGGAGATGATCATGTCCTTCTTCCGGTCGAGGATGGTGAGATATCCCTCCTCGTCCAGCGCGCCGACATCGCCGGAGCGGAGGAAGGTGCGGCCCCTTTCGTCCCGCCAGATCAGCTTCGCCGTCTCCTCCGGCCTGCCGTGATATTCCTTCATCATGCCCGCGCCGTAGCCTGCGATCTCCCCGGCCGCGCCGGGGGGGAGGACGTTCCCCTCGTCATCGAGGATCTTCACCTCGAAACCTAGGACGGGCGTTCCCACCGTCTCGAACTTTTCCGCGTGCTGGTGGGGGCGGAGCATCGTCGCGAAGCCTTCGGAATACCCGTAGAGCTCGTAGAGCGCGGGGGTGATCCGGCGCATCGCCTCGCGCTTGGTGTCCCGCCGCAGCGGCGAGCCGGCGGAGAGGAGGGCGCGGAGGGTGGAGAGGTCCGCCCCGTCCAGCCCCTTCTCGGCGAGGACGCCGATGAACTGGGCGGGGACCATGAAGCTGTGCGTGATCCGCTCCGCCGCGACCGCCTCCAGGAATCCGGCGGGGGAGAAGGCGGGCATTGCGACGACGGTTCCGCCCGCGAAGAGCGCGGGAAGCATCATCAGCCAGGTGCCGTTGGAATAGAGCGCCGTCGTCGTCAGCGCCCGGCAATCGGCGCCGAAGCCCATCTCGACGGCGTTGGACCAGGCCCAGTGCTGGCGGGCGCGATGGGTCTGGACGATGCCTTTCGGCAGGCCGGTCGTGCCGGAGGAATAGATGATGTTGAAGGCGTCCGTCATCGCGTGGCGGACGGGGGGCGTGGCGGCGGAGGCGGCGCCCCGCATCGCGGCGAGGTCGCGCCAGCCTTCGCCTTCGAAGCCGAAGGCGACCCATTCGGCCACGGCGGAGAGGCGGGCGCGGTGCGGCTCGATCCGCTCCCGGAACTCGGGCGAGACGAAGGCGCGGACAGCGCCGCTGTCCGCCACGAGCCCGGCGAGCTGGTCGCCGGTCAGGAGGCCGGAAAGCGGCACGGCGCAGCCGCCGGCGCGGACGATGCCGAAGGTCGCCTCCAGCATCTCGACCGAATTGCCCATCATCACCGCCGCCCGCTCCCCCTTCGTGAAGCCGCCGTCGAGGAGGGCGTTGGCGATGCGGTTCACGTTTGCGGCGAAGTCGCCCCATGTCCGGCGCAAGGGGCCGCAGATGACGGCCTCCTGATCGCGGCGATGGCGGGCGTGGGTTTCGAAGAGGTCGGGCAGGAAGACCTGCGCGTCGTCGATCGTCGGGTTCTGCATGGGCCTTCGTCTTCCTCCTCCCGGCCGTCGCGCGCGGCCTTCGGCGGGGAAGGTAGCGCGGCGCTGCAAAATTCTCATCATTCCTTGAGCGCCCCGACGCAATGGGCTGTAGACGGTTGCTTGCTGGCGCACTATCTGTCTCTTTAACAAAATTACCCGCCCGGTCAGTGGCGGGAGCACAGGGAGACGCGTGTGACGACCGAACTTTCGGCGAAGGCGAATCTTGCGGCGCAGGAGCGGCGCGCATGAGC
>JAUIDE010000037.1 GCA_030429105.1 Alphaproteobacteria bacterium
GGCGGCGCCGGCGGCCTCGGCGGGCCGGCGCTGCGGCCGCTGTGGCGCGCGGCTCCCGGCCGAGGGGAGGCGCCCGCTCGGCGCGGTCTGGGCCTGGCTCGTCGCCGGCGTCGCGCTCTACATCCCGGCGAATCTGGAGCCGATGCTGGTGACGACGACCTTCGGCCGCGACAGCGCGAGCACCATCATCGGCGGCGCGCTGGAGCTTTTCGCCCTCGGCTCCTACGGGGTCGGCGTCATCGTGCTCGTCGCCAGCGTCCTCATCCCGATTGCCAAGTTCCTCGCGATCGCCCGCCTAGCGGCCCATGCAGGCGGGCGGGCGCCGATGCGGCCGCACGGCGCTCTGGCGCTCTATGAGGTCGTCGAGTTCATCGGCCGCTGGTCGATGATCGACGTCTTCGTCGTGGCCATTCTCGCCGCTCTCGTGCAGATGGGCTTTCTCGCCAGTCTCGCGCCGGGGCCCGCGGCCGCCTTCTTCGCGCTCTCGGTGGCCGCGACGATGCTCTCGGCCCGCGCCTTCGACCCGCGGCTGATCTGGGACAGGGCTGGGGCGGAGCATGTCTGATCCCGGCCCGCTTCGCCCCGAGGTCGACGACCGGCCCGTCCGGTCCTTCAGCCTCGTCTGGCTCTTCCCGCTCGTCGCCGTCGCGGTGACGCTGGGGCTGCTCTGGCGGGACTATGCGGGCCGGGGCCCGGTGATCGAGGTCGCCTTCGCCACCGCCGCCGGTCTCGTCGCGGGGGAGACGCCGCTGCGCTATCGCAGCGTCGAGGTCGGGCGGGTGGAGGACCTGAGCTTCACCCCGGATCTCTCCCGCGTCGTCGCCCGCATCCGGCTCGACGCGGACATCGCCCCCTTCGTTGACGAGGACGCCGCCTTCTGGGTCGTCCGCCCGGAGGTGACGGCGCGCGGCGTCACGGGGCTCGAGACCGTCATCTCCGGCTCCTACATAGAAGGGACGTGGAATGACGTGCCGGGCGCCGCCCGGCGCGTCTTCGAAGGGCTGGACGAGCCGCCGCTCACCCCCTCTGACACGCCGGGGCGGCGCGTGACGCTCCGCGCGGCGGATGGCGGCGCGCTCGCGGTCGGCGCGCCTGTCTTCTACCGGCAGGTCGAGGTCGGGCGTATCGAGTCCAAGCGGCTGACGGAGGACGGGGAGGCGGTGGAGTTCGACCTTTTCGTGAACGCCCCGCATGACCGGCGGCTGACGCGGGAGACGCGGTTCTGGGTCGTCTCGGGCGTCGATCTCAGCTTCGGGGCGGACGGCGCGCGCTTCCGTATAGGCTCGCTTGCGGCGCTCCTGCAGGGCGGCGTCGCCTTCGAGGATTTCTCGCGCGGGGCGGCGGAGCCGGCGCCGGAGGGCTTCGCCTTCGACCTCTTCGCCTCACCGCGCGACGCGCGGACCCGCGCGCTGGAGACGGACCCGGGCGCGCAGCTCCTCCTCGACATCTTCTTCGGCCGCTCCGTCCGCGGCCTCTCCGTCGGCGCGGCGGTGGAATACGAGGGCATCCGTGTCGGGCGCGTGGTGGAGATCGCGGCTGAGATCGACAGGGAGACGGGGCGCTTCTCCACCCGAACGAGGATCGCCGTCGCCCCCTCCCTCCTCGGGCTGGAGATTGGGGACGTCGCGGGGGCGGAGGCCTTCATGGCCGCCGCGGTGGGGCAGGGGCTTCGCGCCCAGCTCGCGCAGGGCAACCTCCTGACCGGCGCGCTGATCGTCCGGCTCGTGGAGTCGCCGGAGGAGGGGCCGGCGTCGCTGGCGCGGCGGGAAGGCGGCGACGCGCCGATCATGCCCGCCATCCCCTCCGATCTCGACGAGCTCGCCGGTTCGGTGCAGGGCGCGCTGCGGCGGATCGAGCGGCTGCCGATCGAGGCCCTGTTCGACAACGCCGTCGCCCTCCTGGACAACGTCAACCGCATCGTCGGCTCCGAAGCGGCGCGGGCGGCGCCGGAGCGGGCTCTCGCCGCGCTGGACGCCGCGACGGCTCTCCTCTCCGCGCCAGGCCTTGCGGAGATACCGGCGGAGACGGCGGCGCTCCTCGCCGCGCTCAATACCCTCGCCGCCGGGCCGGAGATGATCGCCGCGCGGGACGATCTCGCCGCCACGCTGGCGAGCGCGCGGGCCATCGCCGCCGCGCTCGAAGCCTCGCCGCTTCCCGCCGACGCCGCCGCCGCTGCGGCCGCGCTCCGCGCGCTGCTGGAGGACCCGGCGCTGGCCGCTCTCCCCGCCTCCGCCGCCGCCTTGCTCTCCGATCCGGGCCTCCGCGCCGCGCCGGGCGAACTCTCCGCCCTGCTCACCTCGCTTCGCGCCCTTGTGGAAGACCCCGCCCTCCGCGCCGCGCCCGGGGAGGCGAACGCCGCGCTGGCCTCGCTCCGGGCGATCCTCGCGCGGCTGGAGGCGGAGGACGCCGCGGGCGATATCGCCGCCGCCGCCGCCGCCGCGCGCGCGCTCCTCGCCGACCCGGCCCTCGCCCGCCTCCCCGCCGAAAGCGCCGCCGCCGCCGCCGCGCTGCGCGCCCGGCTGGAGGACCCTGCGCTGGCCGGGCTCGCCGCATCCCTCGCCGCGCTGCTGGACGATCCGGGCCTCCGCGCCACGCCCGGCGCGCTCGCCGCCGCGCTCGCCTCCGCGCAGGCGCTGCTCGACGATCCCGCCCTCCGCACGGCGACGGAAGAGGCGGCGCGGACGCTCGCCGCCGCGCGCGCGGTGCTGGAGCGCTTGGCGGAGGAGGACGCCGCCGGTGAGGTCGCCGCCGCCGCCGCCGCCGCCCGCGCGCTTCTCGAAGACCCGAGCCTCACGCGCCTCGCCGGCGAATCGGCGGCGGCCGCCGCAGCGCTCCGCGCCGTCCTCGCCGCGCCGGGAGCGGAGGCGTTGCCGGATGCGGCTACGGCGGCGCTTTCCTCCACAGCCGCCTTCCTCGACCGGCTGCGGGAGGAAGACCTCGCGGGAACCGCTGCGGAGGCGCTCGCAAGCCTGCGGGAGGCGACGGGCGCTGTCGCCCGCGCGGCGGAGGGAACGCCGGCGCTCGTCGCGCGGCTCACGCAGCTCTCGGCGCGGGCGGATGCGATCCTCTCCGCCGTCGATATCGGCTCGGAACTGAACTACGAGACCGTCGCCGCCATCCGCGAAATCCGGGACGCCGCCCGCGCGATCACCGATCTCGCGACGCTGGTGCAACGCCAGCCCAACGCCCTCATCATGGGGAAATGACGATGCGCGCCGCCTTCCTTGGGCTTCTTCTCCTCGCGGCCTGCGCCGCCGCTCCGCCCGCCCCGCGGCTCTACCTGCTCGAGGCGCCGCAATCGGCGTCGACAGCGCAAGGGAGCGGGGCGGAGGCGGTCGGCGTCCGGGAAATCTCGCTGCCGCTCTATGCGCGCCGCCTCCAGATCGCGGCGGAGGACGGTGCGGGCGCGGTCTCCGCCTCGGAGGATCATCTCTGGGCGGAGGAGCCCGCCCGCGCCGCGACTCGCCTCGTCGCCCGCCGCCTCGCGATGCTGCGCGGCGGCCCGGTCTATGCCGACCCGTGGCCGCAGGGCGCCGCCCCCGCGATCATCCTCTCGCTTGAAGCGGATCGTCTCCTCGGCTCCTTCGGCGGCGAGGCGCGGCTCGAAGGGCAGATGAGCCTTTCTTGCGCCGCCGCGCGCGACCGGATCGAGACGCGCCCCTTCGCGGTCCGCGCCGGCGCCGCGGGCGCGGACCACGCCGCGCTCGTCAACGCCTACGGCGCCGCCCTCGCCGCCCTTGCGGGCGATGCGGCGGCGGCGCTCGAAACCTTCGGGCCCTGCCCCCGCTGAAGGCAGGCGGAGATCGCGCGGAACAGCGCCTCGGCCTGGATCGGCTTGGCCACATGCGCGTCGAAGCCGCGGGCGAGATATTCGTCGACCTGATGCGTCATCGCATTGGCCGTCACCGCGATGGCCGGCGCGGGGAGCGCCCCGGCGCGGGCTTCCGCATCGCGGATTCCCTGCAGCGCCTCGACGCCGTCCATGCCCGGCATGGAGATGTCCATCAGGATCACGTCGAAGCGCCTGCGCGCCGCCGCGTCCACCGCCTCCTGTCCGCTCTCGACCAGCTCCACATCCGCGCCGATGCGGCGCAGGATGAGGTCGACAAGCATCCGGTTCGTCGCGTTGTCGTCCGCCGCGAGCACCGAGAGGCCCGAGGGCGGCGTCGGGGAGGGCGCAGGTTCCGGCGGGGTCGCCGCCTCCGCCGGCGGCAGCGGCAGCCGGACCAGCACCCGCGTGCCGCTCCCCGGCGCGCTCTCCACCTCGATGCCGCCGCCCATCGCCTCGATCAGGCTGCGGGTGATCGACATGCCGAGCCCGGTTCCGCCGAAGCGCCGCGCCGTAGAACTGTCCGCCTGCGCGAAGCCGACGAACATCCGCCCGACCTCCTCCTCCGTCATGCCGAGGCCCGTATCGGTGACCTCGATCTCCAGCCCCCCGGCCTCTCCCGCCCGGATCGCGCAGCGCACGCTCCCCGTCTCGGTGAATTTGACGGCGTTGCCCAGAAGATTGTGCAGGATCTGCCTAACGCGATGCGGATCGCCGAGCCGCGTCTCGGTCGCCCCCTCCGTGATCTCCAGCGAGAAGCCGAGGCCCTTTTCCTCCGCCTTCATCCGGTGCTGCAGCGCGGCCCGGCGCGTCAGCTCCGCGGGGTCGAAGGGCGCCGATTCGATGGCGAGCTTGCCCGCCTCGATCTTCGAGAAGTCGAGGATGTCGTTGATGACGTTGAGCAGCGCCTCGCCCGAATCGCGGATCGTCTCGACCAGCCGCGCCTCCTCCCGCCCCTTGAGCCGAAGCGCTAGCTCCTCCGCGACGCCGAGAACGCCATTCATCGGCGTGCGGATTTCGTGGCTCATATTGGCGAGGAAGGCGCTCTTGGCGCGGTTGGCCGCCTCCGCGTTGCGCATCGCGTCGTAAAGGCCGGTGACATCCGAGCCGACGCCCCGATAGCCCGCGAACGCGCCGCTCTCGTCGTGGAACGGCGCGCCGTTCGTCCGAAGCCAGCGCTCGTCGCCTTGCCGGTTGAACCCGAGCGAGATGAGATTCACGATCGGCTCGCGCCGGGCGAACGTCCTGTGGAGCGCCTCTGCGTCGAACGATTCCCGCACGCCGGGGCGCGCGTCCATCAGGTCCCAGATTGTCCGGCCCAGCAGGAACTTCGGATCGACGCCGAGCGTCCGCTTGTATCCGTCTGACACGTAGGTGAACCGGTCCTCCGCGTCCGTCTCCCAGAACCAGTCGGTGCTCACGGAGGCGATGTCGAAGAAGCGCTTCTCCGCGCTGTCCCTCTCCGCGATTACGGCCCGCAGGGCGGCGTTCGCCTCCGACAGCGCCGCCTGCTGCCGCTTGTGGACGCTGATGTCCTGGAGCACGCCCTGTATACGGACGATCCGCGCGCCGTCCCGCACCGGCTCGCCGAGCAGCCGGATCCACCGACGGACCCCGTCGAGGCCGATCAGTTCCGCCTGCACGTCGAAAGGCTCTCCGGTCTCGAAGCAGGCCTGCGAGGCGGCCGAGATCGCAGACCGGGTTCCCTCGGTGTACTGGGCCAGCGCAGCTCCCACGGTGGGGTAGTCGCCCGGCTCCCGCCCGGCGATCCGCATGGCCAGCGGGTCCATCCAGACGACGTCGCGCGCGAGGTCCGTCTCCCATCCGCCGACCTCGGAGAGGCGAACGATCTGCTGCAGCTTGTCCGTCTTGGCGCGCAGGTCCGCCGCCACGTCCTCGAGTCGGTTCCGCGCGGCGGCCAGCGCTTCGGCCTGCGCCTTCAGTTCCGTGATGTCGATCCGGACGCCGATGATCCCGCCATCCGCCGTCGCTCGGTCGTATGGTTTCCACCAGCGGCCGTCTACCGTCGCATAACCGGGAACGTCGGCGCCGTCAGGCGCGACGTTGAGGCGCGCTTCGATCCAGGCCTCCGGGTCTCGCTCTGCCTCTGGCACATAACCCTTGCGGATCGCAGCCTCGAGTATGTCCCGGTAGTGCGTTCCCGGGATCACCTGCTCGGGCGGGAGGGCCGTCATGCTCCGATAAACGCCATTGGCGACGACGAGCCGCCGCTCGCGGTTAAAGAGCGCGAAGCCGCCCGGCATCGCCTCCACCGCCTCGAGCAGCCGCGCCTCCGCCGATTCCGCCCGCTCGCGCGCGTCGACGATTTCCGTCACGTCCATCAGGATCGCGCCGAGGCCGTCCACCCGCCCATCCGAATCGAAGATCGGGAACTTGATGGTCCTGTGGCTGCGCATCCCCGCCGCGGTCGCCACCCGCTCCTCCCGCATCTGTGGAAGACCGGTGTCCAGAACCAGTTGGTCATGGATGCGCGCCGTGCGGGCCAGTTCCGGGTTCCCGCCATGAACGTCGTCCGGCAGAAGGCCGACGACCTGATCGGCCCTCACCCCGAACATCCGCTCGAATTGCGGATTGACCATGAGGTAGCGGCCCTGGCGATCCTTCAGGAACATGTCCACCGGCGCATGGTCGAACACGGCCCGGAGCCGGTTGCGGCTTTCCGAGAGGTCGGCGCGGAGGCGCCGGTTGTCGCGCCGCTGTATCGTAAGGATCACGAGCTTGACGACGGAGAGGCCCACAAGCGCCAGCGCGAGCCAGACGGGCCATTCCGCAGCGATCGCCGCGCCCGGCTCCGCCGCCCGCGCCGCATCGGCGAGCGCGGCGCAGAATATGGCGACCGGCGGTGCTGCAAGCCTCATGCGGATCACTCCGAACCTTTCAGGTCCCGTTGGCGGCAGCTTATCGGGCGAAATGTCGAAACAAAGTGCAAACGACACGTTTCTTTCACTCATCTCAACCGCAGGCTTGCCATCGCGCGCGCCCCCGCCGCAGGATGACGCAAACGGGGAGACCGGGCATTGGCGAGAGAAAACCCCGCTCCGGCGGTCGAGGCGCGGGCGGCGCGCAAGGTCTATGGCGAAGGGGAGGGGGCGGTCGTCGCTCTCGCGGGGGTCGACCTCGCCATCGCGGAAGGGGAGTTCTTCACGCTTCTCGGCCCCTCGGGCTGCGGGAAGACCACGCTCCTCCGCCTCATAGCCGGGTTCGAGACGCCGACGGAAGGCGCAATCCTCCTCGGCGGCGCCGAGGTCACCGCGCTGCCGCCGAACCGGCGGAAGGTGAATACGGTCTTCCAGTCCTACGCCCTTTTTCCGCATCTTACCGTCGCCCAGAACATCGCCTTCGGGCTCGAGATGCTGGACAAGCCGCGCGCCGAGGTCTCCGCCACGGTGGCGGAAATGCTGGCGCTCGTCCGCATGGAGCCGATGGCGGGCCGCAGCCCGGCGCAGCTCTCGGGCGGCCAGCAGCAGCGCGTCGCCCTCGCCCGCGCGCTCGCGCCGCGGCCGCGGGTCCTCCTCCTTGACGAGCCCCTCTCCGCGCTCGACCTGAAGCTCCGGAAGGAGATGCAGAGCGAGCTGAAGCGCCTCCAGCGCGAGACGGGGATCACCTTCGTCTTCGTCACGCATGACCAGGAGGAGGCGCTGACGATGTCGGACCGCATCGCCGTGATGTCCGGCGGCGCGATCCGGCAGGTTGGCGCCCCGAGGGAGGTCTACAACCGGCCGGCGGATCGGTTCGTGGCGGATTTCATCGGGGAGACGAATTTCCTTGAGGGCAGGGTGGAGGACGGCCGGCTCCACCTCCCGGGCGGCGAGGCGATCCGGCTCCCCGAGGGCGCTGCGGCGGCGGAAGGCGCGGCGGCGACGCTGACGATCCGCCCAGAGCAGGTGCGCCTCGCGCCGGAAGGGGAGGATGGACTGGCGGCGACCGTTGCGGACAGCGTCTATTTCGGCGCTGACCTCCACCTCCATCTCCGCCTTGCGGGCGGCGCTGCGCTCGTCGCCCGGCTGCAGAGCCCGCCCTCGGGCGAAGCCGGCCTCGCCCCCGGCGCCGTCGTCTCGGTGCGCTTCGCGCCCGGCGCGGCGCAGCTCTTGGAGGGCTGAGATGGCCTCGGCGGCGGAGCGGGCGAGCCGGGCGGAGGATGTGAGGCGCTACTGGGCGCTCTGCGCGCCCGCGCTCTTCCTCCTTCTCGTCGGCGCCTCCGGCCCGCTCCTCATCGTCGTCGTCTACTCGTTCCTCGAACCCGGGGACTATTCCGGCGTCTCCTGGCGCTTCACTTTCGACGCGTGGATCAACGTCTTCTTCCAGAAAGATATTTTCGACGAGACATGGGGCGTCGCCGACGCGCATCTGACGATCTTCTGGCGCTCCGTCCGCCTCTCGCTGCTGACGACGGCGATCACCTTCGCCTTCGGCTTCCCGATGGCCTGGTTCATCGCCACGCGGCCGCAGAAGGAGCGGGCGCTCTGGCTATTCCTCGTCACCATCCCGTTCTGGACCAATCTCCTCATCCGCACCTTCGCGATCATGGAGGTGATCCGGAACCAGGGCCTGCTCAACACCGCCCTGATGGGGCTCGGCCTGATCGAGACGCCAATCCAGATCCTCTATACCGACGCGGCGGTGCTGATCGGCATGGCCTATGTTTATCTCCCGCTGATGGTCCTGCCGCTCTACGCCGCGATAGACCGGTTCGACTTCCGCCTCGCGGAAGCCGCCTACGATCTCTACGCCAGCCGCTGGCGCGTGATGCGGCGCGTGGTGCTGCCCATCGTGCGGCCCGGCGTCGTCGCCGGCTGCATCCTCGTCTTCGTCCCCTCGCTCGGCGCCTATGTCACGCCGCGGGTGCTGGGCGGGGGCAAGAACATGATGATCGGCAACTTCATCGAATTGCAGTTCGGGCAGGGGCGGAACTGGCCGCTCGGCGCCGCGCTGTCCATGCTTCTGCTGATGATCGTGATGATCGCCCTCCTCGCCTATGTCCGGGTCTCGACGCGAAAGGATGCGCATGGCCACGGTGCGTGACTTCTCCGCCTCCCGGATGCCCGGCTTCGCCGCGGTGGCGATCGTCGCCTTCCTGCTGCTCTACGCGCCGATCTTCACGCTCGTCGTCTATTCCTTCAACGACTCGCAGAGCGTCGCGGTCTGGGGCGGGTTCTCGCTCAAATGGTATGCCGAGGCGTGGGAGAACACGGCGGTGCAGGACGCGGCGATCCGCTCACTCGTCATCGCCTCCTTCGCTTCGGCCATCGCGACCACGGTGGCGACGATGGCCGCCCTCGGCACGACGCGGAACGAGGCGTTCCGGGGGCGGACCTTCGTCTATGTGATGATCAACCAGCCGCTGATGGCGCCCGAGATCGTCACCGCCGTCGCCCTCCTCATCCTCTTCGCCGCGGTGAAGACGGCGACGGGCTATACCGGCCTCGGCTATCTCATCCTCGCCCATTCCGCCTTCTGCGTGCCCTTCGCCTATCTGCCGATCCGCGCGCGGCTGGAAGGCATGGACCTCAGCCTCGAAATGGCGGCGGCGGACCTCTACGCCAGCCGCTGGCGCGCCTTCCGAAGGGTGACGCTGCCGCTGATGGCGCCGGGCATCGCCGCGGGGGCGATGCTCGCCTTCGTCATCTCGCTGGACGACGTCATCATCACCGAGTTTGTAAAATCCGCCGGGCAGGATACGCTGCCCACATACATGCTCGGCCAGCTGCGCCGGGTGGTGACGCCGGAGGTCAACGCGATATCGACCGCGCTCCTTGGCCTCACCGTGATCCTGCTGACCGCGTTCTTCCTTCTGACGCGGAAGCGAGACTGAAAGGCGCGGAAGCGCGCCGCAACAGGGAGACTGAAATGAAAAAACTCGGAATGCTGACCATCGCCTCGTTCCTGGCGGCGGGCGCCGCGCAGGCGGCGGGCGAGCTCAACATCTATAACTGGGGCAACTACACGAGCCCCGAGCTCATCAAGAAGTTCGAGGAGACCTATGACGTCAAGGTCACCATCACCGATTATGACAGCAACACCACGGCGCTGACGAAGATCGAGGCCGGCGGCCACGGCTTCGACATCGTGGTGCCGACGCACAGCTACATGCAGATCTTCGTCGAGAAGGGCCTGCTCATGGAGCCGGGCATCCCGGAGATGGAGAACTTCAAGCACGTATCGGAGAACTGGAAGAACGTCGAATGGGATCCGGGCCGCCGCTATTCCGTGCCGTGGCAGTGGGGAACCACCGGCGTCGCCGTCAACAAGTCCATTTATAACGGGGACATCAACACCTCCGCCATCTGGCTCGACCCGCCGGCGGAACTGGTCGGCAAGGTCAACGTCGTGCCGGAAATGCAGGACGTTGTGAACCTCGCTCTGATGTATGTCGGCGGCGAGCCCTGCACGACCGACAAGGCCAAGCTGAAGGAGGCGCGGGACGTCCTGATGGCCGCGAAGCCGAAATGGATGTCGATGGATTACGGAATGACGGAGAAGCTTTCGAGCGGCGACGTCCCCGCTTCCGTCAACTGGAACGGCTCCACCTTCCGCGCGCGAAACAACAACCCGGACGTCGCCTACGGCTATCCGAAGGAAGGCTACCCCGTCTGGATGGACAGCGCCGCGATCCTCGCCGACGCGCAGAACGTGGAGAATGCGAAGCTCTTCCTCAACTTCATCATGGCGCCTGAAAACGCCGCCATGATCTCCGCCTTCGCCCGCTACGCGAACGGGATCGACGGCTCCGAGGCCTTCATGCCGGAAGACATGAAGACGGCGCCGGAAATCGTCGTGCCGGTGGAGCTTGTCGCCGCGGGCCAGTTCAGCCCGGCCTGCTCCGACGAGGCGCAGGCCTTCTACACGGCGATCTGGACCGAGCTCCAGAAGTGAGGAACAGGGCCGCCGGCCCTCGCCGGCGGCCCTTTTTTCGCTCGGTTCCGGGCGTATAAGGTCCGTCCGGCACGGCGGAGGCGCAGATGGTTTTCGGGTTCTTCAGGAAGGGCGGCGGCGAGGAGGAGGCGGTCTCCCGCTATGCCGACGTCGTCGTGGTCAGCCTCCGCAAGTCCGCCTATTACGCCGACAGCCGGGACGCGCTGCTGAAGACGGTCGGCGCCGCGGTCGAGGACTCGCCCACCGGGAAGGTGGTGATCGAGATGAGCGGCGTGAAGCAGTTCACCTCCGGCCCGCTCGGAGCCCTCGTCGTCTCGGCGCGGAAGGCGGCGGACAAGGGCGGCCGCCTCGTCCTCGCCGCCTCCGTCTCCGGCTTTGTCGGCAAGGTACTCTCGACGGCGACCGAGACAGCCGCGAACCCCTCCTACCCGAATGTCCGCGCCGCGCTCTCGGCGCTGTCGACGGAGGCGGCCTCGGCCTTCGACAAGGCGCAGTAGGGGGCTGAGGGAAGCCGGCCGGGCCCGCTCGCCGCGCTCCCCCCATGTCCCTTGGTGCGTGCCACCAGCACGCGCCGCGGCCGCCCCTGCCGGGGGGCGGACGCATCGCGACGCCGCAAGACGCTCCGCCGCCGGGGTTCCTGACGCGATAAACCGCCGCCGCCCCCTCGTTCCGAAGCGTCCGCCGAGGGGCCGCCGCGGCCCTTCGCGCTCCGCTCGGCGGGCGGCTTCGCCGGGGCGCGCCCTTCAGGGCTGAGCCGGTTTCAGAGGCCGAGAGCGCGAACCACGCCCTCGAAATAGCGAAGAGCTTCCGGCGCCGATGCTTCGAGCCACGCGCGGATGGTCGCCGCGTGCGTCTCGATAAACCGGATCGCGACTTTCACGCCGGCGTCGAGCCCCCCGACAAGAACCACCCCGCCGGCCGTCCATTTCACCGCTCTGCCAGCCGTGCGGATGAGGTAGACGCCCGCGCCGCGCGCCGCGTCCAGCACGGCCTTGGCGCGGAGGTCGCCGATCGGGCCGCCCAATCCGAAGCGCGCGAGCGCGCGGATCGGCTCGGCGGTATCCGGCTCCACGGTCTCCGTGTCTTCCGCGAGAGCCTTGAGGAACGGGGCCGCGGCCTCCGCCTCCCTCTCCTCGCCCGGCGCGGCGCGCCAGCTTCGCGCCTTCGCCTCCTCCGCCGCAACGCCGGGATGATCGAGCAGCCACGCCCCGCCGATGGTCACGACGCCAGTCAGCGCGGCGCGGGCGAGGGGCGGAAGCTGGTCGTTCAACCGCCCCTCCCGCTCCGCAGCCTCATCCGCGGCGAGCGCGGCGCGGAAGATGCAGGAAAGCGCCCAGACGGCCTTCGCGCCGATCTTATCCGCGTCGCGTTCGAGGAGAAGGGCGTAGCGGCGCGCATCCTCCGCCAGCTCGGCGAACTCGTTGGAGCCGGCGAGCGCGCCAGCCAGCGCCTCCGCCCGGCGGCGAAGGTCCGCCTGCATTGCGGCCTGATCCGCATCGGCGCCGAGCGACGAGTCGGAGAGGCGCATCCGCCCGTCCGGCCCGGCCTCGTAGTTCCAGTTGTCCGGGCGGGGCTCGGGCGGCGCAGGCGGCGCAGGCGCGCGCTCGTCCCGGATCTCGCGGAGGCGGGCGAGGATGGCGGGGGCGTTGGCCACACCGCGCTTCCGTCCCTCTTCGACCATCACCTTCAGCGCCGCGTCGCCGAGGGCGTCAGAGTTGAGGAAGAGCTGTTCAAGCCCCCAGGGCGCCCGCTCCCACGGCGCGCCGGGGGCGACGAGGCGGAGCGGGTCGTCCTCCGGGCCATTGAACCAAAGCGTCTTCATCGCGGTCAGGCCCGCGAGCGGGGCGAGGTCGGCGGCCGGCGTGCCGCTGAGGAGGAGCGCCTGCAGCGCGGTCAGGCCCGCGAGCGGGGCGAGGTCGGCGGCCTGCGTGGCGGAGAGGCTGAGCGCTTGCAGCGCGGTCAGGCCTGCAAGCGGGGAGAGGTCGGCGGCCTGCGTGCCTCTGAGGTCGAGCGTCTGCAGCGCGGTCAGGCCCGCGAGCGGGGCGAGGTCGGCGGCCTGCGTGCCTCTGAGGTCGAGCGTCTGCAGCGCGGTCAGGCCCGCGAGCGGGGCGAGGTCGGCGGCCTGCGTGTCGGAGAGGTAGAGCGTCTGCAGCGCGGTCAGGCCCGCGAGCGGGGCGAGGTCGGCGATCTGCGTCCCGTCAAGGTCGAGCCGGGTCAGCGCGGTCAGGCCCGCGAGGTCGGGCGGGATCGCGGCGAGCGCGCGCAACCGTTTGTCTCCGGGGAACTCGTCCTCGCCAATCGAGGAATCGTTCGGCGACAGGTTCAGCGCCTTCGCCCCCGTCGCCTTCGCCTCCGCGATGCGCTCTTCGGCGATCCGGTAAGCTTCGTCCGCGTCCGTCATGCGCCCCCCTCCGAATGCTGCGAGCATAGGGGGCGCGGGGCGGGGGCGGAAGGGGGCGGCTTTCGCGCCCGCCGCCCCTCTCCCCCATCCCCTCTCCCGGGGGAGAGGGGAGGCGCGGGCGGGGGGCTGACGCTTCCTCCCTCACGTGGGGAGGGAGGAGAGGAGGGAGGGCGTGCGGGCGCGATTTCGCGCCCGTTTTTCCGATTGGCAAACGAAATCAGAGACATGACCCCCTTGCACACCGTGTGCACACGCCGGCGGCGGCCGGCCCGGGAGCGCCTCCGCCCCCTCTCTCCCGGCCTCCCGCAAGATCGTGATCCGCCCGCGCCCCCGCCCGCGCTATCCTCCTCGCCGGAGGCGCCCCCGCCCCGGAGACCGGCATGGAAAAGCCCGACCCGCCGCCCGACCTTTCCACCCACACGCGCAGCGGGGTGGAACGGGGCGAACTCTGGCGGCTCGCCTCCCGTCCCGCATGGTCCATCCGCTCCCGCCGCGGCGCCCTCGCGCCGTTTCTCGACCTGATCCGCAGCCTGTTCCGCCGCCGCCGATAGGCGATCCGCGCCGCCGGGCGCCGCATTCCCGCTTGCGCCGGGCCTCCGCTTCCCTCTCTCTCGGCGCGAAGCCTGAGTGGAGCCCCGCCATGAAATCCCATACCCGCGTCGTCGTCATCGGAGGGGGCGTCGTCGGCTGCTCCGTGCTCTATCACCTGACGAAGCTCGGCTGGACGGACGTGATGCTGGTGGAGCGCTCCGAGCTCACCTCCGGCTCCACCTGGCATGCCGCGGGCGGGTTCCACACCCTCAACGCGGACACGAACATGGCCGCCCTTCAGGGCTACACGATCCGCCTCTACCGGGAGCTGGAGGCGATCACCGGCATGTCCTGCGGGCTCCACCATGTCGGCGGCGTCACGCTCGCGGACACGCCGGAGCGGTGGGATTACCTGAAGGCGGAGCGGGCGAAGCACCGCTATATGGGCCTCGACACGGAACTCGTGGGCCCCGAGGAAATCCGGAAGCTTTCCCCCATCACCAACACCGCGGGCGTGATCGGCGGGCTCTATGACCCGCTCGACGGCCATCTCGACCCTTCCGGCACCACCCACGCCTATGCGAAGGCGGCGCGGATGGCGGGGGCGGAGATCGTGCTCCGCAACCCCGTCATCGAGACGAATCCGCAGCCCGACGGCACCTGGGAGGTGGTGACGAAGGAGGGGACGATCCGCGCCGAGCATGTCGTAAACGCCGGCGGGCTCTGGGCGCGGGAGGTCGGCGCGCTCGCCGGGCTCTTCCTGCCGCTCCACCCGATGGAGCATCAATATCTCGTCACCGAGGAGACGCCGGAAGTCTACGAGCGGGAGAAGGAGCTGCCGCACGTCATGGACCCGGGCGGGGAAAGCTACCTGCGGCAGGAGGGCAGGGGCCTTTGCATCGGCTTTTACGAACAGCCCTGCGACCCTTGGGCGGTGGACGGCACGCCGGCCGATTTCGGTCACGAACTGCTGGAGAACAAGCTCGACCGGATCTCGGACTCCGTTGAATTCGCCTATCGCCGCTTCCCGGTGCTGGAGCGGGCGGGGATCAAGACCGTCATCAACGGCCCCTTCACCTTCGCGCCGGACGGGAACCCGCTCGTCGGCCCGGTTCCCGGCCTCCGCAATTACTGGTCCGCCTGCGGCGTGATGGCGGGGTTCAGCCAGGGCGGCGGCGTCGGCCTCTCCCTCGCGCAATGGATGGTGGAGGGGGAGGCGGAGCGGAACGTCTTCGCGATGGACGTCTCCCGCTTCGGCGAGCTCCGGATCGACCGGCGCGCGGGCCGCTGGGTCACGCCCGCCTATACCCGGACGAAGGTGATCGAGAACTACCAGCGCCGCTTTTCCATTTCCTATCCGAACGAGGAGTTGCCCGCCGCGCGGCCGTTCCAGACGACCCCGGCCTATTCCTTGTGGGATGAGCGCCGCGCCGTCTTCGGCGCCGGCTTTGGGATGGAGCATGTCAACTACTTCGCGCCCGAGGGCGAACCCCGCTTCGAGACGCCGAGCTTCCGCCGCTCCAACGCCTTCGCCGCCGTGGGCGAGGAAGTCCGTGCGGTGCGGGAGGCGGTGGGGCTCAACGAGATCCACAATTTCGGGAAGTACATGGTCACGGGCCCGGGCTCCCGCGCGTGGCTCGACCGGATCATGGCCGGCCGCATCCCCGCGCCGGGGCGGCTCTCGCTGACGCCGATGCTTTCCCCCAAGGGCCGGATCGTCGGCGACTTCACGGTGACCTGCCTCGCGGAGGACCGGTTCCAGCTCACCGCCAGCTTCTCGGCCCAGGCCTTCCACATGCGCTGGTTCGAGGCGCATCTGCCGCCGGAGGGCGTGCGGGTGGAGAACGTCTCCGCCACGCGGCTCGGCTTCCAGATCGCCGGGCCGAACGCCCGCGAACTCCTCTCGCGGACGACGCGTGCGGACGTCTCGAAAGCCGCCTTCCCCTTCATGGCGACGCGGGAGATGGATGTGGGCCTCACCCGTGCGATGGTGCAGCGCGTCTCCTATACCGGCGATCTCGGCTTCGAGATCTACGTGGACGCCATGGACCAGCGCGCCCTCTTCGCCGCGCTGACGGAGGCGGGCGAGGGGCTGGGGCTGCGGCCCTTCGGAATGCGGGCGATGATGAGCCTCCGGCTCGACAAGTTCTTCGGCTCATGGCTCCGGGAATATTCGCCGGACTACACCGTGGGCGAGACGGGGATGGACCGGTTCGTCTCATGGAACAAGCCCGTGGAATGGATCGGCAAGGCCCCGGCGCTGGCGGAGAAGGCCGCCGGCGCGTCCCGCCGCCTCGTCGCCTTCGCAGTGGAGGCGGCGGATGCCGATGTCGTCGCCTATGAGCCGATCTGGATCGCCGGCGAGGTGCAGGGCTTCTGCACCTCCGGCGGCTGGTCTCACTGGGCCGGCGTTTCGGTCGCCCTCGGCCTCGTCCCCGCCGCGCTCGCCGCGCCGGAGCTGGAGGCGGAGATCGAGATTCTCGGCGAGCGGCGCCCCGCCCGGATGCTCTCCGCCCCGCTCTTCGATGCGGACGGCGCGCGGATGCGGGGGTGAGAGCAGCCGCTATTTCAGCTGGCTGTCCTTCGAGCCGCGGCGGTTGATCCCGCCTCGGCGGACCGGGAGCGCATCCCGCTCCTTCTGGCACTCGATGCAGAACTTGACGCCCGGCAGCGCCCGCCGCCGCGCCTCCGGGATCGGCTCCTCGCACTCGGCGCAGGTTTCCCGGCTCTCTCCGCCCTGCGCCCGGGTCGCGCGCATCCGTTCAAGCTCCTCCGCGATGGAGGCCTCGATCTGCTCGTTCACCGCGCCGTCCCGCGCCCAGCCGCCCGCCATGATCTAGACGCCTCCCGCCTTTCGCCCGGCCCGGTCGAGACACCAGCGGGCGACATCCGCATGCGTCGCGAACCATACATCCCCGGCCCCGCGTATGTGCTCGATGAGCGACTCCAGAACCGATATGCGCGAGCGATGGCCGATAATGTGAGGATGGCACGTTAGAAGAAAGAGGCCGCCCTCCCGCCGCGCCCCGTCGAATTCCCGTCGGAACACCTCCTCGACGGAGGAGGGCGGCATGTGCGGGAGAACGCCCCGCTTCCAGTCCACCATCCAGTAGGGCGCATCGTCCCGGATCCATTCGACCGGAAGCTCGACGACCCCGGTCGGGACGCCGTCCTCCACGATCTCGTAAGGGTCGTCGTCCGCCATGAGCGAACTGTCGTAGAGAAGGCCCATCTCCCGCGTGATCGCCAAGGTGTGCGCCGAGAAATCCCAGGACGGCGTGCGGATGCCGACCGGCCTGACGCCGCAGATCGCCTCGAGCCGGTCCGCCGCACGGAACTGCAGGTCCCGTTCCGCCTCGGGGGGCAAGGTCGAGTTGAACTCGTGAATCCATGAATGGATCCCGACCTCGTGCCCCTCTTCGATGACGCGCCGCTGCTCATCGGGATAGAGCGTCGCCGTCACCGCCGGCGCGAAGAAGGTGGCGGGAATGTCGTGGCGACGCAGCAGATCGAGAATGCGGCGGACGCCGACGCGGGAGGTAAAGTCCTAAAGTTGCTGGAAATTCGGTTGGGGTCCCGCCCTCATGGGATGTGGGGAAACCACCTTTGCCGGTAGCCGCCGGCGCCATCGAGGGAGCGCCCCATGAATAGGAGAATACCGGCATCCATGCGCACCCGCGAGTCCTTGAGCGCGCTGATCGAGGGGCGGCTGTCGTCCGCTGACGGGCGGTCGGACCTGGTGAAGCTGGCCACGCGCCTGATCCTCGAAGAGGCTCTCGAAGCCGAGACGCGGGACGCGTTGGGGCGGGACTACTACGAACGGGGCGCGGAGGAGTGCCGGGGTTGCAGCAACGGCCATCGGACCGGACGGCTGAAGACGGCGGAGGGCGCGATCGAGTTCTCCGCGCCCCAGGTCGCTGGGCGGGACGAGCCGTTCCGCTCCGTGATCCGCGACCACACGAAGGGCCGCACCGAGGTGCGGGAGGGTGAGCTATGTCGCACCACCGGTTCACGCGGCATGGCGAAAGCCGTGGAGATGCTGGCGCGAGGCCTTTCGGTCTGGGATATCGAGGAGGCCTTCCGCGCGGATGGCGGCCGGCTTTCGCTGTCGCGCACGGCGGTCTCCGAACTCGGCGAGCAGCTTTGGTGCGACTATCAGGCCTTCGTGACGCGCGATCTCGGCGAGCACGACATCGTCTATCTCTTCGTCGACGGCGTTGCCGAGCGCATCTGAGCACCACGTTGTTCACGCAGACATGACCGGGACAGTTCGCTCCCAGAAGCCCTGGAACAGGGTTTAAGCTGGACGTGGCCCCCCTCTAGTCCGGGGACGGGACGGCGGGCAGCAGGCTCGCCGCGGCATCGATCGCGGCCAGTTGATGCGGCGCCGCTTCCTGCCCTCCCCATTCAGCCATGAGGGGCGCCCAGTCGTCCGTCACGCCGGTCCTGTGGCCTGAGAGCTCCTCGATGATGGCGAGGCCGCAATAGGGCACGTAGGTCGCCGAGTAGCCGCCCTCATGCGCGGCTATGAGGCGGCCATCGC
The DNA here is from genome assembly GCA_030429105.1 of Alphaproteobacteria bacterium. Taxonomy (GTDB): domain Bacteria; phylum Pseudomonadota; class Alphaproteobacteria; order Rhodobacterales; family Rhodobacteraceae; genus Pikeienuella. Next base: position 18,199 of record JAUIDE010000037.1, read on the forward strand.
AGAGCTCGTCGGCCGCCCCGATCAGGAGGCGGGTCATGCGCCTGTAGCCTTCCGAGGTCACCATCATTCGGCCGAGCGGATCGACGCCGCTGGCGTCAAGTCCGCTTGCGATAACGATCAGGTCTGGTCGGAAACGTTTCAGCGCCGGGACGACGACGCGTTCGAGCGCGGCGAGATAGGCGCCGTCGCCGCAGCCGGGCGGAAGGGGGATGTTGAGATTCGCGCCGAATCCCGCGCCTTCGCCTTGCTCTCTCAGCAGTCCGCTCGCCGGGGGAAAGAGGCAATCCTGATGCAGGGAAATCGTGAGTACGGAGGGATCGTCGTAGAAGGCCGCCTGGGTGCCGTTGCCGTGATGCACGTCCCAGTCCACCACGGCGACGCGGGCGACGCGCCCCTCGCGCTGCGCGCGCTTCACGGCGATGGCGATGTTGGCGAAGAGGCAGAAGCCCATGGCGAGATCGGCCAGCGCATGGTGGCCCGGCGGGCGGGTGAGGGCGTAGGCGTTCCGCACCTCGCCCGCGAGCACGGCGTCCACCGCCGCCATGACCCCGCCGACGGCGAGCGCCGCGATCTCGTAGGAGCCGCGGCCCATCGGGGTCAGCGCGCCGGCGTCCGCGCCGTAGCCTTCGCTCAGCGCCTTGATGCCGGCGATATGGGCTTGCGTGTGGACCAGGGCCAGTTCCTCCTCCGTCGCCGCGCGCGGCCGGAGGGGGACGAGGCGCTCCGTCATGCCCGAGACGTCGAGCAGGTTCTTCAGCCGCCGCTTCGTCTCAGGGTTCTCTGCGTGCTCCCCCGGCTGAACCGTGAGGCCAGGCGGGAAGATCTGCGCCCAGTTCTGCGTGTTGTGCCAGAGATAGAGCTCCTGAAAGACGAAGCCGGTATGGGTGAGGGAGGGGCCGGTCATCGCGAAAGTCCCCCTTGCTTCAGCGCCGCCTGCATCCGCGCCGCCTCGCGCGGCAGGCCAAGCTGGCGGTAGATCGTCTCCAGCTTCACATAGGCCGGCCTCGCCTCCGGCGAGGCGACGCGGCGTTGCTCCAGAAGGCGCTGCGCCGCAATGAGCCGGTTCGTGCGGATCAGCGCGTCGAGATAGATCTGGTCGAAGAGGTCGCGCTGCGCATGGCTTCCGCCGATCTCGGTGAGCCGCGGCAAGGCGAGGCCGAGCTTGCGGACCGCCGTCTCGCTGTCTCCGGTCGCATGAGCGACGAGGCCCTCGCAGGCCGGCACGGTGACATCCCGCCACGCGGCGCGCACGAAGTCCGGCGCAGCATCGGCCTTTCGCCGGATGTTGTCCATCATCGCCCCGGTCTCGGGCCGTCCGGCCCGCGCGAGGCCGTAGAGATACTGCATCGAGAGAAAGGGCTGGACGTGATCGTCCACCCTCGCCGCGCAATGCTCCGCGACGTCGAGCCACCGGTCTCCGACATCGACGCCCACGAGTTCGAGACGGGCGAGAAGGGCGACGGCGCCGATCTGGTCTTGCGAATACTCCTTCCAGACGCCCCAGATGTTCCGGTCATAGAAGCGCAGGATCTCGTCCGTTTCACCCTGGTCGATCAGGACGAGCCCCATATGCCACCAGTTATGGGTGAACATGAAGGAGTTGAGGTCCGTCCATGTCTCCTTCACGTCGTCGAGAAAGGCGCGCCCCTCTCGGGTCCGGCCCTCGGTCAGCAGGACATGGGCGAGGGCGTGATGCGCCCAGGGCTCCTTCCGCCTGATCTCTATGGCCTTGCGGGCCGAGGCTTCCGCGTCCCGCAACAGGTGGCATTGCTCGTAGGCGAAGGCGGCGAGGCCGTGCGTGTAAGGCAGTTCCGCGTTCGGCTCGCCGATCGCATGGGCGATGCGGAGCATCCCCGGGGAATCGCCGAGATTGAAGTGGTGGTACTGCGTCACCTTGGCCAGCGCCAGTTCATGCGGGTAGAGCGCCGCCGTCTCTTCCCCGATGCGGAGCGCGGCGGGAATGTCGCCGTCGACCCACGCCCGGGCGGCGCTTGTGATGCGCCGCTCACGGTCGTTTGCCTTGCCGGCGGCCGCCTCGGCCTTGCGGACGAAGGGCTCGGCGAGGGCCGGGGCCGCGCCCGATTCCATGAACATGTAGAAGATCGCCGCATAGGCGTTCGCCAGCGGCGCCTCCGGTTCCGCCTCGACCGCCTTCAGGATCTCGGCCGAGCGGGTCTCGTAGGAGAGGAACCCCTCGATGAAGTCGTTGATCGCCGCGATGGTCGCCGGTTCGCCGGCCGTCACGTCCTGCCCCAGCCAGTCCTTCATGCTTCGGCCTCCTCTTCCGGTTCCCTGTGCGACTCTAGGCGAGGATCGCGGCGGCCGCGCGCTCGGCCACCATGATCGTCGGCGCATTGGTGTTGCCGGAGACCATGCGCGGGAAGATCGACGCGTCGGAGACATAGAGGCCTTCGAGCCCGCGCGCCTTCAGCGTCGGATCGACCACCGCCATCTCGTCCGTCCCCATCCGGCAGGTTCCGGCGGCGTGATAGAGCGTGGTGCAATGCCCGCGGATCAGGTCCTCGATCTCGGCGTCGCTCTGGCATTCGGCGCTCGGCGTGATCTCCCGGTCGATGATCGCGGCGAGGGGGCCGGCGGCGGCGATCCGGCGGTTGAGGCGGACGCCCTCGATCAGCGTGGCGATGTCGCTCCCGGACGGGTCGCTGGAGAAGTAGGCGGGGTCGATGGCCGGATGCTCCAGCGGATCGGCGGAGCGGAGGCGGATCTCGCCGCGGCTCTCCGGGCGCTGGAGCGTCGAATGCAGCGTGAGGCCGGGGCGGGAGGAGAGATAGCGGGCATGGTCCCGGTTCGCGGCGATCACGCCGTAGAGCTGGAGGTCGGGCTCCGCCACATCGGGGCGGCTCTTCGCATGGGCGCCGGCGGCGGCCCAGTTCGAGGTGATCGCGCCCTGCCGGGCGGCGCGCCATTCCTCGATGGCCTCGTTGATCGCCTCGTCGCTCATCCCGCCGATCCCCACCGGCTCCTTCGTGTGGAAGGTGATGGGGATGTTGATGTGGTCCTGCAGGTTCTTGCCGACGCCCGGCAGGTCATGAACCGGCGCAACGCCCGCCTCCGTGAGCTCGTCCGCCGGCCCGACGCCCGACAGCATGAGGAGCTGGCAGGAGCCGATGGCTCCGGAGGAGAGGACGACCTCGCTCGCCGCATGGGCGATGTTGGGCCGTCCGTTCCGCAGGTATTCGACGCCCCGGACGCGGCCTTTCTCGATGATAAGGCGCGTCGTCAGCACGCCCGTCTCCACGGTCAGGTTGGGGCGGGAGAGCGCGGGGCGCAGATATGCCTTGCCGGTGCCGAAGCGCTCCCCGTTCTTGCAGAAGAGCTGGAAGAAGCCGGCGCCGAACTGGCTCTCCCCGTTGAAATCCGGGTTGTGGGGCAGCCCCGCCTCCGCAGCCGCGGCGAGCCAGAGGCGCTCCGTCGGATCGATGAAGGGGCAGTCCGCGATGTTGAGCGGGCCGCCGACGCCGTGATGCGGGTCATTGCCGAGGCGCTCGTTGTGCTCGCTGGCGCGGAAGACGGGGAAGACATCCTCCCATCCCCATCCGGGGCAGCCCATGGCAGCCCACGCGTCATAGTCGGAGGGGAGGCCGCGCATGTAGATCATGGCGTTGATCGAGCCCGAACCGCCGATCATCTTGCCGCGCGGCCAGAAGATCCGGCGCATCTTCGCGCCGACCTGCGGCACGGTGTGATAGCCCCAGTCCACCTCCGTGTTGACCATGCCGATCCACATCGCGGGCATGTCGGAAGCTTCGGGGGCGGGGCGGCCCGCTTCGAGCACGAGGACGCGGCGCGAAGGGTCCGCCGAGAGACGGTTCGCCAGCACGCAGCCGGCGGAGCCCGCCCCGACGATGATCGTGTCGTAATTCCCCGCCTCAGCCATTCGCCGCCTCCCTTTCGCCTTTCGGCCTGGCGCGCAGGGCGCCGAGCCGCTCCAGGACCCCGATCAGACCATTGGGCATCGCCACCATCGAGACGGCGATGATGAGCCCGAGCCCGAGCGCCCGGAACTCCCCGAATTCGCGCAGCACCTCGTCCGCGCCCATCAGCACGACGGCGCCGAGGAGCGGCCCCCAGAGCCGCCCGATCCCGCCCACGACGACCATCGCGATGACGAAGAGGAGCGTCGAGAGGGAGAGGACGCCGGGCCCGATCGCGTTGAAATGCGCCGCATAGACCGCCCCGGCGAGACCGGTGAGAAAGGCGGAGAACCCGAAGACGTAAAGCTGCATCTGGAAGCGGTTGACGCCGCGCGCCATGGCGCAGCCCGGATTGTCCCTCAGCGCCTGGAAGGCGAGGCCCAGCGGGCTGCGGATGATGAGCCAGCTCGCCGCCATAACGAGCGCGAAGAGCGCGACGACCAGCGCGTAGTTGGCGACCAGCCAGTCCCGCCCGAAAAGCTCCCGCGTGCCGAGATCGGCGAAGCGCGCGAAGCCGACCGCGCCGCCGGTGAATTGCCGGCACTGGGTGCCGATCATCATGAAGCACTCGGTGTCCGTCACGATCAGGAGATACATCGCCTGCGCGACGGCGAGGGTGAGGAGGGCGACATAGGCGCCGGTGAGCCGGAGGCAGGCGAGGCCGAGGAGAAGCCCGAAGCCCGCCGCTGCGAAGGCGGCGAGCGGCATCGCCGCCCAGATGCTCATGCCGAGATAGAAGCAGAGCATCGCCGCGACGTACCCGCCGAAGCCGAAGAGCGCCATCTGCGCCAGCGAGAACACGCCCGCGAAGCCGAAGAGCAGGTTCCACTGCGAGGCGATGGCGGCGTAGAAGAGGCCGAGCAGCACCTGCCCGACGATGTAGCGGCTGTCCGTCAGGAAGGGCACGGCGATGAGCGCCGCAAGGGCGGCGACGCCGATGAGGAGCTGCGTCCGGTCCGCCCGCGTCACAGCCGCCTCACCTGGTTGCGGCCGAAGAGGCCGGAGGGGCGGACGATCAGCACGAGGATCACGATCCCGAGCAGGACAGGAAAGCCCCAGCGCGCGCCGAACTGGTACTGGACGAAGGATTCGATCAGAGCGAGGCCGAAGGAGGCGACGATCCCGCCCGGGATGCTGCCGAGCCCGGCCACCACGCACATGATGAAGGCCTTCAGCATCGGATCGGCACCGAGCGTGGGCGAGAGCTGGGTAATCGAGGAGACGAGGAGGCCGCAGATCCCCGCCAGCCCTCCCGAAAGCGCCAGCGCAAGGAGATAGACGCGGCCCGACGGCACGCCGAGAAGCTCCGCCGCCTCCCGGTTCTGCGCGACGGCGCGGATCGCCCGACCGCCCTTCGTCTGCTTGAGAAAGGCCGCGATGGCCAGCATCAGCAGAACCGCCGTCACCATGATGAGGAGGTTCTGGTTCGGAAGCGTGAAGCCGCCGGCGCCCAGCGTCCCCGCGATCTGGACCGGCTGGCCGAAGGGCTGCCCGCCGAAGACGAGGAGAATCGCGTTCTCCAGCGCCACGGCCACGCCGAAAGTGGCGATCATGATCGTCGTCTCGAAGGTCTCGGGCGCGCGCGCCAGCAGGGGCCGGGCCACGGAGAGGTAGATGACGGCCCCTGCCGCCGCGCCCGTCACGCAGGAGGCGAGGACGCCGAGCGGCATCGGCAGACCAAGGCGCGTGACGATGACGAAGGCGCTGTAGCCGCCAAGCGTCAGCATCGCGCCATGCGCCATGTTGAGCATCCCGAGCGCGCCCCAGACGAGCGAGAGCCCGAGCGTCGCCAGCGCATAGAGGGCGCCCGTTGTGAGCCCGGCGACGACGACCGATCCGATCAGATCCATCGCTCAGCCCCCGAGATAGGTCTTGAGGAGCTCGTCCCGCGCGAGGAGCTCCTTCGGCGGGCCGGACCAGACGAGCGCGCCGTTGTCCAACAGGTGAATCTCGTCCGCGAGGTCCTCCACACGGGCCGGGTTCTCTTCCACGAGGAGGATGGAACGGCCCAGAGCCTTCAGCTGCGCCAGCACGGCGTAGACCTGCTCGATCACGATGGGCGCGAGGCCGAGCGACGGCTCGTCAATCAGAAGCGTCTTCGCCCCTGTCATCAGACCGCGGCCGATACCGGTCATCCGCCGCTCGCCACCGGAGAGGGAGGAGGCCGTCTGCCGCCGCCGTTCGGCGAGCTTCGGAAGGAGGCGATAGATTTCCTCCAGCCGCTCCGCGACAAGCGCCCGGTCCGCCTCAAGCCAGGCGCCCATGACGAGGTTCTCCTCGACGCTCATCTGCATGAAGAGCATGTCGCCCTGCGGCACATGGGCGAAATGGCGCGCGACGCTGCTGGGCGCCATGCCGGTGACATCCTCCCCCGCCGCGACGACGCGGCCGGAGCGCGCCTTCACCAGCCCCGAAAGCGTGCGCAGGAGCGTCGTCTTGCCGTGGCCGTTCGGGCCGACGACGGTGACGAAGCCGTTCGCGGGAACGACGAGGGAAATCTTTCTCAGAACGTCGCGCGCGCCGTAGCCGCTCACGAGGTCCTGGATGGCCAGCGCGTCAGCCATGCGCCGGCGCCTCGTCCTCGAAGAACCGCTTGAGGCGCTTCGTCGTCGAGGCGCCGAGATAGGTTTCCGCCACCAGCCGGTCCTCCGCCACGCCGCGCGGCGGACCTTCATAGAGCGTGCGGCCCTGATGCATGATCACCACCCGCTCGGAGAGGGCTAGGAGGAAGCGCATCACATGCTCGATGAGGATCACCGTCACACCCGTCGCCGCGGTCGCCCGCACGACCTCGATCAGGCTGTCGATCTCGCCGGGCGCAAGTCCGCCCACCGGCTCGTCCAGCATGATGAGCTTCGGCCGGGTCGCGAGCGCGCTGGCGACCATCAGAAGCTTCCGGTCGAGCACCGGCAGATCACGCGCCAGCCTGTCCGCCCCGCCGAGGCTCACCACGTCCAGCGCCCGCGTCGCGGCCTCGACGGAGGCGCGGTCTATCGAGAAGCCGGGAACGCGCCGGCCGGCCGAGCCGAAATAGGCGGAAAGCTCCACATTCTGCCGGATCGTGAGGCTGTCGAAGGCGGCGTTCATCTGGAAGGTGCGGACGAGGCCGAGCCGGCAGATTCGGTCCGGCGTCGCCCGCGTGATATCCTCGCCTTCCAGCAGCACGCGCCCGCGGCTGGCCGGAGCGATGCCGGAGATCACGTCGAAGAGGGTCGTCTTGCCGGCCCCGTTCGGCCCGCCGATCCCGACGATCTCGCCGCCCGCGACAGTCAATGAAAAATCATCGACCGCCGCGAGCGCGCCGTAGAACTTGCTGACGCCGTCGCAGACGAGGAGGGGCGGCGCAGCCGTCAAGCTCAGGCCTTGAACCAGGGCGGCGTCACGAAGCCGTCCGTCGCGTAGAGGGGCGGGGCGATCAGCTTGGGGTCCTGCGTGAAGTCCTGATGCTGCAGGAACTGGTGCGCCATGCCGAGCGAGGGGTCGCTCACCTCCGTCGGATAGCAATAGGCGGACTGGCCTTCGGGGTTGGTCCGGTAGGTTCCGTTCACGCCGCGATAGATGATCCGCTTCATCGCGGCGGCGACCTTCATGTTCTGCTCGCGGTCCATCGGCTCACCGGCGCCGCCGGCGAAGGCGGCGGAGAGGGCGTAGTGCCAGAGGCCGTCATAGGTCTGCGACCCGGTCAGGAAGGCCGCGTTCGGCCCGAACTTCTCGCGATAGCGGGCGCGGAAGCCGGCGGAGAACTCGTCCGGCAGGCAGCCGATCACGGTCGAGTAGATCACGCCGTTGATCGCCTCCTTCCCGATCTCCCGGAAGGCGGGGAGGGAGGGGCCGTATTGCATGTAGATGAGGCTGTCGATCGGCTCCGCGAGGAACTGGACCATGAACTGCGCGAGGTCCTGCGGAAGGAAATGCGTTACCGCGATGGCCGCCGGCGGATCGGCGCGCAGCTTCGCGAGCGTCGGGCCCCATTGATTGGTGGGGAAGGGCACCGTCTCGAAGAGACCCTCTTCGAAACCGTAATCGCCCAGCTTCTCCCGGATCGCGTTGGCGATCACGATGGAATACTCGTTGGCGGAGGGGATGATCGCGATCTTGTTGTTCGCGGGCGTCCACTGCCCGGTGTCGATCAGGTTCTTCATGAAGAGAAGGAAGCCCGGGCCGTAGAAGGCCTCGGGCGGGTCGCCCTGGAACGAGCCGTAATACCGGTCCGGGTCGGACAGGAACTTCGTGTTGTGCGAGATAAGCGTGTTGTAGTGGACGAAGATCACGTCGTTATCGGCCGCGACGTCCATCTCCACCATGTTGGTGCCGACATTGTAGCCGTTGATGATGGCGCCGGCGCCGTGACGGTCGATCAGGCGCTGCATGGCCTGGGTGACGATGTCCGCGCCCATGTCCTTCGTGTCTTCGATGAAGATCTCGACGGGGCGGCCGAGGATGCCGCCGGCGGCGTTGATCTCCTCCGCCGCGAGATCGAGGCCGTTCTTGAACTCGACCCCGTCCGCCGCCGCGAAGCCGGACATCGGCAGGGCCGATCCGATCGGGATCGGGTCCCCCGACTGCGCCTTCGCGGCGCTGTTGAGGCCGGCGAGAAGCGCGGCGGAGCCGACGCCGGCCGCGGCCGAGCCTTTCAGAAACGAACGACGATCTACCATGTCTGCCTCCAGCAGCCCCGCAGGGCGGTTGCGATGGCGGGGCGCCGGCGACCGGCTTCAGGCCCGCTCCGGGGCGAGTCCTCCGCGCCGCGATGAACGACGGCGCCGCGAAGCCCCAAACCTCAAGATTCCAAGACGCTAACATGTTTGAAATGATGCAAAAATTACATTAACTATGACGAGTCACATTATTTTCTGATGGAAATGGAATGGCGATCTCCCTGAAGCAGCTCCGGTATCTGACGAAGGTCGCGGATGTCGGCAGCATCCAGGGCGCCGCCGAGAAGCTGTCGATCTCCAGCTCCTCCATCGCCGCGGCGATCTCGACGGCGGAGAGCGCCATCGGCGCGCCCGTCTTCGTGCGGCGCCCGGCGCGGGGCGTCACGCTGACGCGGGCGGGAGAGCGCTACATCGCCGCGGCGCGAGCGCTTCTGGCCGCGCATTCCGAGTTCGAGCGGAGCGCGGGCGCGCTTTCATCGCAGCCGCCGCAGCGCATCCGGATCGGCTGCTTCGAGCCCTTCGGCGCGCTCTTCATGACCGCCGTGCTCAAGAATTATCGGCGGGTGATCGGGCCCATCGCCATTGATCTCATAGAGGGAGACCAGGAGAGCCTCCACGCCAGCCTCGACGCCGGGATGATTGACGTCGCGGTGACCTACGATATCGGGCCCTCATTCGCGTCGATGACGGAGATCACCACGGTGCCGACCCACGCACTGCTAAGCCGGGACGACCCTCTGGCGCGAGAAAGGCGGGTGAGCGTCGCGCAACTGGCCGAGCGCCCGATGGTCCTTCTCGATCTGCCGACCACGGCAGCATTTCTGCTGGCGCCCTTCCGGGTGCTCGCACGGCAACCCGAGATCGCGCTTCGCACGAAGAGCTACGAGACGGTGCGGAGCGCGGTCGCCGACGGTTTCGGCTTCGCCGTGCTCAACATGCGTCCGACAACGGATTTCAGCGCCGACAAGGACTTCGTCATCCGCAGGCCGATCATTGATCGTCTCCCCGAGCCGAAGCTGATCGTCGCCGACGCCTTCGGCCCACAAAAGCCTGAATTCGCCAACGCATTCATCGAGGCGACACGCAGCTACTTCGCCGGGTTGCCGCGTTCGACGTATGCGGTCGAACCCGGTTGAGAAGTGCTCGCAGACCGGTGTTACTCAGGTGTCCCGCCAGCGTTCGCAAGTTGTGAAACGGTTGAAGGTAAGCGGCGACTCGGATTTCTACGCCTTGCCGTTTGACGCGGCCGCAGACGCCCAAGGGGTGAGATCGTCGATGCGGCTTTGGGGATGGCCGAAGGCGATGGCCTCGAGGTTTGCGACGAGATAGGCGAAGGGATCAACGCCGTTGATCGTGAAGGTCTCGATCAACGAGGCGATGCAGGCCCAGCTGGCGGCGCCCTCGTCGTGGGCTGCGAAGAGGCTGTTTTTTCTCTGAAACGTCAGGGGCCTGATGAGGTTCTCGACTGCGTTGGACTCCATCTCGACGCCGCCGTCCTTGAGAAAGACGGTCAGGTCATTCAGATGGTTGGCGAAGTAGGCGAGCTTCTCGCCCATGCGCAAACGGGTCGATGCCCGTTCCAGGAGGCCTTTGCGAGCGCGTGGCGAATGTCCTCGAGGCCGCGGAGACGCGGCCAGAGGCAGTAGCCCGCAATGGCCCGCGGGTTCGCGGCGTCCTCGCGATCCACGAGGAGGAGGTTCGAGGCGGCGCGGTTGAGCGTCTTCACCGCGCCGGACGAATCGAGCGTGACGAGCCCGTCTGCGAGGTTCTCCGCGACCCGGCTCATGAATAGGTTCGCCCGGTTGAGAGCGAGCGACTTGGCGAGGAGCCGTAGATCGAGCTGCGCCACGCGGCCCGCATAGGCGACCGGCACGTTCAGGGCGAGGGCGACCGCCACAGGCGCGACGTCGAGGATGTGGGGCCAGCGCGCCTGCGTCAGCGCCGAGGCGGCGAAGCGAGCCTGAAGAGGAAGCCCCTCGTCTCGAACTGATCGGCCCCGCATACAGCGCGCGACCCTTCGTGTGCGCGAAGTAGGTCACTGCATCGGCCGCGTCCTGCCCAAAGGAGGCTCCCCCGAAACCGTCGGCGCCGTTTGATATACCTCTCCAGCCCTGACATTGGCGTAAGCCGCGGATCGTATCGTTCGCCGTCAGGCGCCGGCGCAGTCGCCTGGCCCGGGCTCATGGCGCTTCGCTCGCCGTTTGAAATGAGATTCACTCCCGCGCGCCGGCGCCGATGACCGATCGGGCGAGAGCCGCCTCAGGAGCGCGCAACATACGCGCGGACATCCCGAAGCGGGCGGCGAGATTGGCGCCTTCGCGCCCATGCGCTTCGGCGCGGTCGGCCGCCCCGAGGCTGCGTTCCAGCAGCGCTGCCGTCGAATGGACGCGGGGCGTGAAGAACCGGTCCCCCGTCTTCTCCGCCCGCTCCAGCGCTTCCTTCGCGGCGGCTCGGCCGGCCTCGTGCCGGCCGGCGGCGAGCAGCGCTTCCGCCTGCAATCCGAGCCAGTTCGCGATCTGAACACCGGCGCCCGTCGCCGCGAAGATGTCGAGCCCGCGTTCGATCCGGCCGAGCGCCTCTTCCGTGCAGCCGAGCCGGCTTCTCGCCCAGCCGCCGAGGACGAGCCCGGTGCCGAGCCAGAAAGCGAATCCGTGCTCCTCCCCAAGCCGCGCGGCCCGGTCCGCCAGGGCGAGACATCCCTCCGGATCATCCTCGAACAGGAGATGTTCGGAGCAGAGCGCAGCGCTGATCGCCTCCGCGAACGGGTTCGGAGAGGCGCCGGCCAACTCTTCGGAGGTCCGGCGAAAGGCTGTCGCCTCCTCCGACCGGCCGACGAGGCTTGCGCCCCAGGCCGCGTAGGCGGCGCAGGTGACGGCGGCGTTCTGCGCAGGTGCGGAATCCGGCGCCCAGCCGCCGAGAAAGCCGAGCCCGGTCTTCAGATGGCCCAACCCCTCCTCAAGCCGACCAAGATGAACAAGGACGGAGCCCATCGCAGAATGCGCCTGAAGGCTTAGCGCGGCGCTCTCCGTTTTCTCCGCCATGCGCAGGAGGCGGCCCGCATGGCCGCGCGAGGCTTCCAGTTCGCCGCGCACCCAGGAATGCACCCAGAGGCCGACGCCGATCCTGACGCTCGCGTCGGTCGAGCCGACCGTGCGGTTCAGCGCCCGCGCGCGGTCCAGCGCGTCGCCCACCTCGGCCGCACCGAAACCGCGCAGCGCGATCAGCGCCAGCGTGTGCGCGAGCCGCAACCGCAACTCTGCCGGCGCCATCTCCGGGTCCGCAGCGTCGATCAGCGCAAGCCCCGCCTCGGCGAAGGCGGCGGCCTCCCGGTGCGCCGAACGCCCGATCGCAGCCCGGCAGGCGGCGGACCAGCAGTCAACGGCACGCGCCGCGTCTCCCGCCTCCTGATGGTGCCAGGCGAGCGTCTCGGGCCGCGTCTGCGCCGCTTCGAGCCGCCGCGCGATCTCGGCATGGAGCGCCCGTCGATCCATATCGGCGATCATCGCGTAGGCCGCTTCCTGGATAAGGATATGGCGGAACCTGTATCCTTCGCCTTCATCCGTCAGAAACCCTGCCTGCGCCAGATGATCGAGGTCGCGCGCGGTCTCCTTTTCCTCCCGCCCGAGCACGGGCGCCGCGAAGGCCGGCGTGACGCGCTCGCCCATGACCGCCGCGACGAACGCCGTCGCGCGCGGCCCGGGCGGGAGCGCGCCGATCCGCGCCGCGCTCACCGCCTGCACCGACTCCGGAAGGCCGCGCGCCGGGTCTGCTCCGGCCTGCGCCGCCAGGGCGATTTCTTCAAGCCAGAAGGGGTTTCCCGCGGCCCGGCGCAGAATCGCCTCCTCCGCATCGCCGTCGAACGCCGCGCCTGCGGCGTTCTCCCTCAGCAGGCGCAGGCTGTCCTCTCGGTCCAGCGTCGGGAGATGGAGGATCGCCTCGCAGAGATCGGGCGCCGCGGTCGGGCGCGTCGTCAGGACGAGGAGAAGGCGCCACGGCTCGCTTCGCGCCGCGAGCCGCGAGAGACAAGAGCGGGATGACGCGTCGATCCAGTGCGTGTCCTCGAAGACGACGACGAGCGGGCCCTCCGCCGTCGCCCGCTCCAGCATAAGCTCCACCAGCACCGCGCTTCGCCGCCGGCGTTCCCGGTCCGACAGGCCCGCGAGCGCGGGGCTCGGCGTGGCGGCGTCCCTGAACAGTTCATTGAGAAGCGCTTCATCCGCCGCATCCGTCGCCAGCGCGGGCGGTCCTTGCGGGTGGAGCGCGAGGCAAAGCGCGCGGATCGGCGCGAGCGGCGAGTTCACAAGGCCCGGCAGGCAGTTCACAGTGACGATTCGCACGCCCCGCAGGGGAAGGCCTGCGGCGAATTCCGCGACGAGGCGGGACTTTCCGATTCCGGCCGGCCCGGACAGGGCGACGGCCCGCCCGCCGCCTTCGAGCACCCTATCCAGCGCGGCGGAAAGGAACGCGGTCTCCGCGCTTCTCCCCACGAAGGCGGTGCGCCGCTTGAACGGACGGGCCGGGATGCCGGCCCTCGGCCGGGGCGGCGACAGGATGACATGGCCCATCGGCGCCGTCGCGCATTCCGCCTCGTCGCCAAGCTGGAGCCGCGCCGCCTCGCTCACGAGAATCCGACCGGGCTCCGCCTCTCCTGCGAGGGCGGCCGCGCCACGCTCGAGCCCGGTCGGGGGCGCCCAGACGTCGCCCTCAGCCGCTTCGCTGGTCATCGCGCCGACATCGACCCCGAACCTAAGCGAGGCCGCGCCGCCCGGAGCGGCGTCCTGCAAGGCCGCGGCGCAATAGAGCGCCCGTCTCGCGCCGTCCTCAAGAGAGGGAGCGAGCCCGAAGGTCGCCGTGAACCCGTCCAGCAGCATGCGCGAGAGGGCGCCTTCCTGCCGCTCCACGATCCGCCGCGCCTCCGTGAGAAAGGCGGCGAGGCCGCTCTCGTCGGACCCGCCGCCCTCGACCTTGACGCAGAGCGCGGCGACGAGCCGCCGCTCCCGCACGATCAGCGCCGCGGAGGCCGGCTCCGCGCCGCCCTCTTCCGGGCCTTGCGCGACCGAGACATCCAAGGCGAAGCGGAAACCGAGGCCGTGATGGGTCCTGATCGCCTCCCTCCCCTCGGCGCCGAGCACTCGGCGGAGATGGCTCATCGTCGTCTGGAGCGCGGCTTCGGACACGTTGGGAGGCCAGAACGCATCCAGCAGCTCCCGCTTGGTCACGACCCGGTCGGCGTTCCGCAGCAGATAGGCGAGAAGGTCCATCGCCCGCGGCTGGATCGCTGTGCGCGCGCCCGCCCGCAGCAGTTCCCGCCGCTCCGTGTCGAACTCGAAACACGAAAACCGATAGATCATCATACGCCCTGCGAACGCGACACGGCGGCGAAAGGTATCGCCGCCCTCCGGAAGCGTCCAGTAAAGCCTTCGGCCCCTGCTCAGAATTCGCTCAGAACATGCTCAGGACCGGTCCGGCCAAGTCGGTTAACCAAATCCTCAGGTGGGTTTGTCGACGTCGCAAGAGGATCGCGTCATGCGCCAGGCTCAACCGTTTCATTCCGCCGCCGCTCTCGCCCGGGAGGGACGGCGATGACCTCCGCTCCCGCCCTCTCCGCCGCGCTGGGCGCGCTCTTCGATGAATTGCAGGCGCGCGCCGGCGCCGAACTCGCCGGGCGGGAGGCTGCGCTGATCGGCGCGCTCGACCCGCTGCTGGATGGCGCCGCCGCGCCGCTTGAAGCGCTCCTCGCGGAGATCGGGGCCGCGCTCGACGGCGTCGAGGCCGGGCCGGAAGACGACCTTTCCATGCTCCTCGCCGCCGCGCTCAACGAGGCGGGGATCGACGGCGTCACCGCGACGGCCGGCGCGGGCGGGGTGACGATCCAGCTTTCTGCGGAGCGGGAGGCGCCGCTCGGGCGGACGGAGGCGGGCGCGCTTTCCGGCGCGCTCGGCGCCGGGGCGCTCGGCCTCTCGCTGGACGGGGCGCTTGACCTGACGGCGACGGCGGCGCTCGACTTCTCGGTGTTCTTCGACGCGGAGACGGGCGCGCTTTCGCTCGCGGACACGTCCTCCGCCGCCGACATGCGGCTGAGCCTCGGCGCGACGCTGGACCCCGGAAGCCTCTCGTCCGAACTCTCGCTCGGCCCCGTCTCCGCCTCGGCGGCGCTGGCCGAGGGGCTGAACGGCGCCGCGCTGGACCTCACGCTCGACATCGACGGGGGCGAGATCGGCGCGCTTGCGCCCGAAGCGACGCTCGGGTTCGACGCCGGGCTGGCCATCGCGCTCGAAGCCGGGTTCGAGAGCCCGTTCCTGCCTTCGATCTCCGGCGATCTCGTCATCGATTATGGCGGCGCGGGAGAGGGCCTGATCGGCGGGATCGAGGGGGTGGGCCTGCGCGGCGTCTCGATCGGGATCGACGCGCTCGACAATCTCCTCGGCGGCGTCCTCGGCCCGCTCGACGACATCGTCTCCGCCTTCCCGCTCGGCCCGGTCGTGCGGCTGCTGAGCCGCCCCCTGCCGCTCCTCGACCCGCTGGGGGAAACGCTGCCCTTCCTCGACGCGACCGGGGACGGGGACGTGACGCTCGCCGACCTCCTCCAGCTCTTCGCGAACGCGGAGATGGATCGCTCCTTCATCGACGTCGTGGCGGATGTCGCCCTCGCGCTCCAGACCATCAGCGACCTCGCCTCCGGCGCGGCCTTCGAGGTCGGCGACATCGCCTTCTCGGCGGAGGCGCTCGACGCGCTGGCCGGCGGGGGGACCGGCGCGGGCATCGGATCGGCCTTCGACTTCGACGGGTTCGACCCGTCGCTCCTGCCCGGAGATCTCTTCGGCGGCCTGATCGGTCAGGTCGGCGCGCTGGAGGGCGGCGGGCTCAGCTTTCCGCTGCTGACATCCTCAGCGCCGGAGCTGGCGGGGCTGATCCTCTTCTCCGGCTTCTTCGAGCAGCCGGCGCCGCTCGTCGAGTTCATCCTCCCGGAATTCGGGCTGGACCGGGAACAAGCCAGCTTCTTCATCCGCATCCCGGTCGGCCCCTTCGCGGCGGTGCTCGAAGGAGGATTCGCGGCGGATTTCCGCATCGGAGCCGGAATCTCCACGCGCGGCCTCATCAACGGCAGCGCCAACCCGGCCGACTCGCTCTATCTCACGACGCCGATGGACGGCTCCGGCGGGCGCCTGCCGCTGGCGGAGTTCGTCGCCGATCTAATCGCCGATTTCGGCGTCTCCGTCCCCGGCCTTCGGCTTACCGTTGGCGGCGGCCTTCTCGGGGCGATCTCGGCCGGGCTCGGCGACGTGAACGACGAGAACCCGGGCGACGGGCTGACCCATGTGGACAGCCTGGCTCTCCCCTGCCTCTTCGACGAGCTGACCGGCGCGCTCGACGCCGGGCTCCGGCTCACCTTCTCCATCGGGATACGCCCCTTCGAATGGAAGCGCGTCGTCTCCATCGCGGAGATCGAGATCGTCAATTTCGCGGTGAACTGCTCCACCGCCCACGGGCGCGACATTCCGGTGATCGACGACGGCGGCCTCGCCACGATCGGCGGGCCGGGAACCGGCCTGCCCGCAGGCGAGCTGCGGCTCAACATGGGCGAGGGCCGCGCCGATCTTCGCAATCTGCCGGACGCGCAGGACGACGATATCGACGAGTCGTTCTCCGTCACCCGGATGCCCCAGCCGGAGGAAGGCGAGGAGCAGGACCCGCCCTTCGACCCGACGCGCCTCCAGGTCAACGCCTTCGGGGTGGCCGAACTCTTCGACGAGGCCGGGCTCTCCACCGTCCGCGGCGACGGCGGGGAGGGGAATGACGTCCTCTCCCTCGCGCCCGGGATCGCGCTCGTCGCGGATTTCAACGGCGGCGACGGGGACGACATCCTGATCGGCGGCGATCTCGACGACCTTCTCGAAGGCGGCGCGGGGGACGACATCATCAACCCCGGCGGCGGCTCCAACACGCTCAATGGCGGCTCGGGCGACGACGTGATCCGCGCCGGAATTGGCGCGGACCGGATCGAGGGCGGGATCGGCTACGACCAGGTGGACTATTCCGCCTCCGAGGAGGGCGTGCGCCTGATCCGCGAGGGCGGGGACGTGCTCGGCTCCGGCGGCCTCGCGGAGGGGGATACGCTCACCAATGTCGAATACCTGATCGGCACCCGCTTCGACGACGTGCTCTCGGGCGATGACGGCGCCTCCAGCTCGCTCGACGGCGAGGAGGGGGACGACCAGCTCGTCGGCGGCGAGGGTGACGACTACCTCATCGGCGGCGCCGGCGGCGACCTGATGATCGGCCGCGGCGGGCGCGACCTCGCGAGCTATGTGAACTCCTTCGGCGGCGTTTCCGTCGATCTCGCCTCCGGTTTGGCCTTCGGCGCGGACGCGACGGGCGACCTTCTCGACCGGATAGAAGGCGTGCAGGGCTCGATGGAGGCGGACAGCCTCTCGGGCGACGAGGGCGAGAACCTGATCGACGGCTTCGCCGGCGACGACCTCCTCGAAGGCCGCGGCGGGCGGGACGATGTGAGGGGCGGCGGCGGGAGCGATACGATCTTCGCCCTCGGCGACGGGGACCGGCTCGACGGCGGCGGCGCCATCGCCGGGGAGCGGGACAGAGACCTCCTGAGCTACGAAAAGGTGGGCGGCCCCGTCGTCGCGCGGCTCTCGCCGTCGCTCTATTCCGACGGGCTGGAGAACGGGGACGAGATCGCCGGCGGGCTCTTCCGGCCCGACAGGGAGGCGCGCTCCCTCTTCCAGAGCAGTTTCGAGGACCTTCGCGGCTCCGATTTCGGCGACGATCTCGGCGGCGATCTCGGCGCCAACCGGATCGAGGGCGGCGAGGGCGACGACACGATCCGCGCCTTCGCCGGTGACGACACGGTGGCGGGCGGCGCGGGCGCAGACATGCTGGAAGGCGACCAGGGAACCGACTGGCTCGAATATTCCGCCTCCGGCGCGGGCGTCCGCGTCTCGCTCGCCACGCCGAACCCGGAGCCGGATGGCCCGGCGCTCCCGGGCTCCGGGCAGGGCGGCGACGCCGAGGGCGACGTGATCTCGGGCTTCGAGAACATCCTCGGCTCCCGCTACGCAGACACGCTGGCCGGCGATGACGGGCGCAACGTGCTCGATCCCGGAACGGTCGAGTTCGGCCTCGGGCCGGATCGCGTCTCGGGCGGGGACGGGGTGGACGTGCTCCGGCTCGACTACAGCGCGCTCGACGTTCCGGTCGGCTTCGCGCTCCTCTTCGACGAGGACTCGGAGACGGACGGGCGCGCCGGCTTCTTCCCCGGCGGCCCGGCCTCGGCGGTCGAGTTCGACGGGATCGAGCGGTTCGAGATCAGCGGCACGCTCCGCGGCGACGTGATCGTGACCGGAGATTTCGACGATACGATCTTCGGCGGCGGCGGCGGGGACGTGATCCTCGCCGGGCTCGGGGATGACATCATCCTCGCCGGGGAGGGGGACGACCTCGTCTTCGCGCAGTTCGAACAGGGCCAGCCCCCGGGGGAGGTCGGCGGCGGCGGGTTCTTCGTCATCGACGGCGGTCTCGGGGTGGACGGGCTCTCGATCTCCCTCGCCGAGGCGCCGGAGGCGGCGCGGCTCGTCTTCGACGCGCCGGTCGAGCAGCGGTTCGATCAGGTCCTCAGCTTCAGCAGCGGCGGGCATGTGACCGGGTTCGAGTTCATCGGAACGGTGGTCGGCACCGCCTTCTCCGACGAGTTCGCGCAGGGCGGACGCATCAACAACGACTTCCGCGGCGGCGGCGGGGACGACACGCTGGCGCCGGGGCTCGGGTTCGATCTCGTGCTGGGCGGCGAGGCGCCGCTCGACCCGGCGGACCTCACGGATGCGGACCTCCTCATCCTCGATTTCTCCACGGAGGAGACGGGGGCCGGCGTCATCACCCTCGCGGAGGGCGAGGGGCGGGCCTTTCAGCGGAACAGCGCGGGGGGGGACGGCGGGCAGCTTCTCGATTTCGTCAGCGCCATCGACATCGAATACGCCAGCATCACCGGCACGGCTCAAGGCGACGTGATCCGGGGCTTCGACGATCCCTTCTACGACCTTCGGGGCGACACGCTGCGCGGGCTGGACGGGGACGACCTGCTCCAAGGCTTCAACGGCCCCGATTCCCTCTTCGGCGGCGCCGGGTCGGACACGCTGATCGGCGGAACGGGGGATGACCGCCTGCAGGGCGGCCTCGCCGGGCGGGACGACGGGACGGACTTCCTGCGCGGCGGCGCTGGGGCCGACCTCTTCGTGCTGGGGGACCGGACGGGCCTCCATTACGGCGAGGAGGTCGAAGGCGCCACCTCACCGGACTTCGCGGTAATCGCCGATTTCGAAAGCGGGATCGACCGGATCCAGCTCACGGGGTCGGCGGACGACTACCAGCTCTTCGGCTCCGCCGGCCAGGTCGACATCTTCCGGCAAGGGGAAGGCGGGACGACGCTCATCGCCCAACTGCTCGGATTGCCGGGCCTGCCAGACCTCGAAGGCGACGATTTCACCTATGTGACCGTCACCACCGGCCCCGGCGATATAGGCGCGCCCGGCGGCGGAAGCGGCGGCGGCGGT
>JAUIDE010000157.1 GCA_030429105.1 Alphaproteobacteria bacterium
ATTGCGGAGGGCGTGTTTCAGCACGACGTTACGGAAGCTCACGCCCTTCAGCCGCGCTGTCCGGATGTATTGCGCCGTCATCACTTCGGCCATCGATGCGCGCGTCATCCGGGCGATGTAGCCCATGCCGTAGAGCGCCATCGTCAGCACCGGCAGGGTGAAATTCTCGAACGTCACGCCGTCTATCGCCGAGGTCGCTGTGCCCTTGAACCATTGGAGCCCGCCGACTGAGGAGGCGAAGACGACGATGAAGACGACGCCCGACACATATTCGGGCGTGGCGGTGGTCGAGATTGCGAAGGTGGAGAGCGTCCTGTCGGTGCGCGAGCCCTCCCGCATCCCCGCCAGCACGCCGAGGAGGAGCGCGGACGGGACCATGACGACCATGACCCAGAACATCAGCACGCCCGTCGCCGCGAGCCGCGTGCCGACGATGGGGCCGACATTGTCCTTGAAGACGGTGGAATGGCCCCAATAGCCCTGCAGAACGCCGCAGAAGGTCGGGAGCGCCTCTCCCTCCGCCACGGCGCGGCAGCGCACGGTCGCGCCGGAGTCGGGGGCGGGATGGTCATAGGGGGCGATGCCGAGCCACTGGCCGTAGCGGACGATCAGCGGCTGGTCGTAGCCGTTCCGTTCGAGCCAGCTCGTTACGTCCGCGTCCGACATGCGAACCGAGCCTTCGCTCTTCGCCAGCTTCTCGAGATTGGGGTCGAGATTGGTGAGGAAGAACACCACGAAGGTGAGGCACAGGGCCGTTAGAAGCATCGTGCCGATGCGTCGCGCGAGGAAAGTCGCCATCCGGCCTCTCCGTCTCAGCTATCGCGGGTCGGTTCGGCCCGGCGGGAAGCCGGGCCGCGAAGTCGGGCGGGGAGAGCCCCCGCCCGGTCGCCTCAGGCGTCGATCCAGTAGCGGTCGAGATGGAGTTCGAAGGTCGGGTGCATCTCCGCGCCCTTCACGCTCTCCTTGTAGTGGCGATAAAGCGAGCGCCAGTAGGGCTGCACCATCACGCCCTCATCCTGCATGATCTTCTCGATCTTCGCCATGACCTCGCGGCGCTTGTCCGCATCGGCGATGGCCATCGCCTCGTCGAGCAGGGCGTCGAACTCGGCGTTGGAGAAGGCGCTCTCGTTCCAGGCAACGCCGGAGCGATAGGCGAGGGAAAGGACCTGCACGCCAAGCGGTCGCATGTTCCACTCGGTGGCCGAGAACGGATATTTCAGCCAGTCGTTCCAGAAAGTGGAGCCGGGCAGGATCGTCCGCTTGATGTTGATCCCGGCGTCGCGGATCTGCGCGGCGACGGCGTCACAGGTGTCCCGCTGCCAGTTGTCGTCGATGGAAATCAGCTCGAATTCGGTATCGCCGTGGCCCGTCGCGTCCAGCATCGCCTTCGCGGCGGCCGCATCCGGCTGGAGCGGCGGAAGTTCGGCGTATTCCGGGTGGATCGGGCAGACATGGTGGTTTTCCGCCACCTTGCCGCGCCCGGCATAGCCAAGCTCGAGCACGACTTCGTTGTTGACCGCCTTCACGAGGGCGCGGCGCACATCCGCATTGTCATAGGGCGCGGCGAGCTGGTTGAAGCGGACGGCGAGGGTCGCCGCCGTGACGGCCTCGGAGCGGCTCCAGCCGATGGCGTCCATGATGTCCACGAAGTCGCCGGTCGTCTGGTAGAGCATGTCCACCTCGTCAGACTCGGCGGCGGCGACCCATGCGGAGGTGTCCGTTCCGAAATCGATGAACTCGATCCGGTCGAGATACGCCCCTTCGCCCCACCACTTGTGGTTCGGGTTCTTCACCAGGGCGGCGCGGACGCCAACCTCGAAGCTTTCCGGGAGGTAAGGGCCGGTGCCGATCGGATTGTCGAGCGGATTGTCGTTGCCGTAGGACTTGTGGACGACCGCAGCCGGATAGTCCGCGAGGCCGGGGATGAGCGCGATGTCCGGGCCGGAGAGCGTAAGCTTCACGGTGTGCGTCCCGGTAGCCACGGCGGCTCCGGGGCGCATCTTGCCGGTCGCGGAGTCGACAAGCGCCGCGAGGCGGGAGGCCATCGAGTTGCCCTCGACCGTGCTGTCGCACCAGCGCTCGATGTTGTGGACGACATCCTCCGCCGTGAACGGGTCGCCGTTGTTCCAGGTCACGCCCTGACGGACGTTGAGCGTATATTCTGAGGCGTCGTCATTGACCTCCCAGCTCTCCAGCAGTTTCGGCGTGAAGGTGCCGTCGATCTCGTACTGGACGAGATATTCGAGCCAGCCGCGGGAGAAGTTGGAGATCTGGGACCAGTCGGCGGTGCGCGGGTCCTTCAGCGCCTTGAGCTCCATCTGGATACGGAGCGTCCCGCCAGGGTTGCCGGCGGCGCGCGCGCGATCCGGCGCGGCGAGGCCGATCATCCCGTAGGCCGCCGCCGCCGTTGCGCCGAGGGCGCTGGCTCGGGTGAGGAACTCGCGGCGGTCAAGCTGGCCCGCCCGGGCCTCTGCGGCGTAGAGTTCCACGCCGCGATGCAGCGGCCCTCCGCTGAGCGTGAGGTCGGATGTCTTCTTCATGTGCAGTCTCCCTGTTGTGCCGACGCGCCTTCTGCGAAGCGCGGTTTCGTTTTTTCGATCATGCGGCGCGGTGCGGGCGCAAGCCGCATTCCTAACCTCAGTTTGGACCGGACGGCCCGATGTCTCAACCCCCGTCCACCGACCGTGCCGCGCGGCGGGACGCCGTCCTGCGCCTTAAGCGACATTCCGCGCAAGAAATGCGGCGTGCTCGCGCGGCGGCTGCCTCCGTTCAGGGCCGCGCCGCAGGCCTGACCCAGAATTCGACCCGGCGCCCGCCCGGGCCGGGGCAGGAGACCGGAGCCAGCGGGCCGTAGCCGCTCGTCCGCGTCTGGACCGGCCCGGCCCCGGCGGCCGAAAGGGCGCGGCGGAGCGCCGTCTCCGCCGCCTCCGCCCTTCGTACGGAGAGGGCGACCCCGCTTGCAAAGCCGTCCGCATCGTCTGCAAAGCCGATGACGAGTATCTCCCGCCCGGCGAAGGCGCCTTCCGCCGCCGCCTCGGCCAGCGCGGCGAGCTTCGACCGCGATTCGGGAGGCAACGACGCGTCCCCTTCGGAGAAACGGATGGTCGCCGAGAGCCGCTCGGCCGCGACGATGCTGGCGGCGAATTCGGCCATGAGGGTCGCCGCCGCCGGCGCCCGCGCTTTCAGGAAACCAGTCGCGATCCGCGCGCCCTGCGCGTTGAGGCCCAGCGTCTCCAGCCGGGCGTCCACCGCCCCAAGGGCGGCGATCTCGGCCTGGCCAGCCTCGGACTCGGCGAAGTCGAGCAAGGCCTGCGCCGCGGGCGACAGCCGGCCACCAGGCCTGGCTGCGAGGGGCCGAACGAAGGGATAGTCGCCGGCCTTCACCGCGAAGCCGTCCGCCTGGGCCGGGACGCCGCATTCCGTCTCGAGCCGCAGGGCTCGGGCGCTCCGCTCGAAGGCGAGGGTGGCCAGGCCGAGCGCCGCCGGGTCCCGCGCCACCGCGTCGGAAAGATCGCGCAGCGAGGCGTGGCGGGTCGCTCCAGAGGCCGGCGCCGCGCCGCTGGGCAGGAAGGCGGCCATCGCCTCCGCCTCCGGCCCGCTCGCGGGAAGATGGAGCGCGATGCGCCCCGGCGGGCCGCCGACATCCGACCAGTCGGTTGCGGCGCCCGAGAGAATTCGGCCCGCATCTGCGAGGGTGAGCGAGGCGACGGGAGAGGCTGGTGAGACGAGGAGAACCAGGGCGTCGTGCGCCAGCGCCGCTCCCTCGCCGGCATCGGCGGCGAGCACGATGGAGGCGCCCGCCGGGTCGCCGAACGGATCGATCACATATTCCGCCGGCTCAGCGCCGCCGAACGGCGCGACAAGGCGCAGAGCCCCGTCGGGCGCTTCGGGGCTGCGCTCCGCCGTTCCACCCGCGGCGAAGGCCATCGCCTCGACCAGAGCCGGGGCGAGGAGGGCGGCCAGCGCGCCGCCTCCGGCGATCCGGACCGCGCCTCCCGCGGGCGGCGGGGGCGGGCAGGCGGCGCCGGCGCAGTCCGTCTCGCTCGCCGGGATGGTGAGCCGCCCGATCGGAGAGGCGATGACGTAACGCGCGCCGTCGAATTCCAGCAGCTCGCCAGTCACGGTGAAGCCGGTCCCCCGGGCTGTCAGCGTCACCGGCTCGGCCAAGGCTGCGGTCGCCAGGCACACGCCAAGGAGACCGGCCCCGGTTCGAAAAAGTCCCATGCCCCACCCCTGTCGCCTGCGGCGCACGCCCCCCCGGCGCGCGCCTCACTCGATCCTCAGCTCCGTCACCGCCCCGGCGGCGAGTCGCGCGGCCAGGCCGGCCGCCGCATCGCAGGAGGCGGCGGCGAGGCTGCCGTTGACCGCGCCGCGAACCTTACCGCCCTCGGCGCGGATGACCAGATATTCCGGCGCGCCGCCCGCCGCGCAGGCGTCCGCCGCCGGATCGAGCGCAAGGCGCGCGACGCCGCGCCTGCCGCCCGCTCCGAGGCGAAGAGAATAAACTTCCACATGATGCAGCCCCAAAGCGCCAGCGCGCCCTGGCGGCGCGGCGAAGCTCTCCACCCGCCCGGCTCCGCCGCCCGGCGCGCCGCCGGAGCGGACATGGCCGGCCCCGCCGGGCTCCGCGGCGTATTCGAGAGCGTGCAGATCGAACCGCACGGCGGCGGGGGAGGCGATCGCGACACGAACGATGCGCGAAAGCTCGGCCGCATCGAAGGCGAGTGGGACGGGGAGCGTCTCGCCGCCCGGAAGGCGCAGCGTCGCGCCTTCGGCGGCGTCGAGAACCGGCAGGTCGATCCAGCCCTCTCCCTTGCCGTCGAGCGGAAGGGGAAAGGCGACGCCCCGATGGTCGAGCGCGGCGACGGCCCCTGCCGCGCAGGGGGCGATGACATGCACCCGGCTCGCGCCTCCCGGCGCCGGGGCGGAGCGGGCGATGGCCGGCGGGCAGGCGGGGCCGTCATGAGCCGTCTCGAGCGCCTCGGCGGCGGGGCGGACGGCGCTGGGCGGCTCCTTCGGCGCGGCGCTCTGCGCCGGGGCGGCGAGGCGCTGCGCATCCGCCGGCTTGCGGGCCGGTGCGCCAATCCCGGCGGCAGGCAGGCGGGGCGGCGCGGGCGCGGCGCCGGTCGCGGGGCCGGGCCCCGACTCAGGCTCGTTCCCAGCCGGATCGGCGTTCGGCGCGGCTGGCTCATCCGAGACGACGGGCCGCGCGAGCAGCGCCGTGGCGGGGCCGGCCTCGACG
>JAUIDE010000038.1 GCA_030429105.1 Alphaproteobacteria bacterium
AACGAGACCGTGATCAAGGACTATTACGGCGTCGGCGAGGAGCACTGCCGGCCGGGCGGCTTCCATCTGGTCAATGACGAGCCGCCGGAGCTGCTCGGCACCGACAAGGCGCCCAATCCGGTCGAGTATGTGCTGCACGCCATGGCCGGCTGCATCACCACCTCGCTCATCGCCCATGCGACGGCGCGCGGCATCAGGATCGACGAGGTGGCGACGCGGTTCTCCGGCGACCTCGACGTGCAGGGCTTCCTCGGCCTCGATCCGAACGTCCGCAACGGCTACCAGGCCGTGAAGGTCGAGCTCTTCGTCAAGGGCGACGCGGATGCGGCGACGCTCGAGGCGCTCGGCCACTTCGCCAGGTCGCGCTCGCCGGTCTTCGACATCGTGACCAACGGCGTGCCGGTCAGCCTCGAGGTGACGGCCGAGCCGTCCGCCGCCGCCGCGGCGTGAGCCCGCCACTCCCGCATGGGGGCCGTTCCGGCGACGGGGCGGCCCCGTTGCTGCTTCACTTGTCGGAGTCGGCGGCCGGCTTCGGGTGAAAAAAGCTCTGCCGTTGCATGGCTGCCTGGTCGAACGGGCCATAGGCGGCGATGACGTGACCTTGCGGCACGCGGAGGCGCCGGGCGGGCTCCGCGGCGCGCGGGTCGAGTTTCCCTTCGTCTCGGTCGGCGCGACCGAGAACATCCTCATGGCCGCGACCCTCGCGAAGGGGACGACCGTGTTGGAGAACGCGGCGAAGGAGCCCGAGATCGTCGATCTCGCCCGCTGCCTCCGGGCGATGGGCGCGCAGATCGAGGGCGAGGGGACGGGAACGATCACGGTCGAGGGTGTGGACCGGCTCGGCGGCGCCACCCATCGCGTCGCGCCGGACCGGATCGAGCTCGGCACCTACATGATCGCGCCCGCCATCGCCGGCGGCGAGGTTTTGCTGGAAGGCGGGCGGCGCGACCTCGTCGCCGCCTTCGCGGAGCGGCTGGAGGCGGCGGACGTGGAGGTGAGCGAGGAGCCGGAGGGGCTGCGCGTGCGCCGGAAGAACGGGATCATCCGGCCGGTGGACATATCGACCGCCCCCTTCCCCGGCTTCCCTACCGACCTTCAGGCCCAGATGATGACCCTGCTGACGCTGGCGGAGGGGAAAAGCAGGATCGAGGAGACGATCTTCGAGAACCGCTTCATGCATGTCCCCGAACTTGCCCGTATGGGCGCGCGGATCGAGGTGGAGGGCGGCGTCGCGACCGTCAGCGGCGTTTCCGCGCTCAAGGGCGCGCCGGTGATGGCCTCGGACCTCCGCGCCTCGGCCTCGCTCGTCCTCGCCGGGCTTGCGGCGGAAGGGGAAACCGTGGTCTCTCGCGTCTACCATCTCGACCGCGGCTATGAGCGGGTGGAGGAAAAGCTCTCCGCCTGCGGCGCGCGGATCGAGCGGATCGGCGGGTAGGCGTGGTTCAGGACGCGAAATTCGAGGACGGAGGGCGCGAAGGGCCGCTCCGCCTCCGCGCCGAAAGCGCGGAGGACCTCCCGGTGCTCTCCGCCCTCGTACAGGATGCGGTCGGCAAGGTCGCGAACGTCCAGTATGCGCCGCGCCGGCGCCGCTTCTCCCTCCTCATCTACCGCTTCCGCTGGGAGGACGAGGCGCGCGCGAAGCGGGAGCGGCGGCCCTTCGAGCGCGTCGCCGCCGCGCTGACGGTGGACGATGTGCTCCGCGTCCGCGCCGCCGGGCTCGACCCGCGGGAGAAGGAGGCGGTGTTCAACCTCCTCGGCCTCTCCTTCGAGCCGGGGGAGGACGGCGCGGGCCGGCTCGTCCTCGCCTGTTCCGGCGGCGTCACGCTTTCGCTCGACGTGGAGTGCCTCTCCGTCGGCCTCGTCGATCTCACGAGGCCCTGGGCGGCGGGCGGGCAGCCGCAGCATTTCTGAGCGTTGAAGAGAGCGTTGAACCGGGCCCCCGCGCGGCCTAAAGGGCGGGCGACAGAAGGGAAGACAGCCGCCATGCCGCTCCGCCTCGACGCCTCCGCCCCGGATTTCGAAGCCCGCTTCGCCGCCTTTCTCGACGCGAAGCGGGAGGCCGAGGCGGATGTTGACGAGGCGGCGGCCGCGATCATCGCCGATGTCCGCGCCCGCGGCATCGGGGCTGTGCTTGAGCTCACCGCCCGGTTCGACGGCTTCGCGCCGGATGCGGAGAGCCTCCGCGTGACCGAGGCGGAGATCGACGAGGCCTGCGCCTCCGTCCCCGCCCCGCAGCGGGAGGCGCTGGAGCGCGCCGCTGCGCGCATCCGCGCCTATCACGAGCGGCAGCTTCCCGCCGCCGAAAGCTGGACGGACGGCGCCGGCGCGACGCTCGGCTGGCGCTGGACGGCGGTGGAGAGCGCCGGGCTCTATGTGCCGGGCGGGCTCGCCTCCTATCCCTCCTCCGTGCTGATGAACGCCATCCCCGCCCGCGTCGCCGGGGTGGAGCGGCTCGTCATCGCCGCGCCGACGCCGGGCGGGCGGGCGAACCCGCTCGTCCTCCTCGCCGCGCGGCTTTCGGGGGTGACGGAAATCTGGCGGATGGGCGGCGCGCAGGCGGTGGCCGCGCTCGCCTGGGGCGCCGGGCCGATCCGGCCGGTGGACAAGATCACCGGCCCCGGCAACGCCTATGTGGCGGCGGCGAAGCGGCGCGTCTTCGGCAAGGTCGGGATCGACATGATCGCCGGCCCCTCCGAGGTGCTGATCATCGCGGACCGGGACAACGAGCCGGACTGGGTGGCGCTCGACCTTCTCGCCCAGGCCGAGCATGACGAGAGCGCCCAGTCGATCCTCATCACCGACGACGCGGCCTTCGCCGACGCCGTCTCCGCCGCGGTGGAGGCGCGGCTCGAAACGCTCGCCCGCCGCGCCATCGCGGGGGCGAGCTGGCGGGACCACGGGGCGATCATCCTCGTCCCCTCGCTGGACGCCGCGCCCGCGCTGGCGGACCGGATCGCCGCCGAGCATCTCGAGATCATGACGGCGGAGCCGGAGGCGCTGGCCGCGCGCATCCGGCACGCGGGGGCGATCTTCCTCGGCGCGCATACGCCGGAGGCGATCGGGGATTATGTCGGCGGGCCGAACCATGTGCTGCCGACGGCGCGCTCCGCCCGTTTCTCCTCGGGCCTTTCCGTGCTCGACTTCATGAAGCGCACGACGCTCCAGCGCCTCTCCCCCGGCGCGCTCGCCATGATCGGGCCGGACGCCGCGGTTCTGGCGGAGGCGGAAGGACTAGAGGCGCACGGGCTTTCCGTCCTCGCGCGGCTGGCCGTGCTCAACGAAGGGGGGAGACATGGCTGAGGCGAACCGCATCCTCTCCATCGAGCTGGACGATTCCGGCCTGCCCGCCCCCACCGCGGAGGTGGAGCAGGAGCGGAAGGTCGCGATCTTCGACCTGCTGGAGGAGAACGAGTTCATCCTGCCCGGCCGCGGCGACGGGCCCTGGCGGCTCTTCCTCTCCGTGCAGGACAGGCGGCTCGTCTTCGACGTGCGGACGGAGGCGGGGGAGCCGGCGGCGGCGTTCCACCTCTCGCTCTCCCCGTTCCGGCAGATCATCCGGGATTATTTCCAGATCTGCGAGAGCTATTACGACGCGGTGAAGCGCCTGCCGCCCTCGCAGATCGAGGCGATCGACATGGGCCGCCGCGGCATCCACAACGAGGGCGCGCGGGTGCTGAAGGAGCGGCTCGAAGGCAAGGTAGAGACGGACGACAAGACCGCGAGGCGGCTCTTCACGCTCGTCTGCGTCCTGCATTTCCGGGGGTGAGGCGATGGCCGGCCTCCCCGGCGCGATCCTCTTCTGCTGCGACCACAACGCCGTCCGCTCGCCGATGGCGGAGGGCCTCGCCAAGCGCCACCTCGGCTCGGCGGCCTATATCCAGTCCGCCGGGGTGAAGGGGGAGATGGAGATCGACGGCTTCGCGGTGGAGGTCTGCCGGGAGATCGGGGTGGACCTCTCCCGCCACCGGGTGAAGAGCTTCGACGATTTCGAGGATTGGGGCGAGGATATCGAGAGCTACGACCTCATCGTCGCCCTCTCCCCCGCCGCGCAGCGGCGGGCGCAGGAATATACCCGCCACCACGCCATCGAGGTCGAATACTGGCCGACGCTGGACCCGACCGGCCTCGCCGAAGGCCGCGAGGCGAAGCTCGCCGCCTATCGCCAGACGCGGGACCAATTGGCGAAGCGGATCCAGGAGCGGTTCCCGCGCTGAGGCTTCGGGAGGCGCCTTCAGGGGGATAACCATGGTTATCGGGATCGGAGCCTTGATTTTGAACGAAAAAAGTCGTGATCGGATTGTTTCAGGGGTTTTCGGGGGCCGTTCGGGCGGGCGGCCGCCCTTCCTCGCTCTACATCCGCAGGGGGCGCGTCCCGCACGGCGGGGAGGGGGTTGCGGGCGGTGCATGATTTTTCATGGATCGGGCTTGGCGCTTCTTTCGTCTGGGCCCCGGATCGGGTCCGGGGCCGGGAGAGAGTGGGATCCGTAAGGGACACGAGGCCCCGGCCTTGAGCCGGGGCCCCGAGGGGGTGGGCGCTTCGCTCGGCGGGGCCCCGGATCGGGTCCGGGGCCGGGCGAGGGCGGGGGCCGCGAGGGGCGCGAGGCGCCGGCCTTGAGCCGGGGCCCCGGGGGGGTGTGCGCTATTTTCGTCGGGGCTCCGGATCGGGTCCGGGGCCGGGAGAGGGCGGGAGCTGCAAGGGGCGCGAGGCCCCGGCCTTGAGCCGGGGCCCCGAGGGGGTGGGCGCTTCGCTCTTCGGGGCCCCGGATCGGGTCCGGGGCCGCGGGAGAGGGCCGGCCGGATGCAGGCTCCGGCGGCGAGGCGCCGTGCGGTCTGGACAAATCGGCCCCGCCGCGCGAGAGGAGCGCGCCGGAAAGAGCAAGCAAGGGAGAGACGGACATGGCTGAGACCATTGCGGCGCTGATCGCCGGACATGACGACGCGGCGCCGGCCCTCGGCGCGCCGGGGCGGCCCTGGCTGACCTATGGCGGGCTGCGCGCGCTTTCGGGCGAAGTCGCGGCGCGGCTCCATGCGGCCGGGATCGGCCGGGGCGACCGGGTCGCCATCGTGTTGCCGAACGGGCCGGAAATGGCGGCGGCCTTCGTCACGGTCGCGCAGGCGGCAGTGACGGCGCCGCTTAACCCGGCCTACAAGCAGGAGGAATATTCCTTCTATCTCGAAGACCTGAAGGCGAAGGCGCTGATCGTGGCGGAAGGCTATGACGGCCCGGCGCTGGCGGCGGCCCGGCCCTTCGGGCTGAAGATCCTCCGCCTCGGCTTCGACGAGGCGGCCCCGGCCGGCGCCTTCACGCTCAGCGCCGAGGGCGCGAGCGGCGCGCCTTCCGACGCCTCCCCGGCGCGGGCGGACGACGTGGCGCTGATCCTCCATACGTCGGGCACGACCTCCCGCCCGAAGATCGTGCCGCTCCTCCAGTCCAACGTCGCCGCCTCCGCCGGGAACATCCGCGAATCGCTCGCGCTCACGGCGGCGGACCGGTGCCTCAACGTGATGCCGCTCTTCCACATCCACGGCCTCATCGCCGCGATCTCCGCCTCGCTTTCCGCCGGCGGCTCGATCTGGTGCGCGCCGGGCTTCGACGCGCTCCGCTTCTTCGGCTGGATGGGGGAGGCGGAGCCGACCTGGTTCACCGCCGTGCCGACCATGCACCAGGCGCTCCTCGCCCGCGCGGAGCGGAACAGGGACGTGATCGCCGCGGCGAAGCTGCGCTTCCTCCGCTCCTCCTCCGCCTCGCTCCCGGCGCCGGTGATGCGCGCGCTCGAAGCCGCCTTCGGCGCGCCCGTGATCGAGGGCTACGGGATGACCGAGGCCACCCATCAGATGACCTCCAACCCCCTGCCCCCGCGCGCGCAGAAGCCGGGCGCGGTCGGCCTGCCCGCCGGCCCGCTCGTCCGCCTCGCGCATGAGGCGGAGGACCGGCTGCTGCCCGAGGGGGGGACGGGCGAGGTCGTCATCTCCGGCCCGAACGTGACGCCGGGCTATGAGGGCAACCCGGAGGCGAACGCGAAGAACTTCTTCGAGGCGGAGGGCCGGCGCTGGTTCCGCACCGGCGACCAGGGCGCCTTCGACGAGGACGGCTACCTCACGCTGACAGGCCGGCTGAAGGAGATCATCAACCGTGGCGGCGAGAAGGTGAGCCCGCTGGAGGTCGACGCGATCCTCCTCGAACATCCCGCCGTCGCGCAGGTGCTGACCTTCGCGCTGCCGCATCCGAAGCTCGGGGAGGAGGTCGCCGCCGCCGTGGTGCTGCGGGAGGGCATGGAGGCGGACGAGCGCGCGCTCCGCGATTTCGCCGGCGCCCGCCTCGCCGCCTTCAAGACGCCGCGGAAGATCGTGTTCCTCGACGAAATCCCCAAGGGCGCGACCGGCAAGATGCAGCGCATCGGCATGGCCGAGAAGCTCGGCCTCGTTTCGGAGGCCTGAGGCATGAAGATCTGCATCTACGGCGCCGGCGCCATCGGCGGCTATATGGGCGCGAAGCTGGCGGAGGCGGGCGCAGAAGTCAGCCTCGTCGCCCGCGGCCCCCATCTTGCCGCGATGCAGGCGAACGGGCTCACGCTCATCGAGGAGGGCGAGCGGAAGACTGTGAAGGTCCGCGCGGAGCAGGACCCGGCGGCGCTCGGCCCGCAGGATTACGTCATCGTCACGCTGAAGGCCCATTCCGTCCCCCCGCTTGTGCCGCTCATGCAGCCGCTTCTCGGGCCGGAGACGACCGTGGTGAGCGGGGTGAACGGCGTTCCGTGGTGGTATTTCCACAAGATCGGCGGGGCTCTTGAGGGGCGCCGCGTCCACGCGGTCGACCCCGGCGACGCGCAGTGGGACGGCTTCGGGCCGGACCGGGTGCTCGGCTGCGTCGTCTATCCGGCGGCGGAGGTGATCGAGCCGGGCGTCGTCAACCATATCGAGGGCAACCGCTTCTCGCTCGGCGAGCCCGACGGCTCGAAATCCGCCCGCGCGACGGCGCTTTCGGAGGCGCTGGCCGCCGCGGGGCTGAAGGCGCCGGTGCGGCCGCGCATCCGCGACGAGATCTGGGTGAAGCTCTGGGGCAACCTCTCCTTCAACCCGATCTCCGCGCTGACCCATGCGACGCTTGACGTGCTCTGCACGGACGAGGGGACGCGGGCGGTGGCCAAGGGGATGATGCTGGAGGCGCAGGCCATCGCGGAGGCGCTCGGCGTCAAGTTCCCCATCGACGTGGAGCGGCGGATCGACGGCGGCGCCGCGGTCGGCGCGCACCGCACCTCGATGTGGCAGGACCTCGACGCGGGGCGCCCGATGGAGATCGACGCGCTGGTGACGGCGGTGCAGGAGCTCGGGCGCCTGACGGAGATCCCGACGCCGACCATCGACATCGTGCTCGCACTCGTCCGCCTCCGGGCGCGGACGGCGGGGCTTTACGGGAAGGCGTGAGCATGACCATCCGCATCGGGATCATCGGCCTCGGCATCATGGGCCGCCGCTTCATGCCCTACATGGCGGCGCATGAGGCCTTCACGCTCGGCCCGGTCTGGGACCCTTCGGAGGCGCAGCGCGAGGCGGCGCGGGCGCTCGGGACGGGGGCGGAGATCGCCAGCTCGGCGGAGGCGGTGATCGAGGGCTCCGATCTCGTCTATCTCGCCTGCCCGCCCGTCCCGCGGAAGGCCTATGCGCTCGCCGCGGCGGATGCGGGCAAGGCGCTCTTCATCGAGAAGCCCTTCGGCGTGGACCTCCTGGAGGCGCGGGACCTCGCGGCGCGGCTCGAAGCCTCCGGCGTCCCCGCCGCCGTCAACTTCACGCAGGCGGCGGGCAAGGCGCTCGCCACCGTGACGGGCGACGCGGAGATGGGGGAGAAGGCGGGGGTGGACATCATCGTCACCTACGCCAACTGGCCGCGCGAATGGCAGAAGGCGGCGGACTGGCTGCGCTTCTCCGCCGAGGGGGGGATGACGCGGGAGGTGATCTCCCATTTCCTCTTCTTCTCGGCCCGCGTGCTCGGGCCGCTTTCGCTGGTCTGGGCGCGGCCGACCTTCCCGGCGGACCCGGCGCTTTGCGAGACGCACATGGCCGCCGGCCTCGTTTCCGCCTCCGGCGCGCCCGTCTCCGTCTTCGCGTCGGTCGGCGGCGCGCAGCCGGACCGGCAGGAGCTGAACGTGAAGGGCGGATCGGCGAGCTGGCGGGTGAGCGACTTCTACGCCCTCTCCCGCTCCACGGGCGGCGCGTTCGAGCCCTTCGGCCCGCCGGCAGCGGACCCGCGGGCGGAGAGCCTCAGGGCGCAGCTCGGCGGCCTCGCCGCGATGATGCGGGGCGAGCCGCACCCGCTCGCGACGGTGAAAGAGGCGCTGGCGGTTCAGGAACTGGTGGAGGCGATGCTCAAGGGGCGGTGAGGCCCCCCCTTCACCCCGGCCGAGCCAGCTCCTTCGCGATCATGCAATGCACCCCCTTCGCCCCGTTCACCACCTGCGTGATGCGGAGGTCGGCGGCGAGGGAGCAGAGCATGTAGGCGTCCTCGCGCGATAGCCCCGCGACCTCCCCGAGGAGCGCGATCATCGCCCGGAGCGCGCGTTCGGCGCAGGTGTCGAGGTCCGGATGCATCGCCATGGTGATGAGATGCGTCTCCGTCTCCGCGCGCGGGTAGTCGAGCTTCATGTCCTTGCGGAGGATGAGGGTGAACTCGCCCGTGAGCGCCGTCTCGATGGCGGTGACGTTCACCTCCCCGTCGCCCTGCGCGCCGTGCCCGTCCCCGGCGGAGAAGTTGCCGCCCGGAACGAAGACCGGGAGATAGAACGTCGCCCCCTCCCGCAGCTCCTTGTTGTCGAGGTTGCCGCCGAAGGCGCGGGGTATGAGGGAGGTGACGCGGCCCCAGGCGGGCGGCGGGGCGACGCCCATGACGCCGAAGAAGGGGTTGAGCGGCAGGTCGAGCCCCCAGGGCAGCTTCGCGACGTTCCGCTCCCGGTCCAGCGGGATGTTGACGAGCCGGTAGTCCGGGAAGTCTTCCGGCAGGGCGCCGGCGAGCGGCTTGATGAAGTTCCAGCCCCAGTCCGTCGTCACGTCGATCCTGCCGATGCGGACTTCGAGCACATTCCCCGGCTCGGCGCCGGCGACGGCGACGGGGCCGGTGAGCATGTGGCCGGGCAGCATCCGCTCCGCCTTCGCGATGATCTCCCGCTGAGCCTCCGGCACATGGAAGCCGGGGGGCGGCAGCACGTCCTCCCCGCCGGAGACGGTCTCGATCACGACGGTGTCGCCGCTCTCGACCGTCAGGACGGCGGGCGTGTCGGCCCCGAACCATCCCCAATGGCACGTCTCCGCGCCCGCCTTCAGTTCATGCCACGCCATCGCCCGCTCCTTCCGCCGTTTTGCGGAGCCTATCGCCGGCGCGCGCGGGGCGCCATGGGCGGGCCGGCTGGACGGAGCGGGCCGGGCGCACTAGCCTTTGCCCGCAACAGAAGGACGCGGCGATGGCCGAGGCGGCGGAGTTCCTGAACATCTACCGGCAGGGCTTCGCCCGGATCGCCGCGGCGACGCCGCGCGTCCATGTCGGGGACCCGGCGGCGAACCTCGAAGCGACGCTGGAGATGGCGCGGCGGGCGCATGAGGCGGGGGCCGCGCTCTGCGTGTTTCCGGAGCTCGGGCTCACCGGCTATGCGATCGACGATCTCCTTCAGCAGGAAGTCGTGCTGGACGGGGCGGAGGCGGCGCTTGCGGCGCTGGTCGAGGCGTCCGCCGGGCTTCGCCCGCTCCTGCTCGTCGGGCTGCCGCTCCGGGTGCGGGGGCGGCTCTTCAACGTGGCGGCGGCGGTGCAGGGCGGGCGGCTGCTCGGGCTCGTCCCGAAGACCTACCTGCCGAACTACCGCGAATTCTATGAGCGGCGGCATTTCACGCCGGGGGACGAGGCGGGCGTGGAGACGGCGCGGGCCGGCGGGCATGAGGCGCCGTTCGGGACTGACCTCCTCTTCGCGGCGGAGGACGTTCCGGGGCTGATCGTCGGCGCAGAGATCTGCGAGGATGTCTGGGTTCCGGCGCCGCCTTCGAACGCCGCGGCGATGGCCGGGGCGACGGTCCTCGCCAACCTTTCCGCCTCCAACGTCACCATCGGCAAGTCGGACTATCGGCACGCGCTCTGCCGCGTGCAGTCGGCGCGGTGCTTCGCGGCCTATCTCTATTCTGCGGCGGGGCATGGCGAATCCACCACCGATCTCGCATGGGACGGGCATGCGATGATCTGGGAGAACGGCGCGCTGCTCGGGGAGACGCGGCGCTTCTCCGGCGAGCCGCAGCTCCTCCTCGCCGATGTCGATCTCGACATGCTGCTGGCGGACCGGATGCGGCAGGGGAGCTTCGCCGACTGCGCTTCGCGCGCGGGGCGGGCGTTCCGGCGCTGCGGTTTCCGGCTCGACCCGCCCGCGGGCGATATCGGCCTCCGCCGCGCCGTCAGCCGCTTTCCCTTCGTGCCGGATGACGACGCCAAGCTGGATGAGCTTTGCTTCGAGGCCTACGAGATCCAGGTTGCGGGGCTCGTAAAGCGGCTGGAGGCTTCGGGGATCGGGAAGATCGTCATCGGCGTCTCGGGCGGGCTCGATTCGACGCAGGCGCTGCTCGTCGCCGCGCAGGCGATGGACCGGCTGGGAAGGCCGAGGACGGACATCCTCGCCTATACGCTGCCCGGCTTCGCGACCTCCGCCGGCACGAAATCCGCGGCCTGGGACCTGATGCGCGCGCTCGGCGTCACGGCGGAGGAAATCTCCATCGACGCGGCCTCGCGGCAGATGCTGGCGGATATCCGCCACCCGCACCGGGAGGGGGCGAATGTCTACGACGTGACCTATGAGAACGTGCAGGCCGGGGCGCGGACCTCGCTCCTCTTCCGGCTCGCCAATCTCAACGGCGCGCTGGTGCTGGGGACGGGGGACCTTTCGGAGCTGGCGCTCGGCTGGTGCACCTATGGCGTCGGCGACCACATGAGCCATTACAACGTCAACGGCTCGGTCCCGAAGACGCTGATCCAGCATCTCATCCGCTGGGTCGCGGCCTCCGAGCGGTTCGGGGCGGAGGCTTCCGCCGTTCTGCTGCGGGTGCTGGCGACGGAGATTTCGCCGGAGCTGGTGCCGGGGGACGGGGAGACGCCGGCGCAGCGGACGGAGGATTTCGTCGGCCCCTACGAGTTGCAGGACTTCAACCTCTACTGGATCAGCCGCTTCGGCCTCCGCCCCTCCAAGGTCGCCTTCCTCGCGCTCCATGCGTGGCGGGACCGGGAGGCGGGGCGCTGGCCGCCGCATATGCCGCCGGAGAAGCGGAACCAATACGACCTCGCGACGATCCGGACATGGCTCCGCGGCTTCCTCTGGCGGTTCTTCCAGACGAGCCAGTTCAAGCGCTCGGCCCTGCCGAACGGGCCGAAGCTCGCCTCCGGCGGCTCCCTCTCCCCGCGGGGGGACTGGCGGGCGCCCTCGGACGGGGTGGCGGCGCCGTGGATCGCGGAGCTGGAGGCGAAGGTTCCGGAGCGGCTCTGAACGGCGCCTTTCCGGGGCATATCCATGGATATCGAGCCCGGAGGCTTGATTCCAAAGGGAAATAAAAAATTTCGAAATTTTTGCGCCCGCCTCGCGCCGCGCTGCGGCTCAAGGCGGGCGCGAAGCCCGACGCTATAGCCCGAGGCTCTTGTAGGCCGCGGCGACCCGGCCGATGGAGACGAGATAGGCCGCCGTCCGCAGGTCCGTCACCTCGGGCCGCGCGCGCCAGACCTCGGCGATGGACTGGTAGGCGCCGCGCATCGTGTCCTCCAGCCCGGAGCGCACGAGGGCCAGTTCGTCCGCCCCCTTCAGGAACTTCTCCGAGAAGGTCGCGGAGACGGACTTGCCGGTGAGCCGCTCCAGCTCGTCGATCAGCATCCGGTGGCGCGATTCCTCCTGCCGCCGCTGCATCCGGCCGAAGCGGATATGGGAGAGGTTCTTGACCCATTCGAAATAGCTCACCGTCACGCCGCCGGCGTTCGCATACATGTCCGGGATGATGACGCAGCCCTTGCGGCGCAGGATCTCGTCCGCCCCCGCCGTCACCGGCCCGTTCGCCGCCTCGATGATGAGCGGGGCCTGGATGCGCTCCGCATTCGTGAGGTTGATCGCCGCCTCGAAGGCGGCGGGGATGAGGATGTCGCAGTCCTCCTCCAGCAGCCGCGCGCCCTCCGCGAGGTATTTGGCGCCGGGAAAGCCGCGGACGCCGCCCTGCCCGATCAGATGCTGGCGCACCCGCTCCACCGGCAGGCCCGCCGGGTCGAAGATCGCGCCGTCCCGCTCGATCACGCCGATGATGCGGCAGCCGTCCTCCTCCTCCAGGAACTTCGCGGCGTGATAGCCGACATTGCCGAGGCCCTGGACGATGACGCGCTTGCCGTCGAGGCTCCCGTCCAGTCCGGCCCTCTTCATGTCCTCCGGATGGCGGAAGAATTCCTGGAGCGCGTATTGCACGCCCCGCCCCGTCGCCTCCACGCGCCCGGCGATGCCGTGGGCGGTGAGCGGCTTTCCGGTGACGCAGGCGCGGGCGTTAAGCTCCGACGTGTGCATCCGCGCGAACTGGTCCGCGATCCACGCCATTTCGCGCTCGCCCGTGCCCATGTCCGGCGCCGGGACGTTCTGGCTCGGATGGATCAGGTCCCGCTTGATGAGCTCGTAGGCGAAGCGGCGGGTGATGCGTTCGAGCTCGTCCTCCTCCCAGTCCTTCGGGTCGATGCAGAGCCCGCCCTTGGAGCCGCCGAACGGCGCCTCCACCAGCGCGCATTTGTAGGTCATCAGCGCGGCGAGCGCCTCCACCTCGTCCTGGTTCACGCTCATGGCGTAGCGGATGCCGCCCTTGACCGGCTCCATGTGCTCGGAATGGACGGAGCGATAGCCGGTGAAGGTGTGGATGCGCCCGCGCAGCTTCACGCCGAAGCGCACCGTGTAGGTGGAGTTGCAGACGCGGATCTTCTCCTCGAGGCCGGGCGAAAGGTCCATCAGCGCCACCGCGCGGGTGAACATCATGTCGACGGACTGGCGGAAGGAGGGTTCGGAGGTGTGCTGGAGCATGGCGCTCTCCCCTGTGGCCGGCCGCGTGGGCTCGCGGCTCATCCCCCATAGAGCGCACAGGTGACCCGCGAATGAAAGGCCGGGGGGGCGCGAGGCCCGCCTTCCGCCGCGCGCGAAGCCCCCTCGCCCCGGTCGGCGGGGTTCAGAAGATGAAGTCGTCCTCCCCGAAGGCGCCGGCGTTCTGGTTCTCGAAGAGGATCGAGCCGCGCCTGTAGGTCACCAACACGTCGTCGCCCTGCTGCTCTATGGTCAGATCGTCGAAGCCGGGAACGCCGCGCCTGAACTCTACCTGATCCGTCCCCTGCTGGAAGCGCAGGATCACGTCGTCGCCGTCTCCCGGCTTGAAGCGGAAGAGGTCCGCCCCGGCGCCGCCGATCAGCGTGTCGTCGCCCTTGTTCCCCTCGATCGTGTCCGCGCCGCCGCCGCCGATGATCCGGTCCGCGCCTCCCCCGCCCTTCAGGAAGTCGCCGGCGCCGCCGCCCTTCAGCGTGTCGTCGCCGCCCTGGCCGAAGATCCGGTCCGCCCCGCCGCCGCCCTTCAGGCTGTCGCCGCCCCCGCCGCCGCGCAGCACGTCCTCCCCGCCCTGGCCGAGCAGCGTGTCCTGCCCGCCAAGGCCGCGCACGGTGTCGTCGCCGCCGCGCGCGGCGATGCGGTCCGGCCCACCGGTTCCCCTGAGGACGTCGTCGCCCTGCGTCGGCCCGGCGGGCGGCGCGACGGGCGGCGTCACCGGCGGCGTAACGGGCGGGGCGACCGGCGGTTCGGTCGGCGGCGCCACGGGCGGCGTGCTGGGCGGCTCGGTTGGAGGCGTGACAGGCGGCGTCACCGGTGGTTCGGTCGGAGGCGTCACAGGCGGCGTGACGGGCGGGACGACCGGCGGTTCGACCGGCGGCGCCACAGGCGGCGTGACAGGCGGCTCGGTTGGAGGCGTGACGGGCGGCGTGACGGGCGGGACGACCGGCGGTTCGACCGGCGGCGCCACAGGCGGCGTGACAGGCGGCTCGGTTGGAGGCGTGACGGGCGGCGTGACAGGCGGCGTCACCGGTGGTTCGGTCGGGGGCGTCACGGGCGGGTTGACCGGCGGCGTCACGGGCGGCGGCGCAGCCGGAATCGCCGCCTCCACGGCCGCGAGGCTCCGCGCCCCGTCAGCGAAGAGGAAGGTCTCGACGGAAAGCGCGGTCGTCGCCTCCCCGGCGCGGGAGAGGGTGACGCCGCCCGGCGCGGCGGAGACGGAATAGGCGGCGAAGGCGCCGGCGAAGACGGCCGTATCCGTTCCCGTTCCGCCTTCGAGCCGGTTGACGCCCGGCCCGCCCTCCAGCCGGTCGTTCCCGGCGCCGCCGATCAGCGTGTCGTCGCCCCCGAGGCCGCGGATCGTGTCGTTCCCGCCCAGCCCGTCGATCCGCTCGCCGAGGTCCGTGCCGAGGAGGTCGTCCGCCTCTTCGGTGATCGTGCGGGCGCCGAAGAGGATGATGGCCTGTTCGGGCGACGCGCCCTGCGCGCGGGCCTGCACGATCAGGTCGTCGATCCCGTCCCCGTTCACGTCCCCCGCGCCGGAGACGCCGACGCCGAGGCGGGATGCGGAGCCGGAGACGCCGTCGATCCTGAAGCCCTCCGTCTCCGTTAGCGTGGCGAGGTCGAGCACGCCGGGGAAGCCGGTCTTCCGCCCGAAGACGACATAGGCGACGCCGTCCGTCTCCGAATTCACTTGCAGGGCGCCTAACAGAAGATCGTCCAGCCCATCGCCGTTCACGTCCCCCGCGATGGCGACGGCGTAGGCGAGTTGGTCGCCCGGGTTCTCGCCGTTGATCCGCATGGAGGTCACGCCGTCGAACCTCAGGTTGTCGACGCTGAAGCCGGCGCCCTGGAGGATCTCGACATCGTCTCTCGGATTGACGTAGTTTGAAGTATAGCGGTCTGCGCCGCCGAAGAGGACTATAGCCGCGCCCTGCCGTATGGCGCCGCCGGCGCCGTCGCCCGTCGTCTCGCCCGACGCGCCGATGATCACGTCGTCGAACCCGTCCCCGTTTATGTCGCCGCCGCCGCCGACCGCGCCGCCGCCGCCGCCGATGGACGGGTCGCCAGTCTCAAACGAGTCGAAATTCAGAACTCTGAGCCCGCCAAAAACTCCGGACTCGGGCTGTTGCAGCGGAGCCGTCGCGGGCGCCCCGGCGCCAAGGTCGGCGCCGAAGACGATGAAGGCCGCGCCGCCTTCGAAGACGATGAGGCCTCCGTCTCCCGGCCCGCCGACGATGAAATCGTCGATCCCGTCGCCATTGAAGTCCCCTGCGCCGGATACGGCCGCCCCCGCCAGCAGGCCTCCGGCGAAACTGGTGAAGATCACGCCGTTCTCGCCGTCGAGATCTTCGGCGACCATCTCCGCGGCGAAGCCGGCGTCCTTCCGCCCGAAGAGGACGAAGGCGTGGCCCGAAATCACTCCAAAGTCCAAACCGGTGCGGAACTGGGGATCGCCGACCAGGATGTCGTCCACCCCGTCTCCGTTAAAGTCGCCGATGCCGGAGACTGCGGCGCCGAAGGCCGAGGCGGTGCGGCCGAGCAGGGTGAAGCCGTTCTGGCCGTCGAGGCTCGCGAGATCGAATGTGGCCCCGAAACCTTCCTTCTTTCCGAACACGACATGGGCGCGCCCTCTGTCCGCAAAGTCTCTCGCGCCGATCAGGAGATCGTCGATCCCGTCCCCGTTCACATCGCCCGCCGCCGCGACGGAGGTCCCGGAGCGCCCGTTCGGAGTGGCGGCGGTCAGCGTGAAGCCGTTGGTCCCGTCCAGCGCGTCGAGATCGACGGCGGCCCCGAACGCGTTGGCGCCGGTCTGGCCGAATATGACGTAGGAGACGCCCGGGCGCGCGCCCGCCGCTCCGAACGTGTTCGGCAGACCAATGACGATATCGTCGATTCCGTCGCCGTTCAGATCTCCGGCGGAAGCCACGGTCAGCCCGCCCGAACCATTGATCTCGCCGCCGGTCAGCCGGAAGCCGTTCGTCCCGTCGATGTCGGCGGCGTTGACGACCTTCATGGCGCGCTCCTTTCCCGCCGAAACCCGGAAGGAGCCGACGACCGATCTGACGCTACGTTAACAGATGCGGGCGCGCGCACGAAGTGTCGGAGCGCACGCCGGCTCCGCCTCGCCGGAGGGCGGCGCCGCGCTGGCGTCACGATTCGCGTTCAGGATCGGCGCGGAAGCGCGGCGTTAACCTTCGAGGCGCAGAACGTCGCAGTCTGGGAGGATCGGAAGATGGCCATGATCGACGCTCCGAAACGGCTTTCGCACGGCTGGCCGGGGATGCTGCGCTTCGCGCCCTTCGGCGTCGCGGTGGCGCTCATGCCCGCCGGCGCGCTGGTGACGCTCATCGCGCCGATCACCGGCGTGATCCTCGCCCTTCTCGGCCTCGTCCTCACCGCCGTCGGCCTCTACGACCTGAACCAGACGAAGCACGCCGTTTCGAAGAACTACCCGGTCTCCGCCCGGCTCCGCTATCTCCTCGAATTCTTCCGCCCGGAAATCCGGCAGTATTTCATCGAGGACGACCGGGAGGAGACGCCGTTCAGCCGGGAGCAGCGCGCCCTCGTCTATCGCCGCGCCAAGGGGATCGAGGGGCTGCGCCCCTTCGGCACGATCTATGACGTGAACGCGATCGGCCACGAATGGATCAACCATTCCATGGCGCCGAGCCATATCGAGAGCGCGGATTTCCGCCACCGCATCGGCGGGCCGGATTGCGCGAAACCCTATGAAAGCTCGGTGCTGAACATCTCCGGCATGTCCTACGGCGCGCTTTCCCCCACCGCCATCGAGGCGCTGAACAAGGGCGCGAAGGAGGGCGGCTTCGCGCATACGACCGGGGAGGGCTCGATCTCCCGCTTCCACCGCATCCACGGGGGGGACCTGATCTGGCAGATCGGCAGCGGCTATTTCGGCTGCCGGGACAAGTCGGGCCGCTTCGACGAAGGCCGCTTCGCGGAGAATGCGGCCGGCGAGGCCGTGAAGATGATCGAGATCAAGCTCAGCCAGGGCGCGAAGCCCGGCCATGGCGGCATCCTCCTCGGCGCGAAGGTCACCGAGGCCATCGCGGAGGCGCGGGGCGTCGCCGTGGGCGAGGATTGCGTCAGCCCCTCCGCCCATTCCGCCTTCTCCACGCCGCTCGAGCTTTGCGCCTTCATCGCGCGGCTTCGGGAGCTTTCGGGCGGCAAGCCCACCGGGCTCAAGCTCTGCGTCGGCCATCCCTGGGAATGGTTCGCCCTCGCCAAGGCGATGAAGGAGAGCGGGATCACGCCCGATTTCATCACCATCGACGGCTCCGAAGGCGGCACCGGCGCCGCGCCCGCGGAGTTCGCGGACCATCGCGGCGCGCCGCTGCGGGAGGGGCTGATGCTCGTCCACAACACGCTCGTCGGCCTCGGCCTGCGCGACCGCGTGCGCCTCATCGCCGCCGGCAAGCTCATCAGCGCCTTCGACATTTCCCGCGTCTTCGCGCTGGGGGCGGACGGGTGCAACATGGCCCGCGGCTTCATGTTTGCCATCGGCTGCATCCAGGCGCAGGCCTGCCATACAGGCCATTGCCCGACGGGCGTGACGACGCAGGACCCGGGCCGCTACCGCGCTCTCGTCGTGGCGGACAAGTGGAAGCGCGTCGCCAACTTCCACCGCAACACCATGATCGCGCTGAAGGAATCGATCGAGTCCTCCGGCCTCCGGCATCCCTCGGAGCTGACGCCGCATCACCTGATGATCCGCGTCTCCAGCCGGGAGGTGCGCTCCGCCGCCAGCCAGTATCCCTGGGCGGAGCCGGGCGAACTCGAACGCGGCACGCCGAACCATCCCGCGTTCCGGAAATACTGGGCGGGGGCGCGGGCCGGGAGTTTCTCCCTCGCAGGCGGGAATGCGCCGGCCGAGTTGCGCGAGGAACGCGGCGCCGCGTAAGAGGGTCCGGTCGAAACCGGAGCGCGCCATGGACATTTCCGAAGGCTTCGCCGGGCGGGAGGCTGAGATCGCCGCCCTCTTCGCCCGCACATTCGCAGCCTCCGAAGGCGAGGCGGAGGGCGCGCTGATCGGCGGGCTCGTGCGGGACATGATGGCGGGGACGGCGGCGGAGGACATTCATGTGTTCACCGCGGCGGAAGGCGGCGCCCTCCTCGGAGCCGTCATCTTCACCCGGATCGTCTGGTCGGAGGATGCGCGGGCGGCCTTCATCCTCTCCCCCGCCGCCGTCGCGCCGGAGCGGCAGGGCGAGGGAATCGGGCAGGCGCTGATCCGCTTCGCGCTCGACGCCCTGCGCGAGGCGGGCGTGGAGGTCGCCCTCACCTATGGCGACCCGAACTATTACGGGAAGGTCGGCTTCGCGCCGGTGACGGAAGCCGTCGCCCCCGCGCCGCAGCCGCTCAGCCAGC
The DNA here is from genome assembly GCA_030429105.1 of Alphaproteobacteria bacterium. Taxonomy (GTDB): domain Bacteria; phylum Pseudomonadota; class Alphaproteobacteria; order Rhodobacterales; family Rhodobacteraceae; genus Pikeienuella. Next base: position 18,453 of record JAUIDE010000038.1, read on the forward strand.
CGGAGGGATGGCTCGCGCTGTCGCTTGCGGGCGAGTCGCTCACGCCGCTCCGGGGAGCCTCGCGCTGCGTCCCCGCCCTGATGCGGCCGGAGCTCTGGTAGGGGTTCAGCCCGCCAGCCGCATCAGGTAGCGGCCGTATTCCGTCTTGGTCAGCGGCGCCGCGAGCGCCTTCAGCGCCTCGGCGTCGATCCACCCGGCCTCGAAGGCGATCTCCTCCGGGCAGCCGATCTTCTGCCCCTGCCGCTTCTCGATGGTGCGGACGAATTCGCCCGCCTCGATCAGGCTGTCATGCGTCCCCGTGTCGAGCCAGGCGAAGCCGCGGCCCATGCGCTCGACCGAGAGCGCGCCCTCGGCGAGATAGGTGTCGAGCACGGAGACGATCTCCAGCTCCCCGCGCGCGGAGGGCTTCACGCCCCGCGCCCGCGCCGGCGCCTCCGCATCGAGGAAATAGAGCCCCGTGACCGCGTAGGAGGAGCGGGGCTGTTCGGGCTTCTCGACGATTGAGACGGCGCGCCCCTCCCGGTCGAACTCGACGACGCCATAGCGCTCCGGGTCCGCCACCCGATAGCCGAAGACGGAGCCGCCCTTCGCCTTCGCGCCGGCGCGGGCCAGGAGGTCCTGCATCCCGGCGCCGTAGAAGATGTTGTCCCCCAGAACCATGACGGAGGGAGCCCCGGCGAGGAACTCCTCCGCGAGGAGATAGGCCTGCGCCAGCCCGTCCGGGCTCGGCTGCACGATGTATTCGAAGCGGAGGCCCCATTTCGCACCGTCTCCGAGGAGGCGGGAGAATTGCGCCTGGTCCTGCGGCGTCGTGATGATCGCGATTTCCCGCACTCCGGCGAGCATCAGCACCGAGAGCGGGTAATAGATCATCGGCTTGTCATAGACCGGCAGAAGCTGCTTCGAGACGGAGAGCGTCAGCGGATGGAGCCGCGTGCCCGAGCCCCCGGCGAGGATGATGCCCTTGCGTGTCATGCCTTCAGCTCCTTCACGACATCGGCGAGCCCGGCCCGCCAGTCCGGCGCCTGCACGCCGAAGGTTGCTTCGATCTTCCCGCAATCGAGGCGGGAATTGAGCGGGCGGCGCGCCGGCGTCGGCCAGTCCGCCGTCGCGATGGGCGCGACGGAGACGGAGAGCCCGGCCTCGGCGAAGATCGCCTCCGCGAAGCCGCGCCAGCTCACCGCGGGGGCGCCCGCGAAATGATAGACGCCCGAGGCGCCCCGCCCCTCGGCCAGCGCGGCGGCGACGGCGAGGCAGGCGTCGGCGATGGCGGCGGCCGGCGTCGGCCCGCCGATCTGGTCGTCCACCACCTTCAGCGCGCCGCGCTCGGGGCCGACGCGGAGCATCGTCTTCACGAAGTTCTTGCCGTGGGCGGAGAAGACCCAGGAGGTGCGGAGGATCGCATGGGCGCCGCCCGCGGCGGCCACCGCCCGCTCGCCTTCGAGCTTGGTGCGGCCATAGGCGGAGAGCGGCGCGACCGGCTCATCCTCCCGCCGCGCGGCCTCGCCCGCGCCGTCGAAAACGTAATCGGTGGAGATATGGACGAAGGGGAGGCCCCGCGCCGCCGCGGCCCGCGCCATCGCGCCGGGCGCTTCGGCGTTGACGCGGCGCGCGGCGTCCTCCGCGCCCTCGGCCCCGTCCACATCCGTCCAGGCGGCGGCGTTCAGCACGGCGTCGGCCTCCGCCGCCTCCACCGCGCGGGCGCAGCCTTCCGGGTCCGCGAGGTCCGCAAGGCCGCGCCCGAGCGCGACGATCTCGTGCGCCCCGGCCCGGCGCAGGACTTCCCGCGCCACCTGCCCCGTCTCTCCGAACATCAGGATCTTCACGCGCCGAGCCCCCGGCGCTTCGCCGCCTCGCCGCGTTCCTGCAGCGGGCGCCACCAGGCCTCGTTGGCGAGATACCAGTCCACCGTCCGCGCCAATCCCTCCTCCAGCGTCACGGTCGGCGCCCAGCCGAGCTCCCGCCCGATCTTCGAGGCGTCGATGGCGTAGCGGAAATCGTGACCCGGCCGGTCCGCCACGAAGGCGATCAGCCGGTCATGCGGCGCGCCCGCGGGCCGCCGCTCGTCCAGCAGGCGGCAGAGCGCGCGCACGATGTCGATGTTCCGCGCCTCCGCGTTCCCGCCGATATTGTAGGTCTCCCCCGGCGCGCCCTTCTCGACGACGAGGAGGAGCGCCTCGGCGTGATCCTCGACGAAGAGCCAGTCCCTCACGTTCTCGCCCTTGCCGTAGACGGGCAGCGGCTTGCCCGCGAGCGCGTTGAGGATGATCAGCGGGATCAGCTTTTCCGGGAAGTGATAGGGCCCGTAATTGTTCGAGCAGTTGGTGACGAGAACGGGCAGCCCGTATGTCTCCCCCCAGGCGCGCGCCAGATGGTCCGACCCGGCCTTGGAGGCGGAATAGGGCGAGTTGGGGTCGTAGGGCGTCTCCTCCGTGAACTTCCCCTCCGGCCCGAGTGCGCCGAAGACCTCGTCGGTGGAGATGTGATGGAAGCGGAAGGCGGCCTTCGCCGCGCCTTCGAGGCGGGACCAGTGGGCCCGCGCCGCCTCCAGCAAGGTGAAGGTGCCGACGAGATTGGTCCGGATGAAATCCCCCGGCCCGTCGATGGACCGGTCCACATGGCTCTCCGCCGCGAGGTGCATCACAGCGTCCGGCCGGTGCGCGGCGAAGATGCGGTCCATCTCCGCCCGGTCGCAGATATCCGCCTTCTCGAAGGAATAGGCCGGATTCGCCTCCGCCCCCGGCAGGTTGGCGGGGTTGGCGGCGTAGGTCAGCTTGTCGACGTTCACCACCTGATGCCCGCGCGCGAGCGCGAGGCGGACGACGGCGGAGCCGATGAAGCCGCAGCCCCCGGTGACGAGGAGCTTCATGGCGCGGCCCCGAACGGGTTCTTCCAGCTCTTCAGGAAGGGGGCGTTCATGTCCTTCTCCGAAAGCACCATGTTCTCGTGCGCCACAGTCCAGTCGATCGCCAGGTCCGGGTCGTCGAAGCGGACGGAGCCGTCCGCCTCCCGGCTGTAGGGCGCGTCGACCTTGTAGAGCACCTCGGTGTTCGGCTCGAGCGTGAGGAAGCCGTGGAGGAAGCCTTTCGGCACCAGCAACTGCTCCCCGATGCAGGAGGTCAGCTCCACCGCCACCCATTTCCCGTAGGTCGCGGAGCCGGGCCGCACGTCCACCGCCACGTCGAGCACGCGCCCGCGCGCGACGCGCACGAGCTTCGTCTGCGCGTAGGGCGGCGCCTGATAGTGCAGGCCGCGGAGCGTGAAGGCGGGAACCGAGAGCGAGTGATTGTCCTGGATGAAGGCGAAATCGAGCCCGACCGCCGCCATCGCCCCGGCGTTCCATGTCTCCGAGAACCAGCCCCGCGCATCGCCGAAGCGGCGCGGGGTGATGAGCTTCACGTCCGGTATGCCCGTCTCGTCCACCTGCATGTCAGGCCTCCTGCACGACGGGGTTGCGGCAAACGCCGATCCCCTCGATCTCGCATTCGATCACGTCGCCCGGCTTCATGTAGACGGGCGGGGTCCGCGCGTTGCCGACGCCGGGGGGCGTGCCGGTGGCGATGAGGTCGCCTGGCTCCAGCGTGGCGAATTCGGACATGAGGGAGACGATCTCGTCCACCTTCCACATCATGTCCGCCGTCGTCCCGTCCTGCATCGTCGCGCCGTTGAGGCGGCTGCCGATCTTCAGCGCGCCGGCGAGGCCGAGCTCCCCCGCATCCGTCACAATGGGGCCGACCGCGCCCGTCCGGTCGAAATTCTTGCCCGGCGTCCACTGGTGGGAGCGCTTCTGGTAATCCCTCAGCGTCCCGTCGTTGAAGATCGTGTAGCCGAAGATGTGGTCGAGCGCCTTTTCCCGCGCGATCCCGCGCCCGCGCTCGCCGATGACGATCATCAGCTCGGCCTCGTAGTCGAACCGCTCCGAAACGTGGGGCCGCACCAGCGGCGCGCCGGCCGGGGCGAGCGAGGTGGAGATGCGGACGAAGATCGCCGGATGGGTCGGCATGTCGTAGCCGCCCTCCTTCACATGGTCGACATAGTTGTGCCCGAGGCAGAGCACCTTTCCCGGCCGCGCCAGCGGCATCTCCGGCGTCAGCGAGGCGAGGGGGACGCGCGGCGCCCCCGCCATCAGCGCCGCCGCCCGCCGCGCCGCCTCGAGCCGGCCGAGCGCGATCGGCCCCGTCATGTCCGCCCCGAAGGCCGGGTCGAGCGCGGTGAGATTCGCCGCCTCCGCGCCCGAAACGCCCCAGACGGCGCCGCCGCTGACCAGATATTTCATGAAGCTCCCTCTCTCGCCGGCGCGAGGAATAAAGCGTTACGTCCTTTCGTTCCAGTGAAGAGACGCACGTTGAATCCGCCCGGTTTCGGGCGTAATCGCAGCGAAACCACGGAGCCCCGCATGTTCTCCACTCTCCGCCCCTCGCCGGCAGACCCGATCCTCGCCCTCGCCGCGACCTTCCGGGAGGATCCGCGGGCGAGGAAGCTCGATCTCGGCGTCGGCGTCTATCGCGACGCGGCGGGCGGCACCCCGATTCCCCGCGCGGTGAAGCGGGCGGAGGCGATGTTGCTGGAGCGGCAGGAGACGAAGAGCTATCTCGGCCTCCTCGGAGACGTAGCCTTCTCCGCCGCGATGGCCGATCTCGTCTTCGGCGGCGCCGGGCCCGCCGCGCGCATCGCCTCGATCCAGACGCCGGGGGGCGGCGGCGCGCTCTGGATTCTCATGGCGCTGGCGAAGAAGGCGGCTCCGGAGGCGACCGTCTGGCTCTCGACGCCCACATGGCCGAACCACGGCGCGATAGCCGAATTCGCCGGGCTGAAGACCCGCGCCTATCGCTATTTCGACCCCGAGACGCGGGACGTGGACGCCGCCGCGATGCGGGACGACCTGAAGGAAGCCGGGCCGGGCGACATCGTCCTCCTTCACGGCTGCTGCCACAACCCCACGGGCGCGAACCTGACGATGGAGGACTGGGGGGCGCTGACCGAGATGGCGCTGGCGCAGGGCTTCACGCCGATGGTGGACATCGCCTACCAGGGCTTCGGCGACGGGCTGGCGGAGGACGCCGCGGGGCTCCGCCACATGGCCGCGCGCGTGCCGGAGATGCTCGTCGCCGCCTCCTGCTCGAAGAATTTCGCGCTCTACCGGGACAGGACGGGCGCCGCCTTCGCCCTCTGCGCCTCCGAGGGCGAGGCGGCGGCGGCCCGGGCGAACCTGATGACGCTGATGCGCGTCTCGATCTCGATGCCGCCGGACCACGGGGCCGCAACCGTCCGCATGATCCTCACCGACCCGGCGCTCAGGGCGGACTGGGAGGCGGAGCTCGGGGATATGCGGGGCCGGATGCTTGCGCTCCGCGCCGCGCTGGCCGAGGCGCTGAGGGCGCGCACGAACTCCCCCCGATTCGACTTCATCGCCCGCCATCGCGGCATGTTCAGCCTCGTCGGCGCGACGCCCGAACAGGTGACGCGCCTCCGCGAGGAGCACGGGATCTACCTCATCGGGGACAGCCGGATGAACGTCGCCGGGCTGAAGGAGGACCGGATCGGGGAAGTGGCGGACGCCTTCGCCGCAGTGGGCATGTGACGCGGCGTTCCACGCCGCCGCGTGGTCGCATCAGGACCTCCACGGCCGCAACGGTCGACCAATTGTGCGAGCCGTCTCCAAGAGCGCCCGGCCGATCTGACCCGCGGCAGATCGGCCCGCGCCCGCCGCCCCCCGGCGGGCGCGTCTCGCGCCCACCGCGGCGTGCACGGCCCGATCTTCGACTGACGCGGCGGCTTGGCGCCCCTCGCCCTCCGGCTTGCGCCTCCGGGCGACGGCCTCTGCGACCCTCCCCCGGAGGGTCGCTGATCGAGGCCGGGGCGCGAACGGCGGAGACAGCGCCCGGTTCCCGCCCCTGACGGTCTAGGCGCCGCCCTCCTCCGGCGATAGCGTGCGCCCAAACCAAAAGGGGAGCGCCATGACCGATACGCCCGTAACCGTCGCCTTCGACGGCGACCTCGCCCTCGTGACCGTGGACAATCCGCCCGTCAACGCGCTCCGGCAGGCCGTGCGCGTCGGGCTGGTGGACGCGGTCAAGGCGGTGGAGGAATCGCCCGCGAAGGCCGCTGTTCTGCTCTGCGCCGGGCGGACCTTCATCGCCGGCGCCGACATCCGCGAATTCGACATGGGGCCGCTCCTCCCGCACCTGACGGACGTGGTGGGGACCATCGAGATGTGCTCGAAGCCCTGGATCGCCGCGATCCACGGCACGGCGCTTGGCGGCGGGCTCGAAGTGGCGCTCGGCTGCCATTACCGCGTCGCCTCTCCCTCCGCGAAGATGGGGCTGCCGGAGGTGCATCTCGGCATCCTGCCGGGCGCCGGCGGCACGCAGCGCCTGCCCCGCATCGTCGGCGCCGCCCCGGCGGTGGAGATGATCACCACTGGCGCGCCCGTCTCCGCCGCGAAAGCGAAAGCGATGGGCCTCCTCGCGGAGATCGTGGAGGGCGACCTGACCGAAGGCGCGAAGGCCTTCGCCCGCAGCGTGATGGATGCGGCCCCGCCGCGGATCGACCGCGCGCCGGCCCGCCCCGCGCCGACCGAGGCGGAATGGGGCGCGATGCGGAAGGCGGTGGAGAAGGCCGCGAAGGGCCAGATGTCCCCCGTCGGCTGTTTCGACGCGATCCGTGAGGCCTTCCGGCTCGACCTCGACAAGGGCCTCGAGGCGGAGCGCGCCGGCTTCATGATCCTCAAGAATTCCGACCAGTCGAAGGCGCTCCGCCACGCCTTCTTCGCGGAGCGGGCGGTGGCGAAGCCGAAGGCCATCGAGGGCGCGAGCCCGCGCGCCATCAACCGCGTCGCGGTGGTCGGCGGCGGGCTGATGGGCTCCGGCATCGCCACCTCGCTCCTCCAGGCGGGAATTCCCGTCACCATGATCGAGACGAGCGATGAAGCCGCCGCCGCCGGCGTCGGCCGCGTGGAGGCCAACCTCGCCTCCGCCGTGAAGCGCGGGATCATGGGGGAGGACGCGAAGGCCAAGCTGATGGGGATGCTGACCCCCGCCTCCGACTATGCCGCCGCCGCGGGCGCCGACCTCGCCATCGAGGCGGTGTTCGAGGAGATGCCGATCAAGCAGAAGGTCTTCGCCGCGCTCGACGAGGCGATGGGCGCGGAGGCGATCCTCGCCACCAACACCTCCTATCTGAACCCGGACGAGATCGCGCGCGGCCTCCGCAACCCCGCCCGCGTGATCGGGCTCCATTTCTTCTCCCCCGCCCATGTGATGAAGCTGGTGGAGATCGTGCAGGCGAAGGAGACTTCGGCCGAGGTGCTCGCCACCGGCTTCGACCTCGCGAAGAAGATGCGGAAGGTCGGCGTTCTCTCCGGCGTCTGCGACGGGTTCATCGGCAACCGGATGCTCTCCGCCTATCGCCGGGTCTGCGACTACATGATGGAGGACATGCGCGCCATCGAGCCGATCGACGCCGCGATGCGCGCCTTCGGCCTGCCGATGGGGCCGTTCCAGCTCATGGACCTCGCCGGGCTCCAGATCGGCTGGGCGACGCGCAAGCGCCTCGCGCCGACGCGGGACCCGAAGGTGCGCTATGTGACCGTGGCGGACGCGATCTGCGAGGCGGGGCGGTTCGGGCAGAAGACGGGCGCGGGCTGGTATCGCTACGAGGACGGGCGCACGCCGCTTTCCGACCCCTGGGTGCTCGACGTGATCGAAAAGGCGGCGGAGGCCGCGGGCCGCAAGAAGCGGAGCTTCACGGCGGACGAGATCCAGCGCCGCGCCATGGCGGCGATGATCAACGAGGGCGCGAAGATCCTCGACGAGGGGATCGCCGCCCGCCCGCTCGACATCGATATGGTGAAGCTCTTCGGCTACGGCTTCCCGCGCTGGCGGGGCGGGCCGATGATGCATGCCGATCTCGTAGGCTGCGACCAGGTGCTGGCGGACATGGAGGCGGTCGCGGCGGACGATCCGGGCTCCTGGGTCGTCTCCCCGCTCCTCCGCAAGGTCGCGAAGGATGGCGGCTTCGGCAAGCTGAACGGGTAGGGAGCGGCGCATGACCATCGCCTTCGTTCACGGCGTCCCCGAAACCGCCGACATCTGGACGGCGCTGCGGGCCGAGATGGGGGAGGAGACGGTCACGCTCTCCAAGCCCGGCTTCGGCGCGCCGCTGCCCGCAGGCTTCAACTGCATGGCGGACGGCTATCTCGACTGGCTGATCGGGGAGGTTTCCGCCCTTCCCGGCCCGGTGGACCTGATCGGCCATGACTGGGGCGGCATCCATGTCGTCCGCCTCGTCATGGCGCGGCCGGATCTCGTCCGCTCCTGGGTCAGCGACGTGGTGGGGGTGTTCGACCCCTCCTATCGCTGGCACGACCTCGCGCAGGCCTGGCAGACGCCGAACGCGGGGGAGCAGGCGGTCCAGATGATGGAAGCCGCGCCGGCGGAGATGAAGGCGGCGCAGCTCGCCGCCGCCCACATGCCGGCGGATGTGGCCGCGAAGGTCGCCGCGGCGATGAATGCGGAGATGGGGCGGGCGATCCTCCCCCTCTACCGCTCCGCGGCGCAGCCCTTCCTCGCGCGGATCGGCGAGCGGGCGGAGGCGGCGGCTTCGCGCCCCGGCCTCGCCATCGTCGCGACGGAGGACGCCTATACCGGCGGCGCCGAGCCGGCCCGGCGGATGGCGGCGCGGATGGGGGCCGAGGTCGCCGTGCTCGAAGGCGAGAGCCACTGGTGGATGGCGAACCAGCCGAAGCGCGGGGCGGAGATCATCAAGGCGTTCCTCGCCGGGCTCGGCTGAACCGCCGCGGTCGGCTCCGCCCTAGGCGCCCTTCCGCCAGCCGAGCGCGGCGGACGCCTCTTCCGCGCCCGCCTTCACCGCCGCCTCGATCTCTCCGGCGCGGGGGGCGCCAGGCTCGAAGGCTTCGGCGGGGCCGGTGACGTTGATCGCGGCGATGACGCGGCCGCGATGGTCATGAACCGGCGCGGCGCAGGAGCCGAGCCCGCGCTCGTAATTGGAGACGGACCAGGCGACGCCGCGCGCCCTGTCCTCCCCCAGTTGCCGCTCCAGCGCCTCCAGATTCGTCGCCGTCCTGTCGCTGTAGGCGGCGAGCTCCGCGCCGGCATAGAGCGCGCGGAGCCGCTCGGGCGGCAGATGGGCGAGGAGGACGCGCCCGACCGTGGTGCCGTGGGCCGGCAGGCGCGAGCCTTCGCGGACATTGCTGACGAGGTGGGAGTCCGGCGTCTCCCGCGCGAGATAGATGATCTCCCGCCCGTCCAGCACGCCGAGATGGGAGGAGAGCGAGAGCGAGGCCGCCAGCCGCGCCATGATCGGGCGGGAGACGCGGACGACATCCCGCGATTTCAGCGCGTCGGCGGCGAGGACGATCATGCCGGGGCCGAGCCGCCAGCCCGCATCCTCCTCGATCCGCTCGATCATCCCCTCCGCCTCCAGCGTGTGGAGGAGGCGGATCATCGTCGTGCGATTGATGCCGAGGCTCTTCGCAGTCTGGTTCACGTTGCGGCAGCGCCCGCCGCCGGCGATGTGGCGGAGAAGGGCGAAGGCGCGGTGGACGGGCGGGACGGAATAGCCGGCCTCCGCGGCGGCGCTCGGTTCATTCATGGGCACGCCATTCATTATTGAACAGCGAGACTACACCGAGGCTCCGCGCACGGCAATTGCGGGACGGCGTGGGGGCCGGGCTTGGCGCGCGTTCGCCATTCCTGTCCCCGGCCTCAATCAGCATCTCTCCGGGGGAGAGATGCAGAGGCCGTCGCCCGGAGGCGCAAGCCGCAGGGCGAGGGGCGCCGAGCCGCCGCGTCGGTCGAAGATCTGACTGCGGCAGCCGCGGCGGGCGCGGAAACGCGGCCGCCGGGGTCTGGCGTATACGCCCGACGCGGGCGCGGGCTGATCTGACGCGGGTCAGATCAGCCGGGCGCTTGTTGCTACGGACCGCAATCTGAAAGCAGCATGTCGAGAGTAACGAGCAAGATGCGCTTCCCTCCGCCCGCTCTCACCCCTCCATCGCCTCCAGCTCGTCGATCATGCCGGAGATGACGCCGAGGCCCATCTTCCAGAAATCCGGGTCCGTCGCGTCGAGCCCGAAGGGCGCCAGCAGCTCCCGGTGATGCTTCGCGCCGCCCGCCGCCAGCATGTCGAAATACTTCTGCTGGAAGCCTTCCGGCTCCGCCTCGTAGCGGGCGTAGAGGGCGTTCACCAGACCGTCCCCGAAGGCGTAGGCGTAGACGTAGAAGGGCGAATGGATGAAATGCGGGATGTAGGTCCAGTAGGTCTCGTAGCCCTCCGCGAAGTCGAAGACGGGCCCGAGGCTCTCCCGCTGCACGCCCATCCAGATCTCGCCCAGCTGCTCCTTCGTCAGCTCGCCCTCGCGCCGCGCGGCGTGGACCCGGCTCTCGAATTCGTAGAAGGCGATCTGGCGGACGACGGTGTTGATCATGTCCTCCACCTTGGACGCGAGCATGGCCTTCCGCTTCTCCGGCGCGGCGGCGGCGAGGAGGCGCTTGAAGGTCAGCATCTCTCCAAACACCGAGGCCGTCTCCGCCAGGGTCAGCGGCGTGCGTGAGAGAAGCTCGCCCTGCCCCGCCGCCAGCAGCTGGTGCACGCCGTGGCCGAGCTCGTGCGCCAGCGTCATCACGTCCCGCGTCTTGCCGAGATAGTTCAGCATCACATAGGGATGCGCCTCCGTCACCGTCGGATGGGCGAAGGCGCCGGGGGCCTTGCCGGGCTTCACGGCGGCGTCGATCCAGCCCTTCTCGAAGAAGGGCTGGGCGAGTTCGGCCATCTTCGGGTCGAAGCCGGCATAGGCTTCGAGCACGGTCTCCTTCGCCTCGTCCCACGGGATCTTCCGGTCGTCGGCGGTGGGGAGGGGCGCGTTCCGGTCCCAGAATTCGAGCTTCTCTAGCCCGAGCCATTTCGCCTTCAGCGCGTAATAGCGGTGGCTGATCGCGGGATAGGCGGCGACGACGGCGTCGCGCAAAGCCTGCACCACTTCGGGCTCGACATGGTTGGAGAGGTGGCGGGCGTGCTGCGGCGTCGGCAGCTTGCGCCACTTGTCCTCGATCTCCTTTTCCTTCGCGAGCGTGTTGGTGATGCGGGCGAAGAGCGGGAGATTGGCCTTGAACACCTTCGTCAGCGCCTTCGCCCCCGCCGCGCGCCGCGCCCGGTCAGCGTCGGAGAGGAGGTTGAGCGTCGCCTCCAGGTTCAGGGTTTCGCCGTCCACGTCGAATTCGAGGGCGGCCATCGTCTCGTCGAACAGCTTGTTCCAGGCGGAGGCGCCAACGACGGACATGTCGTGCTGGTAGGTCTCCAGTTCGTCCGAAAGCTGGTGGGGGCGGAAGGCGCGGAGGCGTTCGAACCAGGGGCGGTAGCGGGCGAGGGCCGGGCTTTCGGCGAATTTCGCCTCCAGCGCCGCATCCTCGATCCGGTTCAGCTCCAGCGTGAAGAAGACGAGCGGGTTGAAGAGCGCGGTGATCTCCGCCTCCCGGTCCGCATAGAACTTGCCGCGCGCGCCGTCCGCCGTGTTCTGGCTGTAGAGGAGCCCGGCATAAGACATGATGCGCCCGCTCTTGCCCTGGATCGCCTCGTAGCGGGCGAGGAGCGCGGCGAGCGCGTCGCCGCCCATCGCCGCCATCCTGCCCTGCGCGTCGGCGGCGAAAGCCGGGATTTCAGCGGCGAGCCAGGCGAGATCGGCCTTCAGCTCCGCGCTCTCCATGCCAGGATAGAGATCGTCGAGCCGCCATTCCGGCAGGTCGCCGAAGGGCGCGCCGCCGGAGGGGGAGGCGGCGTCGCGGAGCGGGAGGGGAAGCGCGGTCATGGATGGTCCTTCGTCTTCATGCGGTCGGGTCTGAGGGTAGGGCGGCGCGGCCTGCGGGGAAAGGCGCCGCGTCAGAGCGAGACGCCGTCTTCCGGGGGCGGCTCCGGCGCCTCCTGCTTGCGGCGGATGATGATGTCCCCGTTCGGGAGGCGCTCCGGCGCCTCGTAGGCGTCGAGATCGTCGATCAGCGCGCGGAGGCGTTCCGCCATCGGGTCGAGCGTCTCGGCGAAGCGCCTGAGCATCGCCTCCGCCTGCTCGCCGAGGGCGCGAAGCTCCTCCTCGCCCGGCAGGATCGGCTCCCCCGCCTCGTCGGCGGCGGCGGGCGCGGCCAGGAGAAGAAGAGAGAGGGCGGCGGCGCAGAACGGTCTCATTCCGGGGATATAGGCGCCGAGACCCTGCGACGCATCATGCGCCAATGAAAAGCCGCCCCGCACGAATGCGGGGCGGCTCTTGTTCCTTGGGGGCGGGCGCCCTGAGGCGCCGGCCGTATCAGTTGCCGATCGTGATCTCGACGCGGCGGTTGCGCGGCTCGCGCACGCCGTCGCCCGTCGGGACGGCCGGCTCGGACTCGCCGCGCGCGGCGCGGGTGACGCCGCCCATCGGGACGCCGGCGGATGCCAGCGCGTCAGCGACCGTGTTCACGCGGCGCTGGGAGAGGCCGACGTTGTAGGCCGCGGAGCCCGAAGTGTCGGCATGGCCGACGAGCGAGACGATCGGGTTCGCGACGCCGGAGAGCGCAGCGACCACGTCGGAGACGACGCCGCGCGCCGCATCCGTGAGGTTCGACCGGTCGAAGCCGAAGTAGACGATGAAGTTCGCCGGGCCGGAGCCGAGGCAGGCCGCATAGGCCGCGTCGAACATCGCCTTGACCTCATCGGCGTCGAGGCAGCCGGTGGGCTGATACTGCGCCTCGAGCCACTGATCCCAGAGCTTCTGCGCCTCGGCGCAAGCGGCCGGGCGGACAGAGGCGTTCGCCGCGATGCCCGCGCCGACTTCGGAATACATCGCCGCGGCTTCGCCGCCGATGCCGAGATCGGCCGGGTTCCACGGGGCGACGCCGCCGGCGGCGGCCGCGTTCGAGCGGTCCATGTAGCCGGCCGCGTCCATCCAGTTCACTTCCTTCGTGGCGTTGAACGCCGCGGCGGACTGATACTGCTTCGCCAGTTCGGCGTTGAAGTCGCCGCCCGGCATGTCCATCGCCAGGAAGTCGGCGGCGCCGAAGGTCCCGCCAAGATTCGCGCCGGGAATGTTCGTGCACCCGGCGGCGACCAGCGCGGCGCCTGCCAGTGCGATTCGGGAAGTCATCTTCATCCCTCTCTCCGTCTCTTTACGGGCCGCACTGCTCGGCGCGCCCAAAACTACGACCCTCGTTCAAGCCGTTTTCCGGCTTCCGTGTGTTTTGGCACGTCAGGCGCGCAAAAACAACACGGCAAGCGACTTAAGGCCCTTGTCTGCGTCAACCCGGCAACTCCGTCACCATTCCGCCACAGGGTTGGACGCTCGCCCCCTGATGGGCGGCGATTGCGACGAAAAGAGGGCGACGGCGCGGGCTTTCAGGGGGATTCCGCGCCTTCCGGCGGGGCCAGCGCCGCAAGCGCGGCGCGGAGCGATTCGGGAATCGGAGTCGGCCGCCGGGTCTCCGCCGCCACATAGACATGGACGTAGCGGCAGAGCGCGGCGGGCGTCGGCTCGCCCTCCCGGAAGAGGCCGAGGCCGTAGGTGACGCTCGACGTTCCGACCTTGAGCGCGGAGAGGCCGATCTCCAGGATGTCGGGGAAGCCGACGCCGGAAAGGAAGCGGCATCGCGTCTCCGCCACGAGGCCGACGACGGGGCCGGAGGGGATGTCCAGCGCGCCGGAGCCGATCAGCCAGCGGTTCACCGCCGTGTCGAAATACTCGTAATAGACCACGTTGTTCATGTGGCCGTAGACGTCATTGTCGTTCCAGCGCGTCGGGATGCGCTGGAAGGCCGGAAAGGCCGCGCGTTCCGGCTTCGGATAATGGTCCATGCGGATGCCCCCCTTGCGGCGGAGGATTCCAGAGCCCGGCCCGCCGCGCAACCGCGCCTGACATGGATCAAGGCGGCGCGCCCCGCCCCGCGCGAGGAAGGGCGCGGAGGGCGCGCGATGGACATGACCGCATTCGTCGATCTTGTGGGGGAGCCGGAGGCGGCGGCGCTCGCCGGCCTTCTCGTCGGCGCGATCTTCGGCCTTTCGGCGGAGCGGAGCCGGTTCTGCCTCCGCGCCGCGGCGGTCGAGGTCGCGCGCGGGGGGCTGGGGCCGCGGCTCGCCGTGTGGCTCCTCGCCTTCTCCACCGCCGCGCTCTGGACGCAGGCGCTGGACATGGCGGGGATGATCGACCTCGGGCGGAGCCGCTGGCTGGCGAGCCCGGGGACGATCTCGGGCGCCGTGATCGGCGGGCTCGTCTTCGGCGTCGGCATGGTGCTGGCGCGGGGCTGCCCGGGGCGGCTCCTCGTCCTTGGCGCGACGGGGAACCTCCGGGCGATCCTTTCGGGGCTCGTCTTCGCGGTCTTCGCGCAGATGAGCCTGCGGGGCGCGCTTTCGCCGGCGCGGGAATGGCTCTCCGCCGCCTGGGCGACGGAGGGGCCGAACCCGCATCTGCTCGCCGCAGCCGGCCTGCCCGGCTGGGCCGGGATCGCCGTCGCCGCGCTCTTCGCCGCCGCCGCGCTCCTCGTCGCGGCGCGGAACCGGGTGGGCGCCGGCGCGCTCCTCTTCGGCTGCGGCGTCGGCTTCGCGGCGGCGTGCGGCTGGGCGCTGACCTTCGCGCTCTCGGAGGTGGCGTTCGACCCGGTTCCGGTGGGCAGCCTCACCTTCTCCGGCCCTTCGGCGGATGTGCTGATGTTCGTTCTCGGCGCGAAGGAGGCGCTGGATTTCGATGTCGGGCTCGTCCCCGGCGTCGCGCTCGCGGCCTTCGCCTCCGCCGCGCTCGCAGGAAGGCTGCGCTGGGAGGGATGGGACGGCGCGGCGCCGATGCGGCGCTATCTCCTCGGCGCGGCGCTGATGGGGTTCGGCGCGATGACGGCAGGGGGCTGCACGATCGGCGCCGGGGTCACTGGCGGCTCCACCTTCGCGCTCACCGCCTGGGCGGCGCTGACGGCGATGTGGGCCGGCGGCATGATCGCGGACCGGATCGTGGACGGCGGGGAGCGGGAGGCTCAGCCGCCGCGCTCCTCGTCCCGCTCGATCAGGGCGCGGTTCATGGCGCGCAGCGCGTCCACCTGATAGAGCGCGCCGACGATCTCCTCCCGCCCGTCCGTGACCTCGGCCATGACCGGCACGAATTCGAGCCGCCGCGACGCCTCGAAGAGCGGCAGCGCCTCCGCCAGAGAATCCCATTGCCGGAGCTTCACGCCCTGGTCGGCGAGGGCGAGGCAGGCGGTGTCCGACGCGCCGTCATCCGCCCCGCGGAGCCGCATCAGGCCGCGGACCGGGATCGTCCCCGGCAGGAAGCGCGACGCCCCGCCGCCGAGCGCGACGCCCGCGCGCTTCAGCTGGCTGAGGAAGAAGCTCTTCCAGACGAAGCGGCTCGCCACGACGGTCGCGACGGAGACGGAGACCATCACCGCGATCGCGGCCTGATAATCCCCCGTCAGCTCGAACACGATCAGCGTGGTGGAGATCGGAGCGCCGAGCACGGCGGCGGCGAAGGCGCCCATGCCGGCGAGGGCGTAGAGCCCCTCCGAACCCGGCAGGCCTGAAAAGGCGCCGGAGGCGACGGCGCCGAAGGCGAGCCCGGTCAGCGCCCCCATCATCAGCGAGGGAGAAAAGACCCCGCCGCCCATCCGCCCGGCATAGGTGATCGTGACGGCGGCGCATTTCACCACGGCGAAGAGCACCGCGGCCTGAAAGTCGAGCCCGCCGGTCAGCGCCCGCGTCGTCGTCTCGTAGCCGACGCCGATGACATGCGGGAACGGGATGGCGAGGGCGCCCAGCATCGCGCCCGCGATCATCGGCCGGGCCCAGACCGGGCAGCGGAGCCGCTTCTGCGCCGCGTCCGCCAGATCCTCCGCCGCGAAGAGCGTCCGCATCATCACGACCGCGGCGAGGCCGCAGACGACGCCGAGCAGCATGAAGGCCGGTATCTCCTCGTAGAAGCCGAGCGTGTTTTCCGGCAGGATGAACTGCGTGTACTCCCCGATATGGACCCGTGCGATCACGGCGCCGGCCACCGAGGCCATCACGATCGGGCCGAAGGCGTGGAGCGCGTAGTGCCGCAGCACGACCTCGAGCGCGAAGAGCGCGCCGGCGAGCGGGGCGTTGAAGCTGGCCGAGACGGCGGCGGCGACGGCGCAGCCGAGAATGTCCCGCGCGGTGACGCCGTGATGGTTCAGCCGGTCGTCCACCCAGCCCGCGATCACGGCGGCGAGATGGACCACCGGCCCCTCCCGGCCCGTCGAGCCGCCGGTCGAGAGCGTGATGAGCGAGGCGGCGGCGGAGGCGACGCCCGCCTTCCGGTCCACCCGCGAATCCCGGAGCGCGGCCGCCGCGATCACGTCGGAGACGGAGAGGACGCGGGCGTTCGGCGTGAAGCGGTGGAGGATGAGGCCCACGGCGAGCCCGCCGAAGACCGGAACGAGAAAGACGATCCACGGGTCGAGCCCCGCCGCGTGGCTGTGGATCGTCTGGTTCCCCGCGCCGTAGAAGAAGGTCTGGAGGATGTCGATGGAGAGGCGGAAGCCGACCGCGGCGTAGCCCGCCATCACCCCGACGACGAGCGCGACGGCCCAGAAGACGAGCCTTCCCGGCGCGGTTTCGGCCTGATGGGCGAGGGCGCCGAGCCATTTGCGCCGCCGCCTCGCCGCCTCCGCCGCCGTGCCGTCGGCCATCGTCCGCCTCCCCGCGCCCGCTCCCGGCGCCGAGGTCCGCTATAGACGATGCGCCCGCGCCGCGGAAGGCGGGCGCGCCGCCGCCGCCGCCGCCGCGGCCTTGACGATCGCGGCGAGGAGCGCCCGGGAAGGCGCCGGGCGGGAGAGGACGCGGAGCCCCGGCGTCTCGGGCTCCGGCCCGCCGAACCGCGCGAGCGCAAGGACCCCGGCGCCCGCCTCGGCGGCCGCATCGAGGAAGGGACCGAGCGCCCCGGGCGGCTCGCCCCGCCAGTCCAGAAGGGCGGCGTCCGGCCTTCCGTCCGCAAGCAGAGCGGCCGCCTCAAGCGGCTCCGCCGCGCGCCGGACGTCGGCCCCGGCGCCGGAGAGCAGCGCCTCGACAATCGCGCCGTGGAGCGGCGAGGCGGAGAGGAGCGCGACGCATCGGCCAGCGAGCGGCCGCGCCCTCGGAGGGGACGGCGCGGGCGGCAGCGAGACCTCCATCGCGAAGCGGGCGCCGCCGCCCCGGGCTTCCTCGACGCGGATCGACCCCTTCATCAGCGCGGCGAGCGAGGCCGAGATCGAGAGACCGAGCCCGGCGCCCGCGCTCTTGCCCGCGAAGGCCCCCTCCGCCTGCACGAAGGCGCCGAAGATCCGCTCCCGCTGCCCCTCCGGCACGCCGGGCCCGGTATCCTCCACCGCGAGGATGAGCCGCGCGGCGCCGTCGCGGCCCCGCCCAGCGGCTTCGGCGGAGATGAGCACATGCCCCTCGTCGGTGAAGCGGGCCGCGTTCCCGGCGAGGTTGACGAGGATCTGGCGGAGCCGCCCGGCGTCTCCCACCAATCGGTCCGGCAGAGCGGAATCGACGGAGACGAGAACCTCGACCGGCTTTTCGGCGACCCGCGCGGCGATGAGGAGGCCGACATCCTCCACGAGTTCGCGCAGCGCGAAGGGCGCCGGCTCCAGCTCCATCCGCCCCGCCTCGATGCGCGAGAGGTCCAGCACCTCGTCGATGATCTTCAGGAGCGCGTCGCCCGAGGACTTGATGACGCCGACATAGCTCCGCTGCCGCTCGTCGAGCTCGGTGTGGTTGAGAAGTTCCGCGACGCCGAGCACGCCGTTCATCGGCGTCCTGATCTCGTGGCTCATGTTGGCGAGGAAGGCGCTCTTCGCCCGGTCGGCGGCGGCGGCGCGCCGGTTGGCGGCCTCCGCCTCCGCCTTCGCGGCGCGGAGCTTCTCCGCATCCAGCACGAATCGCCAGCAGGTCGGCCCCGAGACGACGCCGGAGATGAAGGTGGTGAGGATGATCGTCGTCCACAGCATTTCGGAATCGAGATCCGCGGCCAGGACATAGACGAGCGCGAGCGCGTTCGAGCCGACGACGCAGGCGAAGGAGACCATCGCCGTCGTGCGCAGGACCCGCCAGCGGGAGGCGGGGCGGGCGGAAGCGGGCGCGCCTTGCGTCGTCATGACGCGAGCCGGGCGGGCCGCGGCGCCGGGGCCCGCGCCCGGCTCACCGCCTCGCTCAGCGCCGCCGCGCAGACCGGGCGCATCAGCATCGCGCCAGGGCGCGGGGCGGGCGGAGCGGCGCCGAAGGGCGTGAGCAGGACGAGGCCCGCGCCCGCCCGCCCGGCCGCCGCGTCGAGAAGGGCGATTTCGGCCTCAGGCTCGCCCCGCCAGTCGAGCAGCGCGGCCTCCGCCGGTTCGCCGGACTCCAGCAGGGCG
>JAUIDE010000039.1 GCA_030429105.1 Alphaproteobacteria bacterium
TGTCGGCGAGCGGCCCGGCCTTGTTGTTGGTGGAGAGGATCGTCTCCCCCTCGGTCGAGCCGGTGATGACCAGGAAGCGCGGGTCCGCCGCGAACTGGTCGAGAATCTCGGGCGTCGGGAAGCCGGGGAAGGCGTCGATATCCCCGGCCATGACGGCGGCGAAGGCGGCGTTCGGGTCCGAGATGAACTTGAACGTGACCGAGTCGAGCTTCGCCGGCTCGCCCCAATAGGCGTCGTTCCGCACGATCTCGACGCTGTCGCCTTTCAGCCAGCGGGAGAAGCGGAACGGGCCGGTGCCGACCGGATTCGCGCCGTTCTCCGCCGCGCTCTCGGGCGCGACGATCACGGCGTCGCCCCAGGCGAGGTTGAAGAGGAAGGCGCCCGTCGGCTGGTTGAGCGTCACGCGAACGGTGCGGGGGTCGATGACCGCCGTCTCCAGAATGGCGGCGTAAAGCGCCTTCTGCGCGTTCTGGCTCTCCGCCGCCGCGATCCGGTCGAATGAGAACTTCACGTCCTCCGCGTCGAAGGCCGTGCCGTCATGGAAGCTCACGCCCTCGCGCAGGCGGAAGGTGTAGACGAGGCCGAAATCGGAAATCTCCCAGGATTCGGCGAGGGCCGGATGGATCGCGCCATCCTCCCCGAATTTCACCAATCCCTCGAAGACGTTGGAATAGACGATCTCGTCAATCGCCGCGGCGGCGCCGGCCGTCGGGTCGAGCACGGGGGGCTCCAGCTGCATCCCGATGGTCGCGCCGGCGGCGAGCGCCTGCCCCGCGGCGAGCGCGCCAAGGGCGAACGCCCCTGCGGCGAGGGTTGGAACGACCTTCATCTCTGCCTCCTGTCGACCGGCTACAGCGGGCCTATGCGCCCGTCAGCGGCGAGTTTATCGCGAATCCTGCGGAATGCGACGGGCAGTTTCGGGCTCCGGCGCCGGCCGCGGCGCCGGTTCGCCCTCGGGCCGGAAAAGGCCGATGAGCATCAGCGGCGCGCCGTCCGCCCCTGTCAGCGCGCGCCCGGCGCAGCGCACCATGCGGCCGCCCGCCTTCGTCCGGGCGGCGTAGCCGAAGCCGCCCCCGGCAGCGAGCGCGTTGCGCATCGCCCGCCGCGCGGCCTCGGCGCCGGCCTCGTCATAGAGGTCGGCGAGGTCCTCCAGCCTCTCCGGCGCGCCGCCGTGCAGCGCCGCGGCGGCGTCGGGCCAGTCCATCTTCCCCGTCGCCGTGTCGGCGGACCAGAAGACGGCGCCGACCGAGGCTTCTGCGAGGCTCACCTGCCCGGAAAGGCGCAGCAGATCGAGCTCCCGCTCCCGCCTGTCGGTGATGTCGAAGCCGATGGCGTAGACGGTCGGCTCCTCCTCCGGCGTCGGCTGGAAACGGTAGCGGACGATCTGCCGCCAGCCCCCGGCGCCGCCCTCGATCGCCGCCTCGGCGGAGCGGCCGGAGGCGAGGAAAGCGCGGTCAGCGGCGATGATCCGCCCGCCCGCCTCGGGGCCGACGAGATCGGTGAGCAGCTCGCCTTCGGCCGCATCGGGCGAGACGCCGAAAAGCGCCGCCGCGCGCTCGGAAATGCGGAGCACCCTTCCTTCCGAGTCCCGCCGCATCAGGAGAATTGGCGCCCGCTCGAACACATGGGCGAGCTCCGCCGCGAGCCTTCCGGCGCCGGGCGAGGCCATGAACGTCATCGTCACGCCCTGGAGCTGGCCGCGCTGCGTCGCCACCGGGGCGCAGCGCAGCGTATGGAACGCGCCGCCGGCGGCGAATTCCCGCGTCGTCGCGCGGCCGAGCTGGAGCGCCTCGTTCGCGATGTCGACGAGCGGCGGGAAGCCCTCCGGCAGCGCGCACTGGCTCAGATGCGGGGTGTCGAGCGGCGGCTCCAGCCGGAAGAGCTGGATCGCCTCGCGGCTCGCCTTGGTGATCTGCAAGGCGCTGTCGATGATGAGAAGCGGCGCGGCGACGTTCTGGAGGATGGTCGAAAGCTCCTCGTTCGTCGTCGCCAGTTCGGCGGAGGAGATCTGAAGCTCCTCGTTCACCGTCACCAGCTCCTCGTTGGAGGATTGCAGCT
Source organism: Alphaproteobacteria bacterium (assembly GCA_030429105.1). Lineage (GTDB taxonomy): Bacteria > Pseudomonadota > Alphaproteobacteria > Rhodobacterales > Rhodobacteraceae > Pikeienuella. The sequence goes on from JAUIDE010000039.1 coordinate 2,059, forward strand.
CCTCGTTGGAGGTTTCGAGCTCCTCGTTCGTCGCCTGCAGCTCCTCGTTGGTCGATTGCAGCTCCTCGTTGGCGGATTGCAGTTCCTCGTTCGAGGTCTCCAGCGCCTCGATTGTCTGCTGCAGCGCCTCGCGCGTAGAGGCGAGCTCGCGCTCCACGGTCTCCAGCCATTCCCCGCCGGGGTCGGCCTCGGCGGGGCGGGGCGGCTGAATCTCCGCCTGGCGCGTGAAGGCGACAAGGGCGAGGCGCTCGGCATCCCCCGGTCTCGCGAGTGGGAATACCTCGATCCGCAGAGCCTCCCCCGGCGCGCCTTCGGAGCGGTGGGCGACGCCCTGCCGCCGCTGGCCGGAGCGGAGCGCGACCGTCACCAGCGTCCGCGCCTCCTGCGCGAGTTCGGGGGCGAGCATGGAGAGGCTCATCTGAAGGCGCGTGGTCTCGTTCAGCGTGACGTAGCGGCCGAGATCGCCATAGACGCGAAGGATACGGAAATCGTCGGAGACAAGCGCCACATCCGGCCCGAGGGTGCGGGCAAGCGCGTCGAACAGCGCCCGGTCTTCCGCGGCCGAGGCGTCGCTCGCCGCCTCGCGGGCAGCGGCGGCGCGATTCGCCCGGTCCGTCCCCGCCGGCAGGTCATAGCCGCCGAAGCGGATCATCGGGCGCCGCGCCGCATGGCGCCGGCGATAGAGATGCGCGCCGTCCCCGATCCTGACGAAGAGATCCTCGGAGACCGACACCGTCTCCGCCGTGCCGAGGAAGATCGCCCCCTCCGCCTCGAGCGCATAGGCGAAGCGGGAAAAGACGCGCGCCTGCAGGGGCTGGTTGAAATAGATCAGGAGGTTGCGGCAGCAGATCAGGTCCAGATTGATGAAGGGCGGATCCTGGCACACGTTGTGATAGGAGAAGATCACGGTGTCCTTCAGCGCCGGATGGACGGCCACCCCGTCATCCTCGACCGTGAAATAGCGGGAGACATATTCCTGCGGCACATTCTCGATCGCCGCCCGCGGGTAGCGGCCCCGCCGCGCGACGTCGAGCGCGCGGGCGTCGATGTCCGAGGCGAAGATCTGCAGCTTGTCCTTGCCGAGCGCCTCGGGCCCGCCCATCGCCTCGGCGAAGAGGATGGCGACGGAATAGGCCTCTTCCCCCGTCGCGCAGCCGGCGATCCAGACGCGGGCGGGCCGCCCGGTGCGCCGCGCCGCGATCTCCCTCACCAAGGGTGCGAGGGCGAGGAATTCCAGCGGGTCGCGGAAGAACCAGGTGACCGAGACGAGGAAATCGCGGAAGAGCGCGTCCACCTCCGCGGGGTTGGAGCGGCAGGTGCGGACATATTCCGCCTGGTCGTCGAGGCCGAGGGCGATCATCCGTCGCTCCAGCCGGCGCTGGATCGTCGTCGGCTTGTAGTCCCTGAAGTCCACGCGGGTTCGCGCGAGGACGATCTGCAGAAGTTCGGCGAGCGGATTCTCCGCGCCCGCGGGCGGGCGGAACCGGTCCAGATCATGCGGAGAGGCGATGATGCGGCCGAGCTGGGCGCCGATCTCCGCCGGGGTGAGGACGAGATCGACGCAGCCTGTCTCCACCGCAGCGGAGGGCATCCCGTCATATTTCGCGCTCTCGGAATCCTGCGCGATGGTCAGCCCGCCGGCGCCGCGGATGGCGCGGACGCCGAAGGCGCCGTCGCTGCCGGTGCCCGAAAGCACGATGCCGGCCGCCCGCTCCCTCGCGGATTCCGCGAGGCTCAGAAAGAACCGGTCCACCGAGGGCTTGGGCGAGACCGCGCCCTGCGGCCCGGCGACGAGGCGGAGCCGGCCGGCGCGATAGATCACGTCCACGCTTGGCGGCGCCACATAGACGGCGCCGGGCTCTGGCTTCATCCCGTCCTCGACGTCGCGGACGTCGAGATGCGTCTCGCGCGCGATGAGGGTCGAAAGGAGGCTCTTGTGCGTCGGCGACATGTGCTGGACGACGACATAGACGGCGCCGGAATCGCGGGGAAGGTTCCGGAAGAGGTCCCTCAGCGCTTCGAGTCCGCCCGCCGAAGCCCCGATGCCGATGACATAAGGCTGCGTCGCCGCAGCATCGACCGTTTCGGCCTCCATCCCCCGCCCCCACGTTCGCACTCTGCAAAACATCAATCAAAGGTTGTGTCTCTTGTCAATTGTTCGCTTTTGAAGGGTCGCTTTCGCAGGCGCGGGACTTGACGCTTTCGCAAGCGCGAAGCGCGCTATAGAGGAGAGAGCGATGAAGACTGCGATCAGCCCCCTCTCCGACGCAACGGACCCGGCGCGCCACGGCGCGAAGGCGTGGCGCCTCTGCCGCCTCGCCGCCGCTGGCGCGCCCACGCCGCCCGGCTTCGTCTTTCCGGATGACGCCGCGCCCGGCGCCTTGGCCGAGGCGCTCTCGGCGCTGGAGCGGGAGACGGGGCTCGGCTTCGGCGACCCGGCGCGCCCGCTCCTGCTCGCGCTGCGGTCCAGCCCCGCCGCGGCCGGGGCCGCAGCCGCCCCGGCGCTTCTCAATCTCGGCCTCACGCGCGCCGCTTGCGAAGCGCTCGCGCGGCGGCTGGGCGAACGGGCGGCGATCGACCTGCGCCGCCGGCTGATCCACAGCTTCTCCGTCGCGGCGATGGGGGCTGACCCGGAGGCGTTCGAAGCCGCTCTCTATGACCGCATCAAGCAATCCGGAGCCGAGACGGAGGAGGCGCTCTCGCTCGACGCGCTCCGCGCGCTGGAGGCGGATTATCTGACGCTGGCGGAGGAGGAGGCCGGCGAATCCTTCCCGGAGGACGCGTCGGAACAGCTTTCCCTCGCCGTCGCGGCGATGCGCCGGGCATGGTCCTCCCCGACCGCGCGGATCCTCCGGCAGGCGCGGGGCGTGGACGCCGCGGCGCCGCAGGCCCTGATCGCCCAGGCCATGGCGGTCGGCCTCGGCCCCGCGCCTTCCGGCGCCGGCGTCGCGCATGGCCGCTCGGAGGAGACCGGGGAGCCGGGTTTCGAGGGCCGCTTCCTGCCCCAGGCGCAGGGAGAGGAGGCGCTGATGGGCCTCCGCACCCCGCGCTTCCTCACCGAGGCGGGGCGCATCGCCGCCGGGCAGAGCGCGCCCTCGCTGGAGGCGGATGCCCCGGCGGCGGCGGCCTCGCTCCGCGCCCTCGTCGCCGCCGCGGAGCGGGCGCTGGGAGAGGCGTGCCGCGTGGAGTTCACGCTGGAGGGCGGACGACTCTTTCTTCTGGACGCGCAGCCGCTGCGGCCGACGCCGCGCGCGGCGGTGCGGATCGCCGTCGATCTCGTCGAGGCGGGCGCGATCGGGCGGGACGACGCGCTCCTCAGGATCGACCCTGCCGGGCTCGTCGCCCATCTCCACCCCGCGGTCGCGGCGGGGGCGCGGCGCGACGTGATCGGGAAGGGCCTTCCGGCCTCCCCCGGCGCGGCGACCGGCGCCGTCGTCTTCTCGCCCGAGGCGGCGGAGGCGCTCGCCGCGCGGGAGGAGCCGGCGATCCTCGTCCGGATCGAGACGAGCCCGGAGGATATCCGCGGCATGCACGCCGCCGCCGGGGTGCTGACCGTACGCGGCGGCATGACGAGCCACGCCGCGGTGATCGCCCGCGGCCTCGGCGCGCCCTGCGTCGTCGGCGCCTCCGACATCGCGCTCGACCTCGAGGCGCGGATGATGACGGCGGCGGACGGACGTGTGTTCCGCGAAGGCGATGTCGTGACCATCGACGGCGCCGCGGGCGAGGCGCTCGCTGGCGCGCCGCGGCTGGTGCGGCCGGAGCTTTCCGGCGCCTTCGAGACGCTGATGCGATGGGCTGACGAGGTGCGCCGCCTGAAGGTGCGCGCGAACGCCGACACCGGGCAGGACGCGCGCGTCGCGGTCGGCTTCAACGTTGACGGGATCGGGCTCTGCCGCACGGAGCACATGTTCTTCGACAAGAAGCGCATCACGGTCATGCGCCGCATGATCCTCGCCGAGCAGGAGGCGGACCGGCGCGCGGCGCTGGCCGAGCTCCTGCCGATGCAACGGGCGGACTTCCGCGAGCTCTTCGAGATCATGGCGGGCCTGCCGGTCACTATCCGCCTGCTCGATCCGCCGCTCCACGAGTTCCTGCCGCATGGCCCGCGGGAGATGGCCGAACTCGCGGATGCGATGGGCTTGCCGCTCAAGGTCGTCACCCGCCGGGCGGAGGAGATGCGGGAGTTCAACCCGATGCTGGGCAAGCGCGGCTGCCGCGTCGGCGTCGCCTTCCCCGAGATCTACGAGATGCAGGCGCGCGCGGCCTTCGAGGCGGCGGTCGAGGCCGGGCGGGCGACAGGGGAGCCGGTGATCCCCGAGATCATGATCCCCCTCGTCTCCGCCAACCGGGAGATGGAGCTGCTGGCCCGGGTGGTCGAACGGGTGGCCGAGCAGGTGCGGGCGGAGAGCGGGGCCGCGCTCCGCTACAAGATCGGGGCGATGGTGGAGACGCCGCGCGCCGCGCTCCGGGCGGGGGACATCGTGGGCTCCGCGGAGTTCCTCTCCTTCGGCACCAATGACCTGACGCAGATGACCTACGGCCTCAGCCGGGACGACGCCGGGCGCTTCATGCGGGATTATGTGGCCAAGGGCGTCTTCCCCGAGGATCCGTTCCACTCGCTCGATGTCGAGGGGGTGGGCGAGCTCCTGCTGATCGCCACGGAGCGGGGGCGGCGCGCGCGCCCCGGCCTCACGCTCGGCCTCTGCGGCGAGCATGGGGGCGACCCGGCCTCGATCCGCTTCTGCGAACTGGCGGGGTTCGACTACATCTCCTGCTCCCCGTTCCGGCTGCCGATCGCCCGGCTCGCCGCGGCGCAGGCGAGGCTGCTCGCGGAGCGGCGCGGGCAGGGCGATTCGCGATAACAATCTGTAGCTTGACGAAATTGTTTCGTGATCTTTCGGCGATTCGTGCAGATTGTGATTAACCCATGGACGCCCGGGGCGGATTCCGATTGACCGAAAGGCGCCTTTTCCGCTTCACACGACGTTAACGATTGCCGCGCCCGGCAGAATGCCCGGCGCTTTCTGTCCACGGAGACTATGGGGGTTCGCCAACCCCGCTGCCCGAAGCGCCAGACCCGCGCCGGGCGTTTGCCGAAGGGTTCCGCATGACGCCTCGTTTCGCCCGCTACGTTCCCCTGGCCGCCCTCGCGGCGGCGTCGGTTCTGAGCCTCTCCGCCGCGCCCTCCGCAGCGGAACAGTCGGGCAGGGGGGCGGAGGCCGCCCCCGCCCAGGTCCTCGCGCTTCTTCGGGCGGAGCGCTCCGCCTTCCGCGCTTTAGAGAGCGACGCGGTCTTCGCCCGCACGGGGCGCCTGCCGGCCAGCCCCGTCCGCTTCTCCCCCGGCGCGATCTCCGACCCCGATCTCGAGACGCTGGCGCAGGAGGATGCGCTGGCCGCCGCGCTGGCGGAAGCGACGCGGGGCATGGACGTGAACGAGGTCGTCTCCGTCTCCTCCGCCTCGCTCGACGCCATCGCGGAAGGCGTTGACCAGCGGGAGCTTCGCTGCCTCGCCGAAGCGGTCTATTTCGAGTCCCGCGGCGAGGATACGAAGGGCCAGTTCGCCGTCGCCGAGGTGATCCTCAACCGGGTGGACAGCGGCGTCTATCCGAATGACGTCTGCGCCGTCGTCACCCAGGGGAGCGACAAGCGGAACGCCTGCCAGTTCTCCTACGCCTGCGACGGCAAGGCGGAGCGGGTGGCGAACCGCGCGGCCTTCGTGAAGGCGGCGAAGGTCGCGAAGATGATGCTCGCGGGCCGGCCCCGGGTCATCACCGGCGGCGCGACGCATTTCCATACCACCGCGGTCAACCCGCGCTGGGCGCGCAAGCTGACCGAGACGACCCGGATCGGCGCCCATATCTTCTACCGCTTCCCGACCCGCGTCTCCTCGAACGACAGCTGAGGCCGCGCCCGGCGCCGCCCACAGCTCCTTCGGCGTCGGTTCCGCGCGCGCTGCGCGCCCTTTGCGGCGGCAAGAGAGCGCCAGGGTGGGGGAGGGCGGAGATGCGGGACTCGGAAGTCGGCGCGGCGGGGCCTGACCGCATCTTTCTAAGCGATCATGTGGCCGAGATCGAGATCGGCGCCTATGCCGAGGAATTCGGCCGGCGGCAGCGGGTGCGCTTCTCGGTGGAGCTGGAAGTTGCGCCCTTCGAGGCGGATGCGCCGGACGAGGAGGGGAGCGTCGTCTCCTACGACCTCATTCTGCATGCGATCCGCGATCTCGCGGAGGGGCCGCGGATGAAGCTCCTTGAGACCTTCGCGGCGCGGCTCGCCACGCGGCTCCTCGCCCATCGCGGCGTCCTCGCCGCGCGCATCCGGATCGAGAAGCTGGACAGGACCTCGGGCGCGCTCGGCGTGGAGATCGAGCGGCGAGCGCTCAGATCGTGATGCGCTCGCCCCGGTCCGCCACCCGCTCCCCGGCGGCGAGGAGTTCCGCGACGGGGCGGCGCAGCGCCTCGGCGGCGGCCGCGTGCATCTCCGGCGAGGGATAGTAGCGGTTCTCCGTCACCGGCATGCCGAAGGGCGTCTGCAGCACGGGGGCGCCGCCTTTCGTCAGGTCCTGCGGCATCCCTTTCGACGTCACGCAATAGACGACCTCGTCGGCCAGTGGGCTCACCGCGTCGATCATCTCCTGATCGACGAACTGTGGATATTTCAGCGCCGGGTTCTCCGCCGTCACCTTCGGCCCCTCGTTCGGGCTCCGCTCGGAGAACCAGAGGAGGACGCGCTTGGTCTGGATCGACTGGAGGAGGACGCGGGTGCGCGCGACCCAGGCCGTCTTCAGCTCGGTCTCGACGGCGAGGAACTTCTCCGGGTCGTCCTCCGCGATCTGGTTCAGCATGTTGTGGGCGTAGGTGAAGGTCTCGAAATCGACATGGGGGAAGAGATCCTCCAGCGCCTTCGAGACGGCCTCGATCTGCGCGTTCCGCGCCAGCTTCACCTTGAAGAGCCGGTTGGAGAGGGAGCGGGCGCTCATCACTTGCACGACGCAGAGATCGGCGGCGGAGGCGGCCTCCAGCACTTCCGAATCGCGGAGGAAGAAGCCCGGTCCGGCGTTGGCGGTGCCGAAATTCACGACCTGCCGGCCCAGCATCTCCCCGAGGAGAGACGGGAACGGCTTCTCGACATAGCGCCCGAAGGTCTGCGCCCCGCCGATACAGGCGATGTAAGGCTGCGAGAGATCGGGCTTCGGCCCGCGATAGACCTGGGAGAGGCGGCCCCAGACATAGCCGTCATAGTCGATGAAGGCCTGATCAGGTTTCTGATACATCGCGCACGCTCCAGCTTTCGGCCGGAGCAGTCTCGCGCCCTTCGGTGAAGGTCGGGTTAAACGGAGAGCGAGAGGCGCGGCCTCCGCCCTGCGGGCGCCGGGTGGGCGGGCGCGCCGTCAAGCCGGCTCGCGGGGCGTGTGCACACGCAGTGCAAATGGGTCAAGTATCTGATATAAAGAGGCTATCAGGAAAAGGGCGCAAAAACCTGAACAGGCCTCGCGCCGGGCTTCGCCGCCGTGCCAAAGATCATCTCGCCGGGATGACGAAGATGGATACGGACCGCTCGCCGACTCACGCTGTTCAACGCCCGGTTTCCCCGGCCAGCCCGCGCGCCATGCGCCCGGCCAGCGCCTCCTCCCCCGCCGCGCGGAGGCCGGAGACGGCGCCCTGCAGGTCCTGCGCCTCGCGGTTCTGGCTCAGCTTGGATTTCGCCGTGATCCGCCTCACGGCGATGCGGAAGGCGACGATGCCGGCGAGCATCGTCTCCATGTAATCCGCCGGCGCGTCGGCCATGCGCCAGGCCGCGTCGCCGTTCGCCCGCCGCTCCCGCCGGCTGGTCAGGAGGCCGACGGCGGCGCGCTTCGCCGGCTCGTCATGCTGGAAGGCGATCGCGCCGTGGACATGGACGACGCGGTAATTCCAGGTCGGCACGACGCGGTGATGCTCCGCCTTGCCCGGATACCAGTTGGGGGAGATGTATCCCTCCTCCGCGCGGAAGATGGCGAGCACCTCCTGCCCCTCCGCGATCAGGCGGTGCATGTCGTTCCCGAGCGCGACATGGCCGATCATCTCCCCGGGCCGGCCGGGGAGGAGCGGGATGTGGTTTGCGATCAGGCCCTCCGCCGTATGCGCCACGATGCAGGCGAGCGGGTGATCCTCGATCAGGCCGGCGACGGCGGCCTCGTCGGTTTCCCTGAAATGGTCGGGGAGATACATGGGGCCTCACCTCGCCGCGCGCATGTGGGGTATCTGGATAGATTCCTGAATGACGCCAGAGGGTTGGATGCCCTGCGCACTGTGCGCATGGCCCCTCACCGGTTCCCCCGCCGGGCGAAGCGCGCCGCCTCCTCCGCCGCGCGCATCACGGCGCGGGCCTTGTGGATCGTCTCCATCCGCTCCGCCTCCGGGTCCGAATCCCAGACGACGCCGCCGCCCGCCTGCACATAGAGCGCGCCGTCCTTGATGACGGCGGAGCGGAGGGCGATGCACATGTCCATGTCGTCCGCCGAGGAGATATGGCCGACGCCGCCGGCATAGGGCCCGCGCTTCTCCGTCTCCAGCTCGTCGATGATCTGCATCGCCCGGATCTTCGGCGCGCCAGAGACGGTGCCGGCGGGGAGCCCGGCGAGGAGGGCGGCGAGCGCGTCATGCTTCGGGTCCAGCTCCCCCTCCACATTGGAGACGATGTGCATGACGTGGGAATAGCGCTCCACGGTGAATTCCGCGGTCGGCCGCACGGTGCCGATCTTCGCGACGCGGCCGACATCGTTCCGCCCGAGATCGAGCAGCATGAGATGCTCGGCCAGCTCCTTCGGGTCCGCCATCAGCTCGGCCTCCAGCGCCCGATCCTCCGCCTCATTCTCCCCGCGCCGCCGCGTGCCGGCGATGGGGCGGATGGTGACGACGCCGCCGCGGACCTTCACCAGCACCTCCGGGCTCGCGCCCGCAAGCTGGAAGCCGCCGAAGTTGAAGTAGAACATGTAGGGGGAGGGGTTCGTCCGCCGCAGCGCCCGGTAGAAGGTGAAGGGCGGGTAGGGGAAATCGAGCCGCCAGCGCTGCGAGAGGACGACCTGGAAGATGTCCCCCGCCGCGATGTACTCCCGCGCCTTCGCGACCATGCCGAGATAGGCCTCGACCGGCGTGTTGGAGACGGGCGCGCCGATCTCCGCCGCCTCCATCAGCGCGCGATCCGCGGGCACCGGCCGGTCCAGCGCCGCCACGGCGTCCGAGAGCCGCTCCGCGGCCTGGGCGTAGGCGGCGCGGGCCGGCTGCCCCTCCCGAGCCCAGACGGGGGCGATCAGCGTCACCACGTCCTTCACCGCGTCCATCACGGCGACGACGGTGGGGCGCATCATCAGGCTGTCCGGCAGGCCCAGCGGATCGGGCTTGCCGGCGGGGTAGGGGAGCCGCTCCGCCTGCCGCACCATGTCATAGCCGAAGAAGCCGAAGAGCCCGGCGGCGATGGGGGGGAGTTCCGGCGGCAGGTCGATCCGGCTCTCGGCCTGGAAGGCGCGGAGCGAGGCGAGGGGGGGCAACGGATCCTCCTCGAACGCGTCCGGATCGTAGCGCGCGGCGCGGTTGAGGCTCGCGCGGTCTCCGACGCAGCGCCAGATCACGTCCGGCTTCATGCCGAGCGCGGAATAGCGGCCCTTGATCTCCCCGCCCGTGACGGATTCTAGCAGGAAGCTGTTCTCCGCCGCGCCGGTGAGCTTCAGCATCAGCGAGACGGGCGTATCGAGATCGGCGGGCAGCTGGGTCCAGAGCACCTGGTTCTCGCCCCGCGCATGGGCCGCTTCGAAGGCGGCGAAATCGGGCCGGATCTCCATCAGATTCGGCCTTTCGGGGGGCGATGCGGCACTTGGTGCGTCCTTCTGCGGGCTTCGGGGCGCGCGGACCATAGGCGGAGCCTCCGGCCCCGGCAAGCGGCGGGGCGCGGGGCTTGCGACCAATGCGACGGGCGGTCGGAGGCGGCTTCACAGCGGCGCCCCGCTCGCCTATGTCTGCGGGCGAAACCTTCAGGGAGAGCCGCCATGACCACGTTCAACGACCGCGAAAAGGCCTTCGAGTCCAAGTTCGCCCATGACGCGGAGCTGCAGTTCAAGGTCGCGGCGCGGCGGAACAAGCTGCTCGGCCTCTGGCTCGCCGGGCCGCTGGGCGAGGCGGATGCGGAGGCCTATGCGCGGTCCGTCGTCGTCGCCGACCTCCAGGAAGCGGGGGACGAGGACGTGATGCGGAAGGTCATGGCCGACATCGCCGCCAAGGGCGCCGCGATCACCGAGGCCGAGGTGCGCGCCAAGCTCGCCGCGCTCGAGGCCGAGGCCAAGCTTCAGATCATGAGCGAGATCGGTTGAGCCGCGCCCGCGCCCCGGCCGGAGACGGCCGGGGTGTGCTCAGCCTGCGAAGGCGGCGCCGAGGGTCAGCGCGACCCATCCGAGCGCGAAGGCGGAAAAGGCGGCGGTGCGAAGCGTGAAGCCTCGGGGTTCATCGTCCATCTTGATCTCCGGGGTGGAGCGCCCCAGCGGGGCCGATGGATGTGAGATGGGGAGCCGCCGGGGCCGCGCAAGCGCGGATCACGCGATTGGCGCCCGATCCGTGCAGGCCTGCACGTTTCCGCTAGGCCTCATCCTCCGGCCCGAACACCCGCGCGAAGATCGTATCCACATGCCGCGTGTGATGCGCGAGGTCGAAATTCGCCTCGATCTCCTCCGGCGAGAGGGCGGCTGATACTTCCGGATCAGCCTTCAGCGCGGCGAGGAAATCCGCCTCCTCCTCCCAGACCTTCATCGCGTTGCGCTGCACGAGGCGGTAGGAATCCTCCCGGCTCACGCCCTTCTGCGTCAGCGCCAGAAGCACGCGCTGCGAGTGGACGAGGCCGCGGAAGCGGTTGAGGTTGCGCTCCATGTTTTCGGGGTGGACAACCAGCTTCTCGATCACGCCCGTCAGCCGCGCGAGCGCGAAATCGAGGGTGATCGTCGCGTCCGGGCCGATCATCCGCTCGACCGAGGAATGGGAGATGTCCCGCTCATGCCAGAGCGCGACATTCTCCATCGCCGGCAGCGCATAGGCGCGGACCATGCGGGCGAGGCCGGTCAGGTTCTCCGTCAGCACCGGGTTGCGCTTGTGCGGCATGGCGGAGGAGCCCTTCTGGCCGGGCGAGAAATACTCCTCCGCCTCCAGAACCTCGGTGCGCTGGAGATGCCGGATCTCCACCGCGACGCGCTCGACGGAGGAGGCGATGACGCCGAGCACTGCGAAGAACATCGCGTGCCGGTCCCGCGGGATGACCTGGGTGGAGACGGGCTCCGTCTCCAGCCCGAGTTTGGCTGCGACATGCGCCTCCACCGCCGGGTCGATATTGGCGAAGGTGCCCACGGCGCCGGAGATCGCGCAGGTCGCGACCTCGGCACGCGCCTGGGCGAGGCGGGAGCGGTTGCGGTCCATCTCCGCCCAGGCCTGCGCGAGCTTGAGGCCGAAGGTCGTCGGCTCGGCATGGACCCCGTGGCTGCGGCCGATGCAGATCGTGAACTTGTGCTCGAAGGCCCGCCGCTTCAGCGCCTCGCAGAGATCGTCCATATCGTCGAGGAGGATATCCGCGGCGCGCACGAGCTGGACGTTGAAGCAGGTGTCGAGCACGTCCGACGAGGTCATGCCCTGGTGGACGAAGCGCGCCTCCGGCCCGACATGCTCCGCGAGATGGGTGAGGAAGGCGATGACGTCATGCTTCACCTCCCGCTCGATCTCGTCGATGCGGGCGACGTCGAATTCGACATCCTTGGCTTTCCAGACCGCCTTCGCCGCGCTCTCGGGCACGACGCCGAGATCGGCGAGCGCGTCCGTCGCGTGGGCCTCGATCTCGAACCAGATGCGGAACTTCGTTTCCGGAGACCAGATGGCGGTCATTTCCGGGCGGGAATAGCGGGGGATCATTCGGGGCCTCGGCTCTCTGCTGGCCGGGGTGTAGCGCCGGGCGGCGGGGCTGTCCACCGCCCGGCGCGAGGGTCAGAAGTAGAGCGCGAGGTCCCTGTGGTTGGCGACGCAGGCGGCGAGGAATTTCGCCTGCTCCTCCGTGAGACGCGGCTGGGCCCGGGCGCCGATCGTGTCCCTGATCCCGTCCAGATAGGCCTGCAGGCCGGGCTCGAGGCCGGCGGCCGCCTCCCGCCATGCGATCTGCTCTCGATAGGCGGCCATCGTCGCGTCATGCGCCTCCAGTGCGTCCTCGATGCTGAAGGAGCGCTCGCGGAGTGCGCGGCGGGCCTTCGCGAGTTCGGAACGCACGTCCCCCGCGCCCTCGATGGCGCCGAGCCGGCCCTCCATCTCCTGCACGGCGGCCTCGAGCGCCGGCTGATCCGCCTCGGTCCCCGCCGCGATCACGCCGCGAAGGGCTTCAAGGTCGGCCCCGATCGCGATATAGGCCGGCGTCGCCTGCAGCGTGGCGAGGACCTTCGCCGGATCGTCATAGGCCTTGTCCGCGTTGCGGGCGAAGAGGTTGCGGGCCTCATCTTCCGCCTTGGTGAGTTTGGCGAACTCGTCGTGCACACTGTCCCACTCCGCGGGGATCAGGGCTTCGAGGCGCGCCTTGTCGGCCTCAAGCGCAGCGAGCTGCGCCTCCAGCGCCGCCTTTCGCTCCTCGATGTCGTCGCCGCGAAGCCGGCTGAGCTGGACCCTGATGCGCTCGATCTCCTCCGCTTCGTCACGGATCAGGCGTTCGTATGCGCGCACTTCGGTCAGGATCGGGCGATAGGCGGGCGCCGCCTGCTCGACAGCCGCAATCCCCTCGTAGATGGCGGCGAGCGCGGCGGATGCGTCCGCGGCGGCCTTGAAGCCGCCTGAGGCGTCATTCTGGAGCGAGCGGGGCAGGGCGGAAAGGTCCAGCCCCTGCGCCGCGGAGATCGCCGCCGTCGTCGCGCCGTTGTCGTTCGCCATCGCCTCGCGCACATAATCCGTGAGGCAGGCCTGGAGCCGCGGGTTGCGCGGCGGCGGCGCCGTCTCCGCGAGGAGCGAGGAGCGGGAGGGCAGATAGTTCACGAGCGGCGGATAAAGGCCGACGATCACCAGCGCGGTGAGCTGCAGCGTGATGAAGGAAATCACGCCGCGATACATCTGCACCGTCTTGACCGCCGCCGGCGCCACGCCGCGAAGGTAGAAGAGCGCGAAGCCGAAGGGCGGCGTGAGGAACGATGTCTGGATGTTGAGGCCGATCATCACGCCGAGCCAGACGGCGGTGATGTTCGCGCCGGGATCGGACAGCAGGATCGGCGCGACGATCGGCACCACGACCACGGCGATCTCGATGAAGTCGAGGAAGAAGCCGAGGATGAAGATGACCGCCATCACGACGATGAACTGCGCCCAGAAGCCGCCCGGGAGCGATTGCAGGAAATCCTTCACCAGATCCTCGCCGCCGAAGGCGCGGAAGGCGGAGGTGAGCATCGCGGCGCCGAGGAGAATGATGAAGACGAGCGAGGTCGTCTTCGCCGTCTCGACCATCACGCCCTGCAGCGTGCCGTTGAAGCGGAACGTCCGGAGGCCGCTCCAGACGAGGGCGACGATCAGGAAGAGGACGCCGATGACGCCGATGGTGATGCCGAAGGAGTCTTCCGGCGACGTCACCGACTTGATGTTCATCGTGTAGTTCGACGTCGCATAGGCGACGATCGCGAGCCCGATCGCGGCGAGAATCGCCGGGATGTAGGCGCGGAGCCCCCCGGTCGGATGCAGCCGGTAGCCGGCCATGATCATCGCGCCCGCGGCCCCGATGGCGCCCGCCTGGTTCACCGTGGCGACGCCCGCGATGATCGAGCCGAGCACGAGGAAGATGAGCGTGAGCGGGGGCACGAGGGTCACGAAGACCTCGGTGAGGAACTTCCGGTCCCACTCCCCTTCGTAGTGCACGGCCGGGGCCTTGGACGGCCGGATCAGCGCATAGGCGAGAATGAAGATCATGTAGAGCGCGACGAGAAGGAGCCCCGGAACCATCGCGCCGAGGAACATCTCGCCCGCCGACGTGGAGCTCACGTCGAAGACGGAGGGCATGGAGAGCTCGCCCGTCGCCTCCTTGTGCAGCGCCTTGCGTAGGGTCGAGGCCTGGTCCGTCGCCGAGGCGAGCTGGTCCGCGAGGATGATGAGCACGATGGAGGGCGGGATGATCTGCCCAAGCGTGCCCGAGGCGGCGATGGTGCCGGTCGCGAGCGAGGGCGAGTAATTGTTCCGCAGCATGGCGGGCAGCGAGATAAGGCCCATCGCGACGACCGTCGCGCCCACGATGCCCGTGGTCGCCGCCAGAAGCGCGCCCACGAAGACGACGGAGATGCCGAGGCCGCCGGGCACCGGCCCGAAGAGCCGCGCCATCGTGACCAGCAGGTCTTCCGCGATCTTCGACTGCTGGAGCATGATGCCCATGAAGATGAAGAGCGGAATCGCGATCAGCGTATCCCGGTCAACGTCCCAGTAGACGCCTCGCAGGTTGGTCACGCCCGCAGACAACCACTGGGATGGCCCGCCGGTGTGGAAATAGGCGTCAGGGTTCTCGGCGAAGACCCAGCCCGCCGCCGCGGCGAGGCCGATGGAGATGATCGCGGCGCCGGGCAGGGCGAAGGCCACCGGATAACCGGAGCCGAGCGCCGCCGCCATCAGGACGACGAGAAGGGCGAGAAAGAGGAGTTCCATGTGCGCGCCCTCACTGCGCCGAGGCGGGCGCCGGTTCGCGCCGCCCCGGTTCTTCGCGGATATCCGCGACCGCTTCGAACAACTGGCTGACGAACTGGATCAGCATGGTGACGGCGAAGACGCCGAGGAAGGCCGCCATCTGGTACTTGATGTACATGCCGGATGTTCCGGTCTGCGAGATCTCGAAGCTGGAGATCGGGCTGTTGATGACCGATGTCTTGCTCGCGAAACCGATGGTGATGATGACCCAGCAACTCACGATCCCGAAACAGATCGCGCCGATGGCGTTGGCCCTGCCCTTCGCGCGCTGCGAGAACCCTGCGTAGAGAACATCCACCCGCACATGGCCATCCTCGAGCAGCGTGTAGGCGGACGCGAAGAGGAAGAGCGCCGCATACCAGTAGCGCACGAGGTCGCCCATCAACGCTTGCTCGTAGGAGAAGATGAAGCGGGAGAAGACGATCCCGAGTTCGGCCACGACGATCAGCAGCGTGAGCCAGGTGAAGCCGAGCGTGCGCGTGAACAGTCCGACGACGAAGCCGAGGGCGATCAGCGGGGCGTGGAAGGTCGGCGCAAGGAAGCGCGACTGCCCGTAAAGGAGCGCCGTCTCCGCGTCCATGAAGTTTGTCAGGAACCCTTCGGCCCGGACGAAGGCGATCGCCGCATCCACGATCCCCACGAAAAACACGGCCCAGAAGAGCGACCGGATCAGATAGGCGTTGAAGGCGGTGATGCGCGCCGCGTCCCGCCGCAGCGGGGTCGATCCGCTCGACAGCACCCAGAACGCCGCCAGCGCGATGAAGATGAGATAGAGAGCCGCCATCGCAACGCCGCCGCCGGCGAAGATGGCGCGCGCGCCCTCGAAATCGAGCCAGACGACGCACACGTTCTCGATCAGATACGCGGCGAGAATGGCGAGCATTCCCCAGCCGAAAATCCGGAGCAGAGGGGCGGGCGCCCCGCCTTTCGCCATGGCGGCGCTCATGTCTGTCATTCGGAAATCCTCGCCTGTCCGTTCCGCCGCTGGGCTATTTCGCCGCCGGCGCAAGAGTCACAGGAAGGGCGGGGCCGAAGCCCCGCCCTGAACCGCCCCTCCGGCGCCGGAGCGCCGGGCGGGGCGATGATCAGAGGCCCAGAACGCGGTTGCGCTGGCGGACGAAGGTTCCTTCGAACTTGTCCATGAACCCGCCGACCTGGCGGAGCGTCGCCTGGAAGCTGTCGTCGATCTTCGCGGCGAGCGGGGAATGCGCCCGCGTCTCCTCGAAGACTTCCGCCGCGGCGTCGCCGAACGCGTCCCACACGTCGTCATTGAAGGCCGCGACCTGCACGCCGTGGTCGGTGATCAGGCGGTCGAGGTAGATGCCGTTGTTTGCCATGTTCTCCTCATGGGAGTCGGCCTGCTCCTTGTGGCAGGCGGCGCGGATCACGGCCTTCTCCCAGTCGGTGAGGGTGCCGTACCACGAGGCGTTCATGCCGAAGGCGATGCCGCCGCCCGGCTCGTGCATGCCGCCGGTGTAGTAGATCTTGGCGGCCTCGTAGAACTTCATGAAGTAGTCGTTGTAGGGGCCGACCCACTCCGTAGCCTCGATCGCGCCGGAGACGAGGTTCTCGTAGATCTGGCCGCCGGGGAGGGACACCGTGGAGGCGCCGAGCTTCGCCATCACCTGGCCGCCGAGGCCGGGGATGCGCATCTTAAGGCCCTTCAGGTCCTCAGCGGAGTTGATCTCCTTGTTGAACCAGCCGCCGGCCTGGGTGCCCGTGGAGCCGCACATCTCGGACTTGATCCCGAATTCGCCGGAAAGCTCATCCCACAGCGCCTGGCCGCCGGCGAACTTGATCCACGCGTTCCATTCCGGCGTCGTCATGCCGAACGGAACCGCCGTGAAGTAGGCGTAGCCCGGGTGCTTGCCCGTCCAGTAGTAGTCAGCGCCGATATAGGCCTGGCTGTTGCCGCCCGCGACCTCGTCGAGCACGTCGAAGGCGCCGACGCGCTCGCCCGCCGCGAAATACTCCGTCTGCAGACGGCCTTCGGACAGTTCGGTGATGCTGGCCGCGAGGCGCTGCGCCGAGATGCCGAGGCCCGGGAAGTCCCGCGGCCAGGTCGAGACGATGGTGATCGTCTTGTTGGCCTGCGCGATGGCGGGGGCGGCGAGGGCGCCGGCGCCCGCGAGCGCCGCGCCTTTGAGGAATAGGCGTCGTTCCATGGTTATCTCCCTGCTTTTGCGCCGTTGGACCCCGGCGCAATCCGTGCACGTGACGTAGAACAAACCTGTCATGTTGCCAAGCGGAATAGGATCGCCGACCACGCTGCGGAGCGTCTCCGGGCAGGTGTGAAGGAGGTTGCGGCGCCCTGTTGCGCGGAGCGGGGCGCCGCCCGGGCGCATCGGCGCCGCCATGTCCCCCGGTTCTGTCGCCTATGCCCCCGACGCGCTTGAAAAATCCGCCGCCTTCGAGTCTGTCTTGCTCACTCGGCGCCGGAACAAGGCGCGTAGCAAGGGAACGGAAACATGGAACGTCGCACATTTCTCACCGGCGCCGCGCTCGCGGGCGCCGGAGCCCTCGCCGCCCCGGCGGTCGCGCAGCAGAGGAGGACGATGACCGTCGTCTCATCCTATCCGCGAGATTTTCCGGGCATCGGCACCTCGGTCCAGCGGTTGATGCAGCGAATCGTCGAGATCTCCGACGGCCAGATCCAGACGGAGTATTTCGCCGCGGGCGAGCGCGTGGGCGCCTTCGACGTGCTGGACGAGGTCGCCTCCGGCAACAGCCAGGCCTATGTCTCCAGCGACTACTACTTCGCCGGCCGGCACCCCGCCTACAACTACTTCTCCACCGTTCCCTTCGGCATGACGGCGCCGGAGATGAACGCTTGGATCAAGTTCGGCGGCGGGCAGGAGCTCTGGGACGAGATCGCCGGCGAGTTCGGGGTCAAGTGCATCCTCTGCAGCAACACCGGCACCCAGGCCGGCGGCTGGTTCAACAAGGAGATCAACTCGCCGGAGGACCTGAAGGGCCTGAAGATGCGCATCCCCGGCCTCGGCGGCGTGGTGATGGCGAAGCTCGGCGCCTCGACCGTCGCGCTGCCCGGCGCGCAGATCTACGAGAATCTCGTCTCCGGCTCCATCGAGGCGACGGAGTGGATCGGGCCCTATAACGACTACTTCATGAAGTTCTACGAGGCCGCGAAATACTACTACACCGGCGGGATGCACGAGCCGGGGACGGCGGCCGGGCTGGGCATGAACGCCTCCTGGTACGGGTCGCTCTCCAACTGGGAGAAGCATGTCATCCGTGCGGCCTGCCTCGAGGAGAATGGCAACGCCTATGACGAGCTCTCGGCGCTCAACGGGGCCTATCTGAAGCGGATGATCGAGGAGAACGGCGTTCAGGTCCGCGCCTTCAATGACGATCTCTGGGACGCGTTCGGAGACGCGGCTGCGGAAGCCTACGCCGAGGTGCGGGCGCATTCCGATCTCGCCACACGGATCGACGACAGCTACCAGTCCTTCCTGCGGACGGTCGGCGCCTCGCACTCCCAGTTCGAGGGCACGTTCCTGAGGCAGCGCAACCGGGTTCTCGGGATCGCCTGAGGGGCCAGGCGGGGCGGCGCCGCGCGCGCCGCCCCGCTTCCGACCGGTCTGTGAGATAGGTCGCATTGCGGGAAACGCGGCTTTGCGGCGGCGCGACGCGGGGGCTATCTTGCCGTAAGGAGGGTTCCGCGGATGCCGCAGGGCGAGATCACGGCCGCATACGAGACGCTGCCGGCCTGCGCCTGCGCGCTTTGCGGCGCCGCCTCCCCCCTCGGCGAGCAGACGGCGCGCGCGGCCTCCGCGCCGGTGGACAATGCGATCTTCGACGCCGACCAGGCGATCGACGGCCTCCTTTCCGGCGTCAAATGGGCGACGACCTCGCTCACCTTCAGCTTCCCCGATTCCGCCTCCGATTACGCCTATCGCGGCTATCTCAACGTCCGCGACACGTTCGCCCCGGCGACGGAGGGCCTCGCGGAGGCCGCGCGGGCCGGCTTCGCTTTCTACGCCGAGGTCAGCGGGCTCGAATTCGCCGAGCTTACGGGCGCCGCCGATGCGGAGGCCGACCTGATGATCGGCCGCTCCTCCGCGCCCGGCACGGCCTTCGCCTATTTCCCGTTCTCAGGCGACGAGGGCGGCGACGCCTGGTTCAACCGGACGGACTATAACGACCCGGTCTCCGGCAGCTACGCCTGGGCGACGGTGCTGCACGAGATCGGCCATGCGCTCGGCCTGAAGCACGGGCACGAGACGGGCGGCGCGGGCGCGGTTCCTTACGCGTTCGACAGCCATGAGTTCACGCTCATGACCTACCGTTCCTATGTCGGGTCGTCGGGGAGCGCCTATACGAACGGCTCCGCGAGCGGGCCGCAGACGCCCATGATGCTCGACATCGCCGCGATCCAGCGGCTCTACGGCGCGAATTTCGAGCATCGGGCGGGGGACGACGTCTATGCGTTTTCGCCCGAATCCGGGCGCATGGCGGTCAACGGCGTTCTTCAGGAGGAGACGCGGGGCAACGTCGTCTTCCGCACGATCTGGGACGGGGGTGGGGAAGACCTTTACGATTTCTCGGCTTTCGAGCGCGCGTTGGCGATCGACCTCGCGCCCGGCGGCTTCGTCGATCTGGACCCCGGCGGGACGGCGCAGCGCGCCTTTCTCGGCGGCGGGGTCCATGCGCGCGGGCATGTCTTCAACGCGCTGGAATTCGAGGGGGACGCGCGCTCGCTGATCGAGCACGCAAGAGGCGGCGGCGGCGCGGACCTCATCCTCGGCAATCGCGCGGGCAACCGGCTTGAGGGGCTGGGCGGGGACGATTCGCTCGACGGACTGGCGGGATCGGATACGCTTGTCGGCGGGGCGGGGGCCGATCTCTTCCGGTTCGATCTCGGCGCTTCGGCCTTCGGCGACGTGGACCTTATCCTCGATCTCGATTTCGGTGAGGGGGACAGGCTGGAGCTGCTGGGCCTGCCGGAAGAGAGCATCGCCGGCGTCTTTCTCTTCGAAGAGGGCGGCGGCGCGACGATTTCGAGCCTGGAGGACCTGCGGGCGCTCTCCGGCGCCGGGGGCTTCACCCTTGCGGAGGCGGAGGCGGGGGCGGCGGCGCTCGTGCTCTCGGCGGAGGCGCTGAATCAGACGATCATCCTCGGCGCGATCGCCTTCGCCGATCTCTTTCCGGCCCCGGCGGAGCCCGAGGCCGAAGGCGCCGCCGATTTCGACGTCGCGTCCGGGGAAGCGCCCGCGGCGAGCGCGGAAGAACCGGGCGAGGCGGCGTCGGAGCCTGAGCCGCCTGTCGAGCCGACCCCCGCCGACCCGGACCTGCCCGCCGATCCTACGCCGGAGGACCCGGCCGACGAACCAGGGGCGGACCTCCCCGACGCCCCGGCCGAACCCACGGCCGAAGACCCTTCCGGCGAGCCGGAGACGGAGCCGCCCGCCGAGCCGACGCCGGAAGACCCGGCGGACGAACCGGTGACGGACCTGCCCGACGCCCCGGCCGAACCCAGGGCCGAAGACCCTTCGGGCGAGCCGGAGACGGAGCTGCCCGCCGAGCCGACGCCGGATGAGCCTGCGGACGAACCGGTGACGGACCTTCCCGACGCCCCGGCCGAACCCACGACCGACGACCCCTCGGAGGAGCCGAAGCCGGAGCCGCCCGCCGAGCCGACGCCGGAGGACCCTGCGGACGAACCCGTGACGGAACTGCCCGACGCCCCGGCCGAACCCAGGGCCGAAGACCCTTCGGGCGAGCCGAAGCCGGAGCCGCCCGCCGAGCCGACGCCGGAGGACCCTGCGGACGAACCCGTGACGGACCTTCCCGACGCCCCGGCCGAGCCCAAGGCGGTAGACCCGTCGGACGAGTCGGAGACGGAGCCGCCGGCCGACCTGACGGCGGCGGACCCGGCGGATGAGTTTCGGCCCGATCCCCCGACGCTTCCGCCGCCGCCGGTTCCCCCGGTCCGGATTCCGGTCGAACCGTCGGATCGCGAGTCCGACCTCTCCATCCTCACCGATCCCGGCGGCGACCCGCCGGCGCCCGTTCGCATCCGCGGAGCCGCGGCGGACGAGACGCTGACGGGCGGCGCCGGCGACGAGGTGATCGCCGGGCGGGGCGGCGACGACCGGGTGCGCGGGCGGGGCGGGGACGACACGGTGAAGGGCCAGGCCGGGGAAGACACGCTGAACGGCGGCGCCGGCGACGACCTCCTGAAAGGAGGCGCCGAATCCGACCGCATCCTCGGCGCCGCGGGCGCCGACCGGCTCGTCGGCCAGCGCGGAGACGACAAGCTGCGCGGCGGCGGCGGCGACGATGCGCTTCGCGGCGGCGCGGGTGCGGACAGCCTCTGGGGCCAGGCCGGGGACGACGAGCTGACAGGCGGCGCCGGGCGGGACCGTTTCTTCTTCCGCCCGGGCGGCGGCGACGACGTCATCACGGATTTCACCCGGGGAGAGGACCGGATGGTCATCGACGGTCCGGGCGCGGCCTTCGGCGCGCTCCTGATCGAGGCTGGCGCGGAGGGCGCCGTGATCCGCTTCGCGGACTATTCCGTCACGCTCGCGGGCGTCGACGCCGCGGCGCTTTCGGCGGATGATTTCCTGTTCTGAAGCCTCTCAGTCCGGCGAGACGGGGGTCGGGTCCGGCTTCTGCAGCTCTTCCACGGGAAGCCGATCCGGCGCATTCGTGAGCCGCCAGGCGCCGCCGCGGAAATATTCGAACGGCGTGAACTTCGCCTTGTAGTCCATCTTGCGGGAGCCGGGCACCCAGTATCCGAGATAGAGATAGGGCAGGCCCGCCTGCCGCGCGATGGCCACATGGTCGAGGATCATGTGCACGCCAAGGCTGCGTGAGGCGAGATCGGGCCGGAAGAAGCTGTAGACCATCGAGAGGCCGTCGGCCATCACGTCGGTCAGGCAGGCGGCGATGAGCCCGCCGGCTTCCGCATCGTGATATTCGATCACGCGCGTACGCACCGTCGTCTCCTCGATCATCGCGGCGAATTCGCAGATGTCCATCTCCGCCATGCCGCCATCGGCGTGGCGTGAGCCGAGATAGGCGCGGAATAGCTCGTATTGCTCCTCCGTCGCCCAGGGCGCGCAGGTCCGCCGTTCGACCGCCCGGTTCGACTTCAGAACGCGGCGCTGGGAGCGGCTCGGCTCGAACGAGGCGACCGGGATGCGGACGGAAAGGCAGGCGCCGCATTCCGAACAGGCCGGGCGATAGGCGACGGACTGGCTGCGCCGGAAGCCGCGGAGCGAGAGCGTGTCGTTCATCCGCCGCGCATCCGCGCCGCGCAGCGTCGTGAACAGCTTCCGCTCCTGCCGACCGGGGAGGTAGGGGCAGGGCTGGTTCGCCGTCAGAAAGAACTGCGCGGTGATGTTCTGGTTCAGATGGGTCATTCAGGCTTCGGACGGGCGGTGACGCGGCGGGAGGAAGGTATCAACGCTTCAAGCCCCTGTCACGCCGGAGAATTGATCATGGTTGAGCCAAATGGAAGGTCATGCAGGCCCCGGCCCATGGCGGAGCCGGCCATCAGGATCGCGGAGACGAGAAGGAGCGGGGCGATGGCGACGACGACATAGAAGAGAAGCGTGTGGCCGATTGCGTGGAGGAGGTCGAACCGCTCCCCGTCCCGCCGCCGGAGCTCGATGGCGGTGAGGCGCATGCCCCAGGTGGCGGAGCGGCTCGCGAGGGTCGAGACGCGGTAGATCAGGTCCGTCGCCGCGACGACAAAGCCGAGGAGCAGGAGGCCGAGGCCGAGGGTCAGCAGGCCGACGAGCAGGGCGAGGCCCCAGACGATCACGAGGTCGAGTATGAAGGCGAAGAGCCGGCGCGCCGGGACGCCGGCGTAGAAGCGGCGCTCCGTCTCCGGATCGGGGAGCCCGCCCCGCCCCTCGAGCCAGCCCGCCACGCCTTCGTTCATCGCCATGCTTCGATCCTTCCCTCGTCTCCGGGGCACATGGACATGCAGGCGGGCCGGCGCAAGTCAGGGCGTCGCGAGCGGGATCGCCCCGGCCGGGCCGCAGATCGTCCGGTCCGGCGGGCGGGCGGCGTCTTCCGTCCGGCCCGAATAGGGGATCGCGGAGAGCACGGAGCGGATGGCGGCGATGCGGGCGCGGCGCTTGTCGTCCGCCCGGATCACCGTCCAGGGCGCGACGCCGCTGTCAGTGCGGCGGAACATCTCCTCGATCGCGGCGGAATAGTCCGACCAGCGGTCGAGCGACTGGTAGTCGATGGGGGAGAGCTTCCACTGGCGTAGCGGATCCTCCTCCCGCGCGAGGAAACGGGCGAGCTGCTCGGCGCGGCCCACGGTGAGCCAGAACTTGAAGAGGCGGATGCCGTCATTCACCAGCATGTCCTCGAATTCCGGCGCCTGGTGGAAGAAGAGCTCCCGCTCCGCATCGGTGGAGAAGCCGAAGACGCGCTCGACCACGGCGCGGTTGTACCAGCTGCGGTCGAAGAACACTACCTCGCCCGGGCCGGGCAGGTGCTGGATGTAGCGCTGGAAATACCATTGCCCGCGCTCGGTGTCGGAGGGTTTCGCGAGCGCGACGATCCGGGCGCCGCGCGGGTTGAGGTTCATCGTGAAGCGGCGGATGGCGCCGCCCTTGCCCGCCGCGTCCCGCCCCTCGAAGACAAGGACGACGCGCTCCCCCGTCGCCTTGATCCACGACTGCAGCTTCAAGAGCTCGATCTGAAGCGCGTCGAGCTCGCGGTCATAGGCCTTCTTCTTCATACGGTCGGGATGGGGATAGCCGCCGTCGAGGAACTCGTTCGCCTTGGCGAGCTGAATGGCCTTGCGAATGGATTTCGGGGCCCGGTTCTCGAAATACGTCCTGATCTCGCCCATCTCCGCGCCTCTCCCTGCAATTCCCTCCGAGAGAATGACGCCGGCGGAGGCGCCCGTAAAGGCTTGGGCCCGACCGGCCGCAGCGCGAATCATTTACATAACCGGAAATATGGTTATTTAGGGTGTATGACCGAGACAGCCCGTCATGCCCGTGCGCTCGCCGCCCTCGGCCACGAAGCGCGCCTTTCGATCTTCCGCCTCCTCGTGAAGGCGGGGGAGGAGGGGCTCAGGGTCGGCGATATCGGTGAGCATCTCGGCCTCGCTCCCTCCACGCTCGCGCACCATCTCTCCAGCCTCGTCGATGCGGGGCTGGTGACGCAGGAGCGGCGGGGGCGGGAAGTGGTCAACAGCGTCGATTTCCCAGCCATGCGCCGGGTGCTCGGCTTTCTCACCTCGGAATGCTGCGCCGGAATTGTCGTGAAGCCGGCGGAGAGCGCCGCATGAGGCTTCTCTTTCGCTCCGAAACAACCGGAATCCCGGAGATCTGGAAATGACCGACGCCTCCCTTCCCGTTCCCGGCCCCCTCGCATCCCTACGGCGCGTCGCGAAGGAGCAGCAGGTCTGGCTCGCCTCCGCGCTGATCCTCGTCGCTCTCGCCATGTTCGACACGCCGCAGGCCGGCGCGAGTGCGGGCTTCGCCTTCGATGCGCTGCTCCATACCGCGCCCTATCTGATCCTCTCCATCGCCATCGCCGCCTGGGCCGGCGCGACGGGGGCGGACAACCTGATCGCGAAGGCCTTCACCGGCGCGCCGCTCGTGATGATCGGGATCGCCGCGCTCGCCGGCGGAATTTCGCCCTTCTGCTCCTGCGGCGTGATCCCGCTGATCGCCGCGCTTCTGGCGATGGGCGTGCCGCTCTCCGCCGTCATGGCTTTCTGGCTCGCCTCGCCGATCATGGACCCCTCCATGTTCGTGCTGACGGCGGGGGTGCTCGACCTCGAATTCGCTGTCGCCAAGACGCTCGCCGCCGTCGGCCTCGGCGTCTTCGGCGGGCTCGTCGTGCACGTCCTCGCCCGCGGCGGCGCGCTGGCCGACCCGCTGCGCGAGGGCGTCGGAAATGGCGGCTGCGGCGGGGCGCGGGTGCGCGCGCCGAAGCCGGTGGTCTGGCGGTTCTGGAACGAGCCGGAACGGCGCGCGAAATTCGGCAAGAACGCCCTTGCGACGACGCTATTCCTCGCCAAGTGGCTGACGCTGGCCTTCATCCTCGAAAGCCTGATGCTCGCCTGGATCCCGGCGGAGACGGTTACGGCGGCGCTGGGAGGGCAGGGGCTCCTCCCGATCCTGACGGCGACGCTGGTGGGCGTGCCTGCCTATCTGAACGGCTACGCCGCGCTGCCGCTCGTCGGCGGGCTGATCGAGCAGGGCATGGCGCCGGGCGCGGGCATGGCCTTCCTCGTCGCCGGCGGCGTCACCTCGATCCCTGCGGCGATGGCCGTCTGGGCGCTGGCGAAGCCGCAGGTCTTCGGCCTCTATATCGGCCTCTCGCTGACCGGCGCCTTCGCCTCGGGCCTCCTCTTCCAGCTATGGACGGCGCTGTGAAGCGCCGCCTCCGCCGTCAAGCCCCCCAGCCGACGATCCCCTTCACCTCGCAGAAGTCGCGGATGCCCCAGTCGGCGTATTCGCGCCCGTTGCCGGATTGCTTGTAGCCGCCGAAGGGCGCGAACGTGTCCCATTCCGGATAGTTGAGGTTCACCGTGCCCGCGCGGAGCCGCCGGGCGACCGCGCGCGCCTCTTCCTCAGGGCCGGAGACGAAGGCGGCGAGGCCGTAGACCGTGTCGTTCGCGATCTCCACCGCCTCGTCCACGTCGTCATAGGGCATGATCGCGAGGACGGGCCCGAAAATCTCCTCCCGCGCGATGGTCATGTCGTTCGTCACGTCGCCGAAGATCGTCGGCTGCACGAACCAGCCGCGGTTGAGCCCTGCCGGTCGCCCCGGCCCGCCGCAGACGAGCGTCGCGCCCTCGTCGATCCCGGTCTGAATCAGCCGCTGCACCTTCTCGAAATGCACACCGGAGACGAGCGGGCCCATCGTCGTCGCCGGGTCGCGCGGGTCGCCCACGACCACGGCGCCCGCCGCCTCCCGCGCCAGCGCCAGCGCCTCGCCGTGCCGCGCCCGGGGCACCAGCATCCGGGTCGGCGCGTCGCAGCTTTGCCCGGTATTTCCGAAGCAGCCCTCAACCCCGCCGGCCACCGCCGCCGCGAGATCGGCCGAGGGCAGGATGATGTTGGGGGACTTGCCGCCAAGCTCCTGAGCCACCCGCTTGATCGAGGGCGCCGCCGCGGCGGCCACCGCCGCGCCCGCGCGGGTCGAGCCGGTGAAGGACATCATGTCGACCCCCGGATGGGCGGAGAGATACGCGCCGACCTCCGCGCCCGTCCCGTTCACGAGGTTGAAGACGCCCTTCGGAACCCCCGCCTCATGGCAGATCTCGGCGAAGAGCACTCCGGAAAGCGGCGCGATCTCCGAGGGTTTCAGCACCATCGCGCAACCCGCCGCCAAAGCGGGCGCGACCTTGCAGACGATCTGGTTCATCGGCCAGTTCCAGGGCGTGATGAGGCCGCAGACGCCGATTCCCTCATGCACGATCCGTGTCGTCCCGCGCATCGCCTCCCACTCCATCTCCTCCGCCGCGCGGATCGCGGCTTCGAGATGAACCTGCCCGGCCCAGGCCTGCGCCGCCCGCGCCCATTCGATGGGCGCGCCCATTTCGAGGGACATGACCTGCGCGAACTCCTCGTAGCGGGCGTTGTAGGCGTCGAGCAGGCGCTTCAAAACCGCGATGCGGTCGGCCGCGGGCGTTGCGCACCAGCCGGGAAAGGCCACGCGGGCGGCGGCCACGGCGCGGTCCACATCCGCCGCCGCGCCGAGCGCGACTTCGGCCACGATCTCCTCCGTCGCCGGGTTCTCGACGCCCATCCGGTTCGCCGTCGCGGGTTCGACCCAGGCGCCGTCGATGTAGAATTTCAGCATGTTGTCGGGGATCATGGCGGGTTCTCCGGCGAAGGCGGGGCAGGGGTGAGGCTTCGCCGGAAGTCTAGCCCGGCGCGGGCGACGCCGCCATCCCTTGCGGCCCCGCGATCTCCCGGCGCTTGCCTGAGCTTTCGCTTCGGCGATATGTTTCTTTGAATATAACCAAAAGGGAACTCCCGGATGCCCTCGCGCCTCTCCCTGGCCGCCCTCGCGGCCGCGCTGTGCCTCGGCGCCGCCCCCGTCGCGGCGGCGGAAGTCGTCGTCTTCGCCGCCGCCTCGATGAAGACGGCGCTCGACGACTTCGCGGCGAAGTGGATGGACGAGACGGGCCACTCCGTCACCGTCTCCTATGCCGGGTCGAACGCCCTCGCGCGGCAGATCATCGAGGGCGCCCCGGCGGACATCTTCCTTTCCGCCGCCGTCGAATGGATGGACGAGGTGGAGAAGGCGGGCCTGCTGGCGGAGGGAACGCGGACCGATCTTTTCGGCAACAGCCTCGTGCTCGTCGCCCACGGGAACGATGCGCCGCCGGTCGCGATAGGGCCCGGCCTCGACCTCGCGGGGATGCTCGGCGAGGAGAAGCTCGCGATGGCGCTGGTGGAGGCCGTGCCGGCCGGGCGTTACGGCAAGGCGGCGCTGGTCTCGCTGGGCCTCTGGGAGAGGGTCGCGCCCTCGGTCGCGCAGGCCGACAATGTGCGTGCCGCGCTGGCCCTCGTCTCCATCGGCGAAGCTCCGTTCGGCGTCGTCTACGCGACCGATGCGGCGGCTGACGACAACGTGTCGGTCGTGGGCGTGTTCCCGGAGGGCAGCCACCCGCCCATCGTCTATCCCGGCGCGCTCCTCGCTGATGCGGGGGACGAGGCGGACCGCGCCTTCTTCGCCGCCCTCCGCTCGCCGGAGGCGAAGGCCGCCTTTGCCGCGCAGGGCTTCGCGGTCCTCGACTGAGCCGCCGATTCCCTGGCGCGCTCGCTTGCGCGGGGAAGGCCCCTCCGCTACCAGACAGGCGCGGGCGCGCCGCCGGACTTCGCGAGTTCTCGCGCCCCGCGCCGCCCGGGAAGAGAAAGCCGCACGAGCCGCGCGGAGCGCCGATGTCCGAACCCGAAGTGAACGAAGCCCTCGCCGCCGCCCACGGACTGAAGCCGGAGGAATACGCCCGCATCCTCGAGATTTGCGGCCGCGTCCCGAGCTTCACCGAGCTCGGCATCTTCTCCGCTATGTGGAATGAGCATTGCTCCTACAAGTCGTCGAAGAAATGGCTCCGCACCCTGCCGACGACCGGGCCGCAGGTGATCTGCGGGCCGGGGGAGAATGCCGGCGTGGTGGACATCGGAGACGGCGACGCGCTCGTCTTCAAGATGGAGAGCCACAACCACCCCTCCTATATCGAGCCCTATCAGGGCGCGGCGACCGGAGTGGGCGGCATATTGCGGGACGTGTTCACGATGGGCGCGCGGCCCGTCGCGGCGATGAATGCGCTTTCGTTCGGTCGGGTGGACCATCCGAAGACGAAGCGCCTCCTCGCCGGCGTCGTGGCCGGGATCGGCGGCTACGGCAACGCCTTCGGCGTGCCGACCGTGGGGGGCGAGCTGCGCTTCCATACCGCCTATGACGGCAACTGCCTCGTCAACGCCTTCGCCGCCGGGCTCGCGCGGGCGGATGCGATCTTCTACTCCGCCGCCTCGGGCGTCGGCATGCCGGTCGTCTATCTCGGCGCCAAGACCGGGCGGGATGGCGTGGGCGGCGCGACCATGGCGAGCGCGGAATTCGACGACACGATCGAGGAGAAGCGCCCGACCGTACAGGTCGGCGACCCCTTCACCGAGAAGCGGCTGATGGAGGCCTGCCTCGAACTGATGGCCACCGGCGCGGTGATCTCGATCCAGGACATGGGCGCCGCCGGCCTCACCTGTTCGGCCGTGGAGATGGGGGACAAGGGCGGCCTCGGCATCCGCCTCGATCTCGACCTTGTGCCGGTGCGCGAGACGGGGATGACCGCCTACGAGATGATGCTCTCCGAAAGTCAGGAGCGGATGCTCATGGTGCTCCGCCCGGAGAAGGAGGCGGAGGCGAAGGCGGTCTTCGACAAGTGGGACCTCGACTTCGCCATCGTCGGGGAGACCATCGCGGAGGACCGGTTCCTCATCATGCATCGCGGGGAGGTGAAGGCGGACCTGCCGCTCCGCACCCTCTCCGGCTCCGCCCCGGAATATGACCGCCCCTGGGTGGAGACGCCGAAGCCCGCGCCCGCCGGCCCCGCCCCGGCGCTGGAGATGGACGAGGCGCTCCGCCGCCTCCTCGCGAGCCCGAACCTCTCCTCCCGCCGCTGGGTCTGGGAGCAGTACGATCACATGGTGATGGCCGACACGGTGGTGCGCCCCGGCGCCGACGCCGCGGTGGTCCGCGTCCACGGCAAGCGGAAGGCGCTCGCCTTCACCTCGGACGTAACGCCGCGCTATTGCTTCGCGGACCCGTTCGAGGGCGGCAAGCAGGCCGTGGCGGAGGCCTACCGCAACCTCTGTGCGACGGGCGCCCTCCCGCTCGCGGCGACGGACAACCTGAATTTCGGCAATCCGGAAAAGCCCGACATCATGGGCCAGTTCGTCGGCTGCGTGAGGGGAATCGGCGCGGCCTGCGAGGCGCTCGGCGTTCCCATCGTCTCCGGCAACGTCTCGCTCTACAACGAGACGGACGGGCGGGCGATCCTCCCGACGCCGTCCATCGGCGCCGTCGGCCTTCTCGAAAGCGTCGAACGCGTCATCCGCATCGCCCCGAAGGCGGGGGACCGGATGATCCTGATCGGGGAGACGCGCGGCCATATGGGCCGCTCCGTCTATCTCGCGGAGCTCTTCGGGCGGGAGGAGGGGGCGCCGCCGCCCGTCGACCTCGAAGCCGAGCGCCGCGCGGGCGAACTCGTCCGCGCGCTCGGGGCCGAAGGGCTCCTCTCCGCCGCGCATGATCTCGGCGACGGCGGGCTTGGCCTCGCGGCGGCGGAGATGGCGCTGGCGGGCGGGGTCGGCGTCGTCCTCGCCTCCGATCCGTCCATGGCGATGCAGGAATGGTTCTTCGGGGAGGATCAGGCGCGCTACCTCCTCGCCGTCGCCGCCGATGACGAGGAGGCCGTGCTGGACCGCGCGGAGGAGGCCGGCGTGCCCGCCCGCACGGTCGGCAGGGCGGGGGGCGACCGGATCGTTCTCGGCGACCGCGCCCTGCCGCTCGCCGAAGCCCGCGCCGCGCATGAGGGCGCGCTGCCCGCGCTGATGGGTTGAGCCCTCCTTGCGCGCCGCCCGCCGCCGGACTACGTCTTTCGTCGAAGCGACGCGCATGGGGGTCTTGCCGGATGGCGATGGAGGCGACAGCGATCAAACAGCTCATCCTTGAGGCGTTCCCGACCGCCAAGGTCGAGATCACAGACCTCGCCGGAGACGGCGACCATTACGCCGCCACCGTGACGGCGGAGGAATTTCGCGGCCGGAACCGGGTGCAGCAGCACCAGATGGTCTACGCCGCGCTGAAAGGCCGAATGGGGGGCGAACTCCACGCCCTCGCCCTCACCACCCGCGCCCCCGATTGAGGAGAGCGACATGACCACGACGACGACCGATCCGGCCCACGCCGCCATCAAGGCGGAGATCGACGCGAATGACGTCGTGCTCTTCATGAAGGGCACGAAGACAATGCCGCAATGCGGCTTCTCCAGCCGCGTCGCCGCGATTCTCAATTATATGGAAGTGCCGTTCAAGGACGTGAACGTCCTCGCCGACCCGGCGATCCGCGACGGCGTGAAGTCCTTCTCGGACTGGCCGACGATCCCGCAGCTCTACGTGAAGGGCGAGTTCGTGGGCGGCTGCGACATCATTACGGAGATGGTGCTCTCGGGCGAGCTGGACGAGACCTTCAGGACGAAGGGCGTCGCCTTCAACGCCGAGGCGGCGGAGAAGATCCGCGAAACCAACGCCTGAGGCGGCGGGGCCCGAAGGGGCCCTTGCGCCGCGCCCCGCGCCGCCGCATGACAGGGCGCGCGGGGAAGGGCGGCGATGAACACGAGACTTGCAGAGCCGGCCGCGCCGCCCCTCGCGGGCTATCTCGCGGTGATCCTTGCGGTAGTGATCTGGGGCGGCTGGATCGTCGCCACCCGCCTCGCGATGCTGGAGCGGCACGACCCGCTCGACATCGCGCTCCTGCGCTACGCCACCCCGGCCATCCTCTTCGCGCCCTACTGGATGCGGAAGGGGATCTTCCCGAAGGGCGAGAATCCGCTCCTCCTCATCGTCATGACCCTCGGCTGGGGCGGGCCCTTCGTCCTCCTCATCAGCAAGGGGATGCAATCGGTGGAGGCGTCGCTATTCGGCCCGCTCGTGCCCGGCCTCCTGCCCATGGTCGTCGCGCTCTGGGGCTATTTCGCGGAGGGGGAGCGCATCCGCCGGGGCCGCATCGTCGGCCTCGTTCTCATCGCCGCCGCGGTGGCGCTGATCCTCGTCCCCGCGACGATCGCGGGCGATTCGAACCTTCTCGCCGGCGCGCCCTGGCTCCTGACGGCCTGCCTCGGCTGGTCCGCCTTCACCATCGCCTTCCGGAAGACTGGCCTTTCGGGGATCGAGGCGGCGGCCTATGTCTGCCTCTATTCGACGCCGGTGCTGATCGTCGCCGCGCTCTTCCTCGGCACGGAATTGCAGACCTATCCGGCGCGGGAGGTGGCGTTCCAGGTTGCGGTGCAGGGCTTCGCCTCGGGCGCCGTCTCGGTGGCCTGTTTCGGCTATGCGGTGAAGGCGCTGGGCCTCGCCCGCGCCTCGGCCTTCACCTCGCTCGTGCCGGTGATGTCCGCCCTCGGCGGCTGGCTCCTGCTCGGGGAGGTCGTGGGCGCGGCGGGCTGGGCGGCGGCCTTCGCCGCCTGCCTCGGCGTCCTCCTCGTCAACCGCTACGCGCGCTGAGGCTCAGGAGACGGCGGCGCCCGCGAGCGAGCGGAAGAGTCGCGCCCCGTCCGCCCCGCCGAGCGCCGGGTCCGCCGCGCGTTCGGGATGCGGCATAAGGCCGAGAACCCGGCGGTTTTCCGAGAGGATGCCCGCGATGGCGTTCATCGAGCCGTTTGGGTTCGAACCCTGATAGCGGAAGGCGACGCGCCCCTCGCCTTCGAGCCGCGCCAGCGTCTCCGAATCCGCGACGAAATTGCCGTCATGATGGGCGACGGGGAAAGTCACCGTCTCGCCCTCCCGGTACTCGGCGGTGAACGGGCTCGAAGCCGTCTCCACCTTCAGCGCCACGTCGCGGCAGACGAAGGCGAGGCCCGCATTCCGCATCAGCGCGCCGGGGAGGAGCCCCGCCTCGATCAGCACCTGGAAGCCGTTGCAGATCCCGAGCACTGGCCCCCCCTTCCGCGCGAAGGCGGAGACGGCGTCCATGATCGGGGAGCGCGCGGCGATCGCGCCGCAGCGGAGATAGTCGCCGAAGGAGAAGCCGCCCGGAACGCCGATCACGTCGAGCCCTTCGGGCAGCGCTGTCTCCTTGTGCCAGACCATCGCTGGCGCCGCCCCGAAGGCGTCACGGAAGGCGACGGCGAGGTCGCGGTCGCAGTTCGAGCCGGGGAAGACGATGACGGCGGCCTTCATCGCCCCCTCACTCGATCTCGACGCGGAAGGTCTCGATCACGGTGTTGGCGAGGAGCTTCTCGCACATCGCCCGCGCCGCCGCCTCCGCCGCGCCCCGGTCAGTCTCCGCGAGGTCGAGTTCCAGATACTTGCCCTGCCGCACCGCCTCGACCCCCGCGAAGCCGAGGGCGCCGAGCGCATGGCGCACCGCCTCGCCCTGCGGGTCGAGCACGCCGGGCTTCAGGGTGACGTGGATCTTCGCCTTCATTCGCGCCCTCTCAATGCACCAGTTTCGGCCCGGAACGGGGCTTCGTCGCGTTCTGGGGCAGGATGCCGAGGCGCTTCGCCACCTCGCTGTAGGCGTCGGTCAGCGAGCCGAGATCGCGGCGGAACACGTCCTTGTCGAGCTTCCGGCCCGTCTCGATGTCCCAGAGCCGGCAGCTGTCGGGGCTGATCTCGTCCGCCACGATGATGCGCTGGAAGTCGCCGTCCCAGATCCGCCCGGTCTCGATCTTGAAGTCCACGAGCTTGATGCCGACGCCGAGGAAGAGCCCGGTCAGGAAGTCGTTCACCCGGAGCGCCAGCGCGATGATGTCGTCGATGTCCTGCTGGTTCGCCCAGTTGAAGGCGACGATATGCTCTTCCGAGACCATCGGGTCCCCCAGCGCGTCGTCCTTGTAGTAGAACTCGATGATCGGCCGGGGAAGGGGCTCGCCCTCCTCGATGCCGAGCCGCTTGGAGATCGAGCCGGCGGCGACGTTGCGGACGACGACCTCCAGCGGGATGATCTCGACCTGCCGGATGAGCTGCTCGCGCATGTTGAGCCGGCGGATGAAATGCGTCGGCACGCCGATCCCGTTGAGGGCGGACATGATGTGCTCGGAGATGCGGTTGTTGAGGACGCCCTTGCCCTCGATCACGTCGCGCTTCTCCGCGTTGAAGGCGGTCGCGTCGTCCTTGAAATACTGGATGTAGGTTCCGGGCTCGGGCCCCTCGTAGAGGATTTTCGCCTTGCCTTCGTAGACCATCCTGCGGCGGGCCATGCGGGGCTCCTTCCCGGGAAGCCAAAAGGGAATCGGGCGCGGCTTGGATGTCGCCGCGCCCGTCGGGCGGCTTATAGGCTCATGCCGGGGGGGCCGCAAGGAGAGGCGGCGCTTGCCTCGGCGCCGTCGCATGGGGGGTTCCGCATCCTTGCTGTCGCCGCATGTGCGTGAGTGTTTAGCGCGTGCGCCCGGCCGATCCGACTCGCTTCAGTTCGGCCCGCGGCCGCCCGCCCCCCATAGGGCCGAGCGACGCGTCCGCCCGGGCGGCCAAGCGCCGATGCAGCCGACCGGGAAGGCTTGGCGCGCCTCGCCTTCCCGCCTTCGCCTTCGGGAGACGGCCTCTGCGTCCTTCCCCTGAAGAGATGCTGTTCGAGGCAGGGGCGTGACGGATGAGGCGGCGCGGAGCCGGAGAACGGCCGGACCACTTATTCGGGCGCGGCCACTTGTTCGGGCGACGCATCCCCTTCCCCCCGCCCCCGCGCCGTGCTTTGAAGTCGCCCGCAAGGGGGACTTGATGACGACTGACAGAAGCGGGCCGCTCTTTCGCCGCGGGTTGCGGGACGGGATGCCCTTCAACCTCGCCTCGATCCCCTTCTCACTGCTCTTCGGAGTCGTCGCGGTGGAGGCGGGGTTCGACATCGCGCAGGTGATGGGGATGAGCTTCATCGTCATCGCCGGCGCCTCCTCGCTGACCGCGATCCAGCTCCTCGGGGAGGGCGCGCCGGCGGTGATGGCGGTGCTGGCGGGGGCGGCGGTGAATCTACGGATGGCGATGTATTCGGCCTCGCTCGCGCCGCACATCGCCGGGGGGCCGCTGCCCTGGCGGCTGGTCGGGGCCTATTTCCTCGTGGATCACGTTTACGCCATGGCGCTCCGCGACTATGAGGCGCATGAGCGGACGATGCCGGAGAAGTTCGCCTATTTCTTCGGGCTCGCGCTCGCCGTCTGCCCGTTCTGGTATCTCTTCTGCTGGGTCGGGGCGGTGCTCGGCTCCGCGATTCCGCCGGACTGGCCGCTCGATTTCGCCGGCGCGATCATGTTCACCTCGCTCTGCGCGCCGATGATCCGGGACCGGGCGACGGCGCTGGCCGCCGCGGTCGCCGCCGGGGGCGCGCTTCTCGCTTCCGCCCTGCCGTTCTCGCTCGGCCTCGTGGTCGGCGCGGCGCTCGGCATGGCGGCGGGGGCGCTCTACGAGATCCGGCGGGAGCGGCGCGATGCGTGACGATCTGACGATCTGGGGCGTTATCGTGGCGCTGGGGATCGTCACCTATCTCATACGCTTCTCCTTCATCGGCCTTATGGCGGGGCGGGAGACGCCGCCCTGGGCGCTCCGGCTCCTTCGCTTCGTGCCGGTGACGGTGCTGCCCGCGCTCGTCGCGCCGATCATCCTCTGGCCGCCGGCCACGGGCGGGGAGACGGAGCCGGCGCGCCTCCTCGCCGCGGCGGCGACGCTGACGGCGGGGATGTGGACGCGGAGCGCGCCGCTCGCG
>JAUIDE010000158.1 GCA_030429105.1 Alphaproteobacteria bacterium
CTTTCCGCCCTCGGCGGCGCCGCGCCGGAAGACCAGGCCGCGCTCGCGCTCCGGGCGGGCGCCTGGGCCCAGGCCAGCGTCGCCGGCGCGCCCGAGCGGCGGCTTCTCGCCGCCTTCATGGCCGGGGAGGAGGCGGAGGCTGCGCTCCGCCCGGAACTCGAAGCCGCCGCGCCCGGCGCGGCCGCCGCCTTTCTCGATCCGCCGGCGATTGAGGGCGAAGTCACCCTCGGCGCCGCCGAATCCGTCATGAACGCATCCCGCGCGGTGCGCGAAGCCATCAAGGAGGCCCTCGGAGATGGATAATCCCGGATATGTCACGCTCTCGCGCCAGGCGGGGCTGGTCAAGGACATGCGCATCATCGCGACCAACATCGCCAACCTCTCTACCGACGGCTACCGCCGCGAGGGCGCGATCTTCGCGGAGATGGTGGAGAAGGGCGCGCTGATCGGCGGCGCCTCGGCCCAGACCTCGGCCCGCGTGCGGGTGACGGATTTCAGCCAGGGCGCGCTCCAGCGCACGGGCGGGGACTTCGACCTCGCCATCGAGGGCGACGGCTTCTTCCTCGTGCAGACGCCGGACGGGCAGGCGCTGACGCGGGCGGGCGCATTCCTCCGCAACGATGCGGGTGAGCTCGTGACGCGGGACGGCAACCGCCTGCTCGACGAGGGCGGCGCCCCGCTTTTCGCTCCCGCCGAGGCGCGGGAGATCACTGTGGCGACCGACGGCACCCTCTCCGCCGACGGTCAGCCCATCGGCCGCGTCGGGATCGTAACGGTGGAGGACCCGAGCCAGCTCACCCGCCGCGAAAGCGGCCTCTTCACGACGGAGGAGGCGCTCATCCCGGCGGAGGAAGCGTCGGTCTTCCAGGGCTTCGTCGAGGAAAGCAACGTGAACCCGGTGCGGGAGATCGCGCGGATGATCGAGGTCCAGCGCGCCTACGAGGCCGGGGCGAACTTCCTGAATTCCGAGGACGAGAGAATGCGCCAGGCGATCCGCGTGATCGGCTCCGCCGGCTGAACCCCGCGCCGCGAGGCGCACCCGACATTCGCGTGAAGGAGAATCCACATGCGCGCACTGGACATCGCCGCCACCGGCATGCAGGCCCAGCAGACGAGGGTCGAGACCATCTCGAACAACCTCGCCAACATGAGCACGACCGCATACGCGCCGCGACGCGCGGAATTCGCGGACCTGCATTACCAGCAGGTGCGGCAGCCCGGCGCCGTGAACGCCGCGGACGGCACCGTGCTGCCGACCGGCGTGCAGCTCGGCCTCGGCGTCCGAACCGCCGCCGTCTCGATGGAGGTCACGCAGGGCTCGCTGCGCGCCACGGACGCCGAACTCGACATCGCCATCGAGGGGAACGGCTGGCTCGAGATCGAGCTGCCGAACGGAACCTCGGGCTATACGCGCGACGGCGGGCTGAAGCGGAACGGGGAGGGCCAGGTGGTGACCTCCGAAGGCTTCCCCGTCGTCCCCGGCATCACGATTCCGGAGGATGCGCGAACGATCACCATCAACGCCGACGGCGAGGTCGTCGCGTTCTTCGACGACCAGCCGGCGGGCGAGGTGCTCGGCCGGCTGACGCTGGCGACCTTCGTCAACGAGAAGGGGCTGGAGGCGATCGGCGGCAACCTCTTCCGGGAGACGGCGGCCTCCGGTCCGCCCAATATCGGCGACGCTGGCGTGGACGGGCGCGGCACGTTCCGCCAGGGCTTCCTCGAGGAAAGCGGGGTGGACGCGGT
This sequence comes from Alphaproteobacteria bacterium, assembly GCA_030429105.1. Taxonomy (GTDB): domain Bacteria; phylum Pseudomonadota; class Alphaproteobacteria; order Rhodobacterales; family Rhodobacteraceae; genus Pikeienuella. The sequence goes on from JAUIDE010000158.1 coordinate 1,747, forward strand.
GCGCGAGATCACCGAGCTGATCGAGGCGCAGCGCGGCTACGAGATGAACGCCAAGGTCATCACCGCGGCGGACCAGATGCTCGGCGCGACGGTGCAGATCCGATGAGCCGCAACGCGATCCTCTTCCCGGCGCTCCTTGCGCCCGCCCTTCTCCTCGCCGCGCCTGTCGGCGCGGAGAGCCTCGTCGCGTCGCGGGCGATCCCGGCCCGCTCGGTCATCGCGCCGGAAGACTTGCGGGTCGCCGCGGCCGCTATCCCCGGCGCGCTGAGCGACCCCGCCGCGGTCGAAGGGATGGAGACGAAGGTCACGATCTACGAAGGCCGTCCGATCCGTGCGGGGGACCTCGTTCCCGCCGCCATCGTCGAACGCAACCAGATCGTGCGGCTGCGCTTCGAGCGCGGCCCGCTGCTGATCGCCGCGGACGGCCGCGCGCTCGACCGGGGCGCCGCGGGGGACCGCATTCGCGTCATGAACCTCGCCTCCCGCGTCATCGTCACCGGCGATGTCTCGGAGACAGGCGACGTGATCGTTTCGAGGTAGAGATGAAATACGCCGTCGCGCCCCTCGCGCTCCTTCTCGCCGCCGCCGGTTGCGGCCGGCTGGACCATCTCGGCAAGCCGCCCTCGTTCACCCCGCCGGGGCAGGTGCTGGCGACCGAGCCGCTGACCGTCACGCCCGAGCGCGTCGCGCTCGCGACGCCCCAGCCCAGCCCGGCGGAGATCGCCGCGATGCGCGCCCCCGCCAACCAGCAGGAGCCGATCGTCAGCGCCTCGCTCTGGCGCTCCGGCCCCTCATCCCTGCTCGGCGACCGCCGCGCCCGGACGCGGGGGGACATTCTCACCGTCGTGATCGAGATCGATGAGGAGGCGCAGATCAACAACGCCACGCAGCGCACCCGCGCCGCGGGGGAGGACCTTTCGGTCGGCGCGCTCCTCGGCCTTCCCGACCTCATCGACGACCTGACGGGCGTCAACCTCGACCCCGGCGCGCAGGTCACCGCGAACTCGACGAGCGCGGGCTCCGGCTCGGTCAGCCGCGCGGAGCAGATCACGCTCCGCCTCGCGGCGACGGTGACGGACGTGCTGCCGAACGGCCATTTCGTCATCGTCGGCAACCAGGAGGTGCGTGTGAACTTCGAACTGCGGGAGCTGCGCGTCCACGGCGTCATCCGGCCGGAGGACATCAGCCGCAAGAACGAGATCACCTATGACAAGATCGCCGACGCCCGCGTGAGCTATGGCGGCCGCGGCCAGATCACCGACGTGCAGCAGCCCCGCTACGGCCAGCAGATCGCCGACATCATCCTGCCCTTCTAGGAGCCCGCCATGAAGAAGCTGCTGATCCCCGTCGTCCTCGCGCTCGTCGGCCTCGCCGGCGGGCTCTTCGCCGGGCATTCGATGAAGCCCGCGCCAGAGCCGGAGGAGGGCGAGGCGGCCGAGGCGGCGGAGGCGGCGCCCGCGCCGGAGCCGGAGCCGGCGCCCGATGCGCCGGGCGAATATGTGAAGCTCGACCGCCAGTTCATCGTGCCGGTGATCGCGGACGAGAAGGTCGGCGCGCTCATGGTCCTGCAGATGGCGGTGGAAATGGCCCCGGATGCCGGCGGCAGCGCGCCGGTCTTCGATCAGGAGCCGAAGCTGAGGGACGAGTTCCTGCGCGTGCTCTTCCTGCACGCGCAATCGGGCGGCTTCGACGGCGCCTTCACCGAGCCGCGGGTGATGGACGATCTTCGCGCCTCGCTGACCTCCACTGCAAGGCGGGTCATCGGGCCGGGCGTGCGCGCCGTCCTCATCACCAGCATCATCCGTCAGGACATCTGAACGGAAAACGGGCGCCCCGGCCGGGGCGCCCGCTCATCGGCTTGTCGTTTCGCCGTCTCAGGCGCCGGAAGAGGGCTCGCGGATCGCCGTGACCGTGTCGGCCGGAACCACGTCGCCATTGCTCAGCACAAGGTCGACGCCGGTCTCCCCGGCCCGCGCCTCGACCACGCTGGAGAAGCCGCGCGGCGTCTCCGGCGGCATCGCGTCCTTCCCGTTCACGCGTTCGAGCGTGAAGCGATAGGTTCCGGGCTGCGCCGGCGCGGCGGCTCCGGTCTCCCCCGACCATGTGATCGTCGTCGCCGTCGGGTCGATCGGCAGGCGCGCGACGGTGAGCCCCGACTCGGTCTTGACGACGAGCGTCGCGCCCGTCGCCCCCGGTGCGGGGTTCACCTTCATCTCCAGCGGCGCGCCGGAATAGTCCAGCGCCGAGGGCGCCTCCACCTCCCTGCCGAGCCAGGGCGCGAGCGCGCCCGCGCCCGTCCCGCCGAGGGCGGCGAGGATCGAGCTCAGCGTCTCGTTGCTCCGCACCTGCTGTTCGACGGCGGAGAACTGCGCCAGCTGCGCGACGAACTCCGTGGATTCCTGCGGGTTGAGCGGATCCTGGTTGCGGAGCTGCGCCGTCAGAAGGGTGAGAAACGTCTCGAAATCCCCGCCGGCGCGCAGCGCGTCCGACTGGGCGGCCTTCTGCGCGGCGGCGTTCTGCGATGCGGAGCCCTGGGTGAGGCTCGAGACGGCGGCGGTGTCCATGTTCGTCTCCTAGATGCGAATGTCGAGCCGGTCCTCGCCGGCGGGCAGCCTGCGCCACGGGGCCGGGCTCGCCGCCGGCTCCGCGCTCCGTGGGCCGGATTCGGAGCCGTTCCGGCCCTCGCCCCCCGGCTCGCGCCCGTCTCCGCCCCCGCCGAAATCCAGCGAGACCCGCTCATAGCCCGCATCGGCCAGCTCGCGCTGGAGCATGTCCCCGTTGCGGCGCATGAGGTCCAGCGTCTCGGGCCGGTCGGCGCTGACGACGGCGGTGAGGCCCATATCGGAGATCGTGAAGCTGAGCCGCACCCGGCCGAGCTCCGGCGGGTCGAGCCGAAGCTCCAGCATCTCGCCGTCCGCCTTGCCGCCGTTCAGGGCCGCCGCGATATGCCCGGCGACCTGAGAGGCGACGCGCTCCGCGCCTGCGCCATGCGGGAGCGGCGCGTGAAGGGCGGCCGCCGCTTCGGAGCGAAGGCCGGCGCGCGCCTCCAGCGCCGGGCCGGCGAAATCCGCTTCGCCCGCCGCCGCGACGACGGTGTCGGCGAAGCCGGCCGCGACCGGCCTCTCCGCAGCGTTCGGCGACGCCGTCATGGCGGCCTTCGGCGAATCCGCGCCCTCGCGCGGCCGGGCGGCGGCGCTCTCGGGGCCGATGCGCTGTTCCGGCTCCGCCTCCGCGTCGAGCGGGCGCGCGGAAGGCGCGGCCGTCGGGGCCGTCGGGGCCGCCGCATCGGCGGTTCGGGCGGCGGCCGCCATCGTCGTAGCCGGGCGCTCGCCAGGCGTAGCCGCATCCCTGTCTTTCACCGCGGCTGCGGAGACGGCGGTTGCGTCCGGTTCGGCGGCTTCGGTCGGC
>JAUIDE010000159.1 GCA_030429105.1 Alphaproteobacteria bacterium
CACCGCCCTTCGGCCAGCGCCGCCTCCGAGAGGCCGAGCGCGGCGAGCGCGGCGCCGCGCCCGGCGTCCTGGCGCTCCGGCGCGTAGGCTTTGGCGGCGAGGGCGGGGGCGGCGGCGGCGAGGGCGGCGTCCCCGATCTGGATGCGCCCGGCGCCGCCCCCTTCCCCGAGCGCGGCGAGCGCGGCGGCGAGGATCGCCCGCGCCTCGCCGGGCTCGCCCCGCGCGAGTGCGACGCGGGCATGGGCGGCGGCGGCGTGGGCGACGATCTCGGGCGCCCGCGCCATCGCCGCGCCGCGCGAGGCCAGCGCTTCCGCCTCGTCGAGCCGTGCGGCGCGCATGGAGGCCGTCTCCGTCCGCTGCGCCTCGGCGAGGAGCCGCGCGAGGGTCGCCGCCGTCACGGCTTCGAGCGCCGGCTGCCCGGCGGAGCCTTCGAGCGCGGCGCGGAGGCGGGTCTCGGCTTCCCCGTCCCGCCCCGCCTCCGCGAGGGCGAGGCCCCAGGCGCCCTCGGCCCAGGCGCGCTCCGGCGCCGTCTCCGCCGCCTCCGCCGCGGCCTCAAGAATAGTCAGCGCCTCGCCGAGCCGCCCTTCGGCGCGGAGCCCGTCCCCCTCGGCCACGCGGGCGGCGAGGTCCGCCGCGGCGGCGGAGGCGGCGAGGGCGAGCGCGAGGAGCGCGGCGCAGAGCCGTTCAGGGAAGCGCGATCGTGACCGCAAGATGCGCGCCCTCCCCCTGAAGCCCGGTTCCGCGCTTCCCCCCCGAGAGCGCCGCGCCGAAATAGAAGGCCGCGTCCACGCCCGGGCTCGGGGACCAGAGGAGGCCCGCCCCGGCCCCGACAAGGCCCTCCGCCTTCCGCCCCTTCCGCCTTGTCGCGCCCGCGTCGATGAAAGGCGCGAGGGTCAGCGTCGCCGGGTGGTCGGGCGGGGTCAGTTCGGGGATGGGGAGGTCGAGCATGGCGAGGCGCAGCTCCAGCGAGCCGACCGCGGCGTCGTCCCCCGCCAGCGAGGCCTCGCCGAAGCCCCTCACCGTGTCCCGCCCGCCGATGGCGACCTGTTCGAGCGGCAGGAGCCGCCGGTCCGCGATCTGGCCCTGCGCGCGGGCGATCACGGTCGCCGCGTCCGTCAGCCGCGCGGCGAGCTGGGCCTGCGCGACGAGGGCGAAGAAGCGGCCGTCCGGCGTGTCGCCGCGATTGGACGTCGCGCCGAGGATCGGCAGGCCGGCGGCGCCGGAGACGCGGAGCGCGAGGCTCCGCGCCTCCGCGAGGTCGGAAAACTCGAAGGCGAGGGAGAGGACGGAGGTGCGGCTCAGGCCGTTCTCCGGCCCCTCCTCGAAGGAGAAGGGCACGCCCGCGACCGTGGAGCGCGCGCGCTTCCGGTCGAAGGCGAGAATGCCGTTGAGCCGTCGCCGGCTCGTCTCGATCAGCGGCACCGTCACGCCGAAACCGATCCGGGTGAACGTGCTGTCCACGTCCGCGGAGCGGAACGGCTCCCGCACGAATTCCGAAACCGCGTGTTCGAAGGAGACGAAGGGGGCCGGGCCGCCGGGCCGGACGGGCGCCTCCGCCTCGAAGAAGGCGCGGCGGCGGCCCTCGGTTCCCTCCAGCTCCAGCCGCGCCTCGTCGCCGGAGAAGAGGAGGTTCCGCGCGGCGAGGGAGAGCCGCGCCGTCTCCTCCCCCGCGATGTCGGGCGTGTCGTTCGAGAGCGTGAGCGCCGCGTCGAACGGGCGGCGGGCGGCGATGTCGAGGTCGAGCGCCGTCTCCCCTTCCCCGGCTCCGGGGCGGATCGCTGCGTCCACCCGCGCGACATTCCGGTCGCGCAGGAGGATGCGCAGCGCCTCCTCCGCCGCCGGAAGGGAGAAGGGCCCGCCATCGAGCGCCACACGCTCCCGCAGCCATTCGGCCCCGATTTCGCCCGGCCCGCGCGCCCCCGCCTCCGCCACGCCCTCGCCGCGCACGCGGATTTCCGTGAGCCGCCCGGCGACGATCTCGAACGTCGCCTCCCCGGCGGCGGCGTCCACCGTGCGGAGCCGGACGCCGGAGCTGACATAGCCGGCGGCGACGAGCGCCTCCGTCATCTCCCGCCGGAGCGCCTCCAGCGCGGCGAGGTCCACGCGGCGGCCAAGCGCGCCCTCCGCCGCCGCGCGGAGCCCCTCCTCCCCGATCAGGGGCGAGTCGTCCGGCGTGAGCAGGACGGCGCGGAGCGTCATGTCCACGTCGATCTCCAGCGGCTCCGCCGCGGCGGCGAAGGCCGCGAGCGCGGCGAGGCAGGCGAGGGTGAGGCGCCTCACCGCAGCGGGTCGCATGGCCGGCCGCGCGTCCCCGCGCGGAAGGGCGCCGCCGGCGCGCCCGCGCCGGGCGGCGGCACGGCGAGGCCGAAGAGCGCGGGAGCCGCCCCCTCCGCCCCCCGTTCGGGCGGCGCGAGCCGCAGCGCGCTGCCGCCCGTCACCGCCGCGACGCAGAAATCGTCCACCAGCGCGAAGCGGTTGAAGAACTCGGTCGGCGGCGCCTCCGTCTCCGCCGATTGCGCGCCGATGGTTCCGAGAATCTGCACCTGCCCCGCCTCGCCGAGATTGGAGCTGACGTCGATCGTCGCGTCCGGCGGCTCGATCAGCGTAACGTCGGTCGCGACTCGCACCACGCCGCCGTCGCCCTGATCCGCCGTGGATTCGAGCCGGGCGCTGTCGTTCAGCACGAGGAGGCCGCCCGTCACCGTGATCGCGCCGCCATTCCCGTCGCTGGCGCCGACCGAAGTCGTCACGGTTCCGGAGTCGACCAGCGCGAAGCCGCGCGCGTCGAGCCGGATCGCCCCGCCGTCGCTGGAGCCCGAAGCGGTGGTGACCTGCGAACCGGCGCCGACCGTGATGGAGCCCGCGCGAATGACGATCCGCCCCGCGGCGCCGCCCGCCGCCGGGGCGCGGCTCGCGATCTCCGCGCCCGTCGCCGTCTCCACCCGGTCCGTCATCGCGATGCGCACGGCGCCGGCGGCGCCGGTGGAACGCCCGGTCGTCGTGATCTCGGCCCCGTTCTCGATCCGGAGCGTCCCGCCCGTGATCCGCACTTCGCCGGCCGGCGAGGCGTTGAACGTCTCCGCCCCCATCTCCGCCTCGTCGGTCAGGAGGATGAAGGGCGCCGAGACGGTCAGGTCCCCGCCGGGGCCGGAAAGGTCCCCTTCCGTGCCGCTGAAGATGCCGGAGGGTTGCGGCTCCGGGTTCTCCGCCGTCTCCCGCAGCACGCCCGAAAAGACCATGCTCTCCCGCGCCGTGACGGAGACGGAGCCGCCCGCGCCGCGCGTGACGTCCCGCCGGTCCGGTATGGCGAGCGCGCCGCTGCCGATCTGCCCGCCATCGGTCGCGCGGAGCGTGTCGACCTCGACCCGGACTGCGCCAGCGTTCCCGGAGCCGACGGTGGAGGAAAAGATGCGCCCGCCGTCGAGAAGCTGCAGGTCGCCGCCCCGGATCAGCACCAGCCCCGCGCCGCCCGCCTGCCCCTCGGACACCTCGCTCTCGATCACGGTTTCCGTGCTTTCGCCCGCGCGGTCGAGCGTCAGCCGCTCGAAGCCGGTGACGCGGATCTCCCCCGCGTCGCCGGAGCCGCGGGTCTGCGAGCGGATCGCGCCGCCGGCCAAGATGTCGATCTCCCGCGCCCGCACAGCCACCGCGCCGGCGTCGACGTCGCTCACCGTGGTGGTGCCGATCTCAGAGCCGTCGATAAGGAGCGCGCCAGCCTCGATCCGGATCGAGCCGCTGCCTTCGGGGCCGGAGATCCCCCGCACGAGCCCGTCGTTCACGATGCGCACTTCGCCCCCGGTCGTCCGCGGGACGCCCTCGGCGGAGACGCCCGCGATATCGCCTTGCGCGCCGGCGACGAGCACGATGTCGCCCCCGCGTTCGGAGATCACCCGCCCGAGGTCGATCTCGATGAGACCGCCGGACAGCGCGATCCCGTCGCCCTGCGCCTTCAGCCCTACATTCTCATCCTCGAGGAGCGGGTCGCCAAGTAGTCTGATCGCGCCCGGCGCACGGTTCAGGAACCCGAACGCCTCCGGCTCCGCCGACGTTATGGTCAGTGGCGCGGCGGCCTCCGCCGAAAGGCGCGTCCCGTCCCCGAAGATCAGCGTATCGCCGGCGGATAGCCTGAGCGCCGCGCTGGTGCGGAACTCGGCGTTCGCGCCGATGGTCAGGCCGTTCGGGTTGAAGAACCAGAAATCCGCCGCGACGGGGGAGAAGCTCCCGTCCACGAAGCTCACGATCCCGTCGATCGCGCTCGCGCCGGGCCCGGTGACGCGCCCGATCACCCGCTCGACCCCCGCAGGCAGGCCGAAGGCCGCCGCCGCGCCTGTCTGCACGTCGAAGGCGGAGAAGGAATGGATAAGGTTCCCCCCCGCCCGCCGCCCGAGCGCGGGATCGACGAACACCGCCGATCCGTCCAGCGAGACGCGCGCGCCCACCGTCCCGTCCGTCACGACCTGCGCCGGCGCCGGGGCGGCGAGAAGGGCGGCGAGACAGGCGGGTAGGAGGGCGAGCGCGCGCATCATAGCTCCTCGAACACGATGCGGTCGCCGAAGACGTCGGCGCCGCCGAAAGGGTCTGGCTCCCCGACCGTCTCCCGGCTGCGATAGACGCCCCCCCCGTCCGAGAGGTCGTAATTCGCGAAGCCGGGGCCGTTGAACTCCACGTCGAAATGCGTGTCGCCGAGATAGGGCAGGCTTGTCTCTTCTCCCGTCGCGAGCGTCACGACGCGCAGCGACGGGTCGAAGTCGAAGGCGTTCCGGTCGGTCGAGAGATAGGCGAGGCGCGAGCCGTCCGGCGAGAGGACGGGGTTGTATTCCTGCCGCCCCGCGGCGTCGTTCAGGTTGTCGCCGACCGTCACCGTCATCGTCGCCCGGTCCAGCGTCGCGACGCGGATGGCGAAATCCTCGCCGCCCGCGACCTTCTCGAAGCCGAAGGGGATCTTCGTCCCGTCGCGGGAGATCGTCGGCGCGAAGGCGTCGGTCGCGAGGTTGCGGCTCACGAGCACCGTCTCCCCCGTCTCTATGTTCTGCGCGTAGACGTCCATCGCCTCGTCGGCGTCCTCGCCCAGGAATTGCGTGCGCGTGACGAAGACGACGATCTTCCCGTCCCCGCTGATGCCGAC
>JAUIDE010000160.1 GCA_030429105.1 Alphaproteobacteria bacterium
CCAGCGCCTCGACCGCGGCGCCGCCGGGCGCGGCCTCCGCCTCCGCGGCGGGTGCGGGCTTCGGCCGGCCGGCGGCGAGCGCCCGCGCGCGCCAGGCGGCGACGCCTTCGGGCGTGGTGACCGCAAAGCGGACGGGCCCGGCGGCGGCGAGCGCGACGGCGCGGCGGAGCCCTTCGTCATAGGGATCGGCGAGGGCGGCGAGGAGGCCGCCGCCGGGCTCCTCCGTCAGCGACAATGCGTGCGCGGCGACGAAGGCGGCGAGGGAGGGGTTTCCGGCGGGCGGCGGGCCGAGCGAGGCTGCGGCGGCTTCGTCATGGAAGGGGAGGCCGAGCGCCCCGGCCGCGGCCTCGGCCGCCCTTCGGCCGGGAATCAGTCCGAGCCGCACGCAGGCGGCGAGCGCGGACTCGCCCCCTCGCGCGGCCGCTTCGGCCCGCGCCGCGTCCGCCGCGCTGAGCGCCCCCTCCGCGATCAGTGACCGAATGCACGCCGCCGCCCCGGATTCGGGGGGCGCGGCCACTGAGTTTCCGCGGTTTTTCCACATGGCGGGCATATTCGAGTTTGGCGTATCGCCGCGCAAGCCGTATCCTCCTGACAGATTTGGCGGGGGGCCAAACCGACCCAGCCGAAGCCGACGGAGGAGGGACCTATGTCTAGGCTTAGCGCGACTGCGATACTGTTTCTGGCGCTTGCGTGGCTTGCGCCGCCGGCAATGGCGCAGGACGTTCACCTCGGCGTGAAGAGTTGCGGCTCGAGCGGCTGCCACGGGCAGGTCGCCTCCTCCACGACCAATGTGCTCCTGAACGAATACGTCACCTGGCAGAAATACGATTCGCACGCGACAGCCTACAAGGTGCTGCTCGAGCCCCGGTCCCAGCGGATCGCCGCCAATCTCGGCCTGCCGAACGCGCATGAGGCGAAGATCTGCCTCGACTGCCATGCGGACAACGTGCCGGAGGAAAAGCGCGGCCCGCAATTCGTGCTGGCGGACGGCGTCGGCTGCGAGGCCTGCCACGGCGCCGGCTCCGCGCCGTGGATGGGGCTTCATATCGGCGGCTCGCCGCATGACCAGAACGTCCAGAACGGCCTGATCCCGCTCGAGGATCCGATCGTGCGCGCCGGGATCTGCCTCGATTGCCATCTCGGCGACGAGGACCAGTTCGCGACGCACCGGATCATGGGCGCCGGCCATCCGCGCATCAGCTTCGAGATGGACAGCTTCACCGACTTCCAGCCGGCGCACTTTCTCGTCGATGACGATTACCGCAAGCGCAAGCGGGTGGTGGACGGCGTCCGCACCTGGGCGATCGGCCAGGCGCTGATGGTAGAGCGGCGGATGGAGCTGCTCGCCGACAGCAAGTTCGCGACGGACGGCCTCTTCCCCGAGCTCGCCTTCTTCGACTGCCATGCCTGCCACCAGCCGATGTCCTCCTCCCTCCCGACGGATGGCGGCGAGTTCCCGACGGCGTGGAACCCGCGGCCCGGCACCGGCCTCGGGCCGGGCGTGGCGAAGTTCAACGACAGCAACATGCTGATGCTGGAGATCGCGCTCGACATGGCCGCGCCCGACCTCGCGGACCGGATGGCGCAGCACATCCTCGACATCCACAAGGCCTCCCAGACCTCCCGCGAGGCGATGAACGCCGCCGCCCGCGCCACGAAGGAGACGGCGCGGCAGGCGGTCGAGATCCTCGCCACGAAGGAGATCGACGCCGCGGCCATGCGCAAGGCGATGGAGACGCTGATCGAGAAGGGCAGCCAGGGATACTTCGCCGACTACGAGACGGCGGAGCAGGCGACCATGGCGATCGGCGCGATCATCGAGGCGATGCGCGTCGCCGGCTTCGTGGATACGGCCGGCTACGAAAAGCTCTCCGCCGGCATGGAGCCGGTCTATGCAGCGGTGGCGAACGACGAGCGTTATGTCGTCTCCCGCTTCATCGGGGCGGTGCAGGGCCTCGCCGCCTCGCTCTGACGGGCGCGAAAGGATCGGGGGCGGCGCTTCGGCGCCGCCCTTTTTCTTTGCCGACATCGCGCCGCCGCGACGGCGCCACGATCTTCCGGCGTTATGCCCCTGTCAGGCGGTTCGAGCGGGCGAGGGGAGTGCGGGCATGAACGGAAACGGCATCGGCTTCGGGGTCGCCGGCCTCGCCGTGGCGGCGGGGATAGGCTTTGGCGCGCTGCAGCTGGCGGAGGCGCTGGAGGCGAGCCGCGCGCCACTCCGCGCCGTCACGGTGAAGGGGCTGGCGGAGCGCGTGGTGGAGGCGGACGCCGCGACCTGGCGGCTCGCCTTCCGCGGCGTCGGCGCCGGGCGGGACGAGGCCATCGCCGAAGCGATCCGGGCGCGCGACGCCGTGCTCGCCTTCGGCCGCGAGGGAGGGCTCGCGCCCGAGGCGATGGATGTGGAGCCCTTCGCGCTCACCATCGAGCGCCTGGTGCTCCAGTCCGCCACGGGCGGGCAGGAGGAGCGGCAGCGCTTCGTCGCGGCCGGCGCCGTCCGGATGCGGACGGAGGAAGCCGGGTTGATCGCCGCCCTTTCGGCGCGGACCGGCGAGCTGCTCGATTCCGGGGTTCTGCTCGGCGCGGGGGATTATGACGGCCCGGCCCGGCCCGCCTATTCCTTCACCGGCCTCAACGCGATCAAGCCGGACCTCATCGCCGAGGCGACGCAGGCCGCTCGCGCCTCCGCCGCTCAGTTCGCGGCGGATTCGGGCTCGACAGTCGGCCGCATCGTGGAGGCCAACCAGGGCGTCGTTCAGATCTTCGCCGCGGACGGCGATTACGAGGAGCGGACGGAGCGGCGGAAGGTCGTCCGCGTCGTCTCCACCATCCGCTACGAACTGACGGAATGAGGCTTCCGGCGCCTCAGCGCCGGAAGTCCTGCTTTCTCACCTCGTCCGTCACGCGATAGATCGCGCCGTCCTTCTGATAGAAGCGGCGCATCTCCTCTTCCGTGAAGGGGCGCGAGCCGATGCGGCCGAAAACGGCGATCTGGTTGCCGTTCTCGTCCACGCCCCGGTCCCGCTTCAGGCCGCCGGAGAGGGCGACGGCAGGGTCCCGCGTCTTGTACCAGGCGATGAGTTCCGGAACCGGCGCCGGGCTGAAGCCGTAGAAGTTCGGCTGGCTGTCCGGCGAGGTGAGCTGCAGCACCTTCAGCCCGTTCTTCCCGTCGGCGACATAGCCGATGAGCGAGGCGTTGGTGGTGCCGATCACGATGTCGGTCGCGTCGTTCATCTGACCGCCGAAATTCTCCTTGAGATAGATCGAGGGCTTTTCCGGGTTCTTCACGTCCACGATCACGATCCCTTCCGCGCCCGCCGCCACATAGGCGTAGGTGCGGGCGACGTGGAGGTTGCGGGCGTCGGCGATCTCCACCGCCGCGCCGGGGACGATCTTCGGCGCCTCCATGTCCGTCACGTCCACGATCTCGAGGCCGAAATCGGTGGTGACGAAGAGATAGCGGAACATGTGGTCGAAATACCGGACGCCCTTCATCGGGATCGTGGTGACGAGCCGAGGCGCCAGCGGGTTGTCGATGTTCACCACGGCGACCCCGTCAGGCACGGCCATGGAGACATATTCGCCCCGGACGATGAGGAAGGACGCGCCGGTGAGCGCCCCGCCCGGATTGAAGGTCACCGCCCGCTCGATGAAGTTGTTGCGCGGCTCGCCGTCCTGAAAGGTCTCGTTGTTGAAGAGGATGAGCCCCTCTTCCGCGTCGGAGACATAGGCGTAGCGATAGAGCGGGTGGAAGGGTTGTTCGAGATTGACCTCGAACATCAGCTCGTAGCCGTATTTCTCCTGCTTGAAGGGCGCGATGGGCTGCTCCGTCGGCAGGGCGACGCAGGTCGCCGCCTTCGTGTCTAGATGCGCGTCATGGCCGAGCGGGCCGAAGGGCGCGGTGAGGATGCGATCGGAAATGCCCTTGTTGGCGATCGAGGCGACGTCATAGACCTGCACGCCGTCGCCCTGGCTGGCGTAGACATATTCGGCGCGGAGCTGGAGGCAGCCGACCGTGCCGGGCGCGGACTGGGAGGAGACCATGTTGCGCTCGTCCCAGGCCAGCTCCTTGTTCCGGGCCTGCATCATCTTCCAGTCGTCCGGATAGGCGTATTTGTGGAGATAGGAGCCATAGACGGCCTGCGGCTCCTCCCATTCAGTCACGCGCACGGCCTGGAGCCCGCCGACCTGCCCGACCCAGGCGTGGTGGCCGACGAAGTCGATGAAGTTGGTGCCCTGGATCAGCAGCTGGGCGATGATCGCGTTGTTGTCGTTCTCCTCGGAGAGGTGGCAATCCGTGCAGGTCTTCGTCTCCTCCTTCCGCGCGGTGTGCGGGAAGTGCGGGGCGAAGGCCTGGCTCGAATAGCCGGAGGCGGCGACGGGCGGCTGCTGGATGTAGATCCGCTCTCGGTTGATGTTGGTCGAGGAGAGGACGAGCGCGGAGGAGGAGCGGATCGGCGCGATCACGCCCCCTTTCACCGGCCCGTGCTTGCCGAGCTGATAGATCTGGTCCCGCGCCACCTGCGGGTTGTAGGAGGCCCAGTTCCGCGTCTCCTTCCCGTCCTCGTAATGGTGGTGCGTTGTCTTCCAGTTCGCCTCGATGGGAAGGTGGCAGCCGCCGCAGGACGTGGTCCAGGAGGTGTGGCAGGCGAAGCAGGCCATCTCCTCGTCCTTGTGGGCGAGGTCGGACTTCGCGACGCCGGGGCCCCAGTCGAACTTCGCGTCCGTCGGGCCGGAGAGCTTCGACATCAGCTTTGCGCGGGCGGCCTTCTCGTTATAGGCGCGCTTGCCGGGCGTCACCGTGTCCTTCACCAGCGACATCTCCCATTCGAGGCCGGGATTGACGATGGAGCGCTGGATGAGCTTGCCGCCCACCCATTCGAAGCGGCGCTGGCCGTCCGGATTGCGGAGGAGCGTCAGGTCCTCCCCGCCGGGCTGCGCCGCGGGGCCGGAAGTGCGGAGCGTCGGGTAGGCCTGTGCGGTGCCGTGGCAATCCTTGCACATGATCTGCACGGCCTGCGCCACCTCGCCGTGGATGAAGCCGTTTCCGTGGCCGTCCTGGCTGAAATGGCAGTCCACGCAGTGCATGCCTATCTGGGCATGGATCGAGTT
>JAUIDE010000040.1 GCA_030429105.1 Alphaproteobacteria bacterium
GCACGGTCGCGCCGCGCGGCTCGACGATCATACGGTCGGGCGCTTCGAGGAACGGCGCCATGTAATCCTTCACGGCCTGAGCCCTCGCTTCCGAAAGGTGGAAATTCGACGGAAACCGAGCCGTGCTGATGGGAACGGAATCCGTATGTCCCTCAACGACGACATCGCCCGGCCGCTCGTTCAGCGCTGTCGCCACGCGCTCCAGCGTCGGCATGTAGCCGGGCAGCACGGTCGCCTCGCCCGCTCCGAACATCGTCTCGCCGATGAGGCGGATGCGTACGTCGCCGCGGTCTTCCTCGACCTCGACCAGCCCGTCCCTGATCTCCTCCTCGAGGAAAATGGTGACTTCATCGAGCCGCGGCGGAAGCGTGACGACCTCTTCCCTCGGCGTCGGCAGCGCGATCCGGGTGATCACGACCTCGGCCTTTTCGCCATTCTCCCGAAACGGCATCGTTCCGACCGCCTCGACCGCGCGCGCGCCTTCCCGACCGACCAGCAGGAGGAAGAGAACGAAGAGGCCGGCGCAGACGAGCACCGACGCCGCAGCGGCAAGCCATGTCGGTATCAGGTCGCGCACCGGCTTGCGCACGGTGTCGACGCCGCGCCAGCGGAGCGAGAGGCGGTCCTGCAGGCCGCCTCGCTGCTCCTCGATGACGCGGAACGCGCGGGTCCGCTTCGCGTCGAGTTCGGCGAAGGCCTGCCGCCGCTCTCTCCCGAAACGGCCGCGGAAGCCGAGCGAAAGGCAGATATACATGAATTCGATCAGGTCCTTGAAGCGTCGCGGATCCTGCTCTGCGGCCTCCAGGATTTCGAAGAACCGGTCGCCCCCGATCTTCTCTCCCCCGAGCGCGCCGACGAGCGTCATATGGTGCCAGCCGCTTTCCGTGCCCCATGGTTTCGCCAGCACGGCGTCGTCGATCGTGGCCGAAATGGCGTAGGTGGCGAAGGACGCGATCTGCTTGTCCCCCACCTTGGCCAGCGCGTCGCGGTTGAACGCCTTGATCAGCGAGATCGACTTGTCCCGCAGGGAGGCCGTCTCAAGCTTCGTATTCTGGCCGCGGAGATAGACGACGAGATCGAAGAGATCGGCCGCCGCGTCGACCAGCCGGTTGACGCCGGGGCGCGCCTCGGCGCCCTCCAGCGCCCCCAGCCCCGCCGCCCGCGGCTCCGTTGAAACCTGGGGGCGCGGCGGCTCGCGGCCACCGGGCCGGGGCGAGAAGACGGTTCGCGGTATTCCGCCGGAGGCTCCGAACTCGGGCGGCTCTCCATTCCTTGAGTCAATCGGCGGGGGCATCAAACGATCCGAATCAAGAGTTCGACGACGCTAATCCTAATCCCTGATGGACCATAACGTCATGCCGAGTTCGTCGAAAGCGCTCTGAGGATGAATCGCGATGCTGCGGGACTTGGCCATCGCCTCCCAGGACTCGCCGTTTCTCTCGAGCTCGAAACAGACCGCGCCGGAGATCGGGCGCAGCTCCATCGGAAAGTGCGCCAGCGGCTTCAGGGGGACAGAGCGTTCCGCCGCTCGGATGATCTCCATGATGTCGTTGGTGGAGCCGACCGAGACGCGCCGCGGGAACGTCTTGCGCAACTCCTCCTCAGGCATCGCCGCGCTGACAACCAGCACGAGGCGGGCCTTTTCGAAGACGCCGCCGTCGAGCACGCGATTGTAATGGATGCCATGCTTGGCGTTGAACGAAAGCTCTATCGGCGCGGCCTTTTGATCCCCGATGAAGCCGAGCGCGTGTTGAAGCGCGGCGAGGACGGGGGCGAAGGTCGCCGTAAGGTCGTCATGGTCGTAGGCGGGGAAGACGGGCGGCAGTCGGGTCGCCTCGTCCGAATAGGTCGCCAGTTCACCCGCCGCCGCCGAGAGCTCGCGATGGAGGTCGAGCGGGTGAATCTTCTCGGCGTCCACGATCTGCCGAAGACGCGCGGTCCAGCGATTGCAGAGCTGCAGGAGCATGAATTGCTCCTGCGCCGAGACGCTCCGGCCTCCGGCGACGCCGTAACGGCCCGCGATCGCCTCACCGCGCGCGGAGAAGAGAGTCGTCAGCTCGCGCACCCGCGACAAAAGCAGTTTCGATACGTCCGCCGAGGTGACGGTCGGAATGAAATCGGCGTCGAGCAGAACCCGCTTTTCCGGCGTGACTTCGAGAACCCGGCAAACCGCCATGCCGACGAATCCGTCGGGCGGCTTCGCGCCGAGGGTCAGCGCGAGGTTCGGCGCGCCCGTCTTGACGGGCTCCTCCGCCGCGTCCTGCTCGAGCGTGTTGCGATGCCCGGAGACCTTGATCCTGTAGCGGGTCGGGACCCTCCCACCCTCTTCGCGCGGCTCTGCGGCCAGCGGCGCGCCGAGCGCGAGTTCAGGAGCGCAAAGCCAGACGAGCTGATTTGCGACCGAGGCGCTCACGTCGACAGGGGCCACCGAGTCGACGTCGCCCGGAAAGGCGAACGGCATTCCGTCCGCGAACGTCCCGACCATCGATGCGAGCGCGATGCGCCCGGACGACAACGCCGCCTCATCGAGCGCAAGTTCCGAGAACCCCCAGAAAAACGGAGCCATCGAGCGGATGCGCGAGGCGATCAGTGACTCGTTGCGCTGATCCTGAATCTGAAAGTGGTGCGGCCGCAGGAACATGCCCTCGATCCACATTACCTTTCGACCCAATTGCATAGCCGAATCCCGCCAACCAACCCCGGAAACTAATCAGGAGCGGCTCGCCAGCGGCGCGTCACTCCGACGTGGAATCATATAGCCGATCAAGTTCCTTGCCAATGATCGATCTGATGTCGCTGTCGACCTGGTCGGCGAGGCTGCGGTAGTTCTCGACGAACCGATCCCACAACTCAGCCTTTCGCATTGCGGGCACGACCGCGCCGAGGCCGCGCTTCCGGAACCGTGTTTCAAGCTCCTCAGGGTCGAAGGCCTCCAGCGACAGGCGAATGGCGGTGCGAATGCCGCCGACGAGCGCCATCTGGTGCGCCTGCATCGAGTTCAACGCGTCCTCGACCGCCTCCCGCCCATGAAGGAAGCCAGGCGCGAAGGGGCGGAGAAGCCCTTCAGCCGCCGATGCGCCGTCACGGGCGACCTTCAGCGGATTTGCGCCGGGCTGGAACTCCGTGCCGCGCACGCCGAGCGTGCGCTTCACTTCGCGCCTCGTGTCCAGCATCCGGCGCATGGCGTCCGCCATGGCGTGGAAGGCGTGGCCGATCTCTGCGGCCATCTCGATCTTTTGCCGCTCGCTGAGCGTGTCGATGTCGATCGACAGCGCGTCGAAGAGCGCGCGCATCGCCTCGCTTTCAACCGGGGGAGGCGAGGGTTGCGGCGGCGGGTTCGTCGGGGAAACGGTCGTCGGCTCTTCGGTCTCCCGGTTTTGGGCGGCCGCGGGCGGTCGCGGGGGCGCCGGCTCCGGCTCCGCGGGGACAACCCGAGGCGCTTGCTTCTCGGGCGGCGCGCCGAAGAAGTCTTCTTCATCTTCGTCGTCTTCGTCGAGCCAGGCTTCGCCAGAAAGCCCGACCGGCGCCGCCGAATTCATTTCCGCCGGTTTCCGGGCGGTCGACTCCATGCCGAGTGTCGCCACCTCGGAGAAGACGGAGCCGAGCCGCGCGTCCTCGTCAACGCCAAGGCTGGGCTCCGGGAATACGTCGGCGTCGGGATCGGAACCGCGGCGCAAGCGCTTGTTCCTGATGCCGAAGTAATCGACCTCGACATCGTTGGAAGAGAGCGTGTCCTCGGCGAACAATTCGGAGCGTCGATCGTCCTCCCAGTCGATCCGCAGGCTGCCGACCGGCAAATACGCGACCGCCGCACGCTTCAACGGGGTCGGTTGGCCGCGGGTCATGTGGTTTCGAGGATCGTCGAGGGACGTGCCGCCCGACGATGTGTCCGTCATCACCACCACGCCGTTCAGGAGCGCAATCTCGAGGTGGAGGCCTGAAACCTGATTGCTCTCGTCGATGATGCGCCATGTGGCGTGCGGAGAGCGCCCGAGAGTGAAAGCCCCCTTCCGGAGGTCGTGCACGAAAAGACGCCCGGTCTCCGATGTCAGTTCGCTCGATAACTGCAACGTAATCTGCGTCATGGTCAGGCGCGGCTCTCCTTCGCCTCGTCAATCTAGTCTGATCGGGGATCGGGTGATAGCCTGTCTTCCGAAGTTCGATTTGGGAGGAAGCGATTTGCCGAAACACACGGTTACGACCGGCATGATGAGATGCTCCATGGGCACAGCGCCCTCCAGCTTCATCGCTACGCCCAAGCGCATTCGCTCGGGCTTCCAGGACGCCGGAAACATTCTCGATCACCGCCCGATCGCGAACATTCCGCCGTTCGGGCTCTGCCGCTCTCTCGGCTTTCCCGCCACCGCCTCGGCCACCGCCGCAGCCCAGGGAACGTTGACGCCGATGCCCTGCATTCCCAACACCCCCGCCCCGTGGGTCACCGGCGCACCGACGGTGATGTCGGCCTTCGCGCCCAGCCTGAACGACACCGCGTGCCTGACCTGCGTCTGGGGCGGCCTTATCAGATGGGCCCGACCGGGCCAGACGACGGAGAACATTCCCTGAAGCCGCGCGGCGTCAATCCGCGAACTCCACCATCCTCTGAACCGAGGCGATGACCCCGTCCTGCCGCCGCATCCGGTTGAGCTGGCTGGCGAGCTCCGGGGCGAAGGCGTCGATATGCTCGGAGCTGAGGCGAGTGAGCCCGGCGAAGAGCGGTTCCTTTGTCAGCAGGGCGGCCACCAGCCAATCGCCATAGGGTTCGCCCATCTCGATCCCGAACCGGCTGGAGTCGCTCCCTTCGATCTCACTGCGTTCGAGCGTGAGCCTGATCGTGCGCCTGTCGCCCATGACGTCTCCGATCTCGGACAGCCGGTTGGAAGGGCGATAGGTGTGCGGAAGAAGATTGATGTTGTGTCCGTCGTTACCCACCAGAAACGCATGGACGTAGCCGTCAAGCGCCGCCGGCGTCTCGAGATCGATCACCACCAGGTCGTTGGCGGCGAAGCCGTCATCCGCCTTCGGCGCCGCGCGGGTCTCGGAATAGAAAACGAGAGCAAGGGAGCCGGGCTCCGACCTCGGCAGGATCGACTTCGCCTGACAGACATATTCATTCCGCGCGCGAAGCTGGACGCTGAGCGGCCGGCCCACGGCGAGTTTCTCGAGTTCGGTCCGGAGCTCCGAAGCGCGGTCCGCCGACGATATGTCGCCGACGACGCCCACGCCGTCTTCCGGCCCGATCATGCCGGCGCCCGGGGTGACGGAAAGCGCCCCGCAATCGGCGTAGGCCGCGGCCATCGCCGCGAGCTCGCGCGCATCGACCGGATCGATCCGCACCTTGATGCGCATTCCTTCGATCGTAAGTCCGTGCGAAGAAGCGGCATTCCGAGCCGCGCGCTCGACTGCGGTCTTGATCTCCGTCGTCGCCGCCTCGCCTTTGAGCGAGGCCGAGTCGTCGATCACCTCGATTTGCCAGTCTTCGAGCGGGGCCGCCGCGTCGATCAGGCCCGCCACGCCGTCGACCCAGCTTTCGCCCGGCGCCTCTCTGGCGAGCGACAGAGCCGCCGTGGACGGCCCGCCGAAGGCGCGCTCCGCCGTCTCGATCAATCGCGTTCTCGCCTCCTCGCTCGGCGCATTGCCGGAGAGGGTTCGGGACGCGTCCTCGGCGATGAACATATACTTGTCGACCAGCGGCAGACGCGGCTCGAGGATGAATTGCCGCGCAGGGCTGAACCACAGGGCGGCGCAGAGGGCCGCGGCGAGGCCAAGGAACGCGACGGGCCGCCCCCATGCCCGCCGCCGCTTCGTCGCTCCGTAAGGGCGTTCCTTTCCGCTGCCCGACCCTGGCGAATCGAACGTGACGACGTCTTCAAGCACGTCTTCGTCCGAATCGATATCGGCTTCGTCAAAAGCGCGAGACATCGATGCGGCATCCGGGAACCGATCTTCCGGCCGGGGCGCGAGCATGCGTGCGAGGAGTCCCCGAAGCGGCTGCGCGACGCCTGACAGGTCGACAGGTTCGACCTTAAGATCGTAAATGTCCTTGATCCCGTGCGGCAGCCGCGGCGTCTCGCCCTTAGCGGCGGCGAGAAGCGTCGCGCCGAGCGCATAGATGTCCGACCGCGCATCCGCCTTGCCGTCTATCTGTTCCGGCGCGGCGTATTCGTACTTTCCCGCGAAACCGCCATTGACCACAGTGCGGGCGTCCGGCTTGAGGTCCTTTGCGACGCCGAAGTCGATGAGAGTCGCGCCATCTGGCCGGCGGTCGCGGAGGAGGATGTTGTCGGGCGAGATGTCCCGGTGAAGGATTTGCGCGGCATGCGCCGCCTCCAGGCCGGACGAAAGCACGCGACCGATGGTGATGAGCGTGTCTGTATCGACGGGACCGTCGCGCATCACCTGCGCCAGCGACGGCCCTGGAATGTATTCCATGACGAGATAATAGAAACCGCCGCGGAACTCGGTCCACATAAGATCGATATAGCGGACGATCGCAGGGTCCTTTACGTCCCGGATCAGTTCCCTGCGCATCAGATCGATATGGGCCTGGTTCCGGCTGTAGATGTCCTTGAGGACCTTGATCGCCACCGTGGAGCCGGTGGCGGTTTGATTCGCACGGTAAATCTCGCCGGTCGCGCCTTCCGCGATGAACGCCTCGATCTTGTAATTCTCGTTCAGCACATCGCCGATATCGAGAGCGCCTTGTCGCATCGCCATCAAGAACTCCACCCAATCCCCGCGATAATCACCGGACGATACAAGGGAAAACTCTTCGCCCGCAAGTCGATTGCGCGCCACGCCCATCGGGTTCGGGGGGCGGCCTCGATTTCCGGCGACCCGGCGCACCGATTTTGATCCACCCCCTGGTTCTCTTGCCGGTCACGTCGGAACCTCGGCCGGCGGAAGGGGACCGGCATGTCGCGGAGCGGGTCCGGTCAGGCTGTCGAAGCGACGGAGGGACCTACGGAGAGGCGCGCGAGAGGCCCGTCTACCCCTGCTTCGGCACAATGCGGGCGATGTGCCGACAAGCGGCGAGTCCTGCGCTAAACCCTTGAGAAGATTGGTAGCGGAGGGGCGCTACCGCCGATCCCCCCGACAGGTCGACGGCAGCTTCTTTCTTGCGCTCCGATGAAGCTCATTCTCGTAATCTTCAAGTCGTTTCAAGTCCTCGAATCAACACGTGGCTCCGGCCCGGTCGTTTCCAGCCGGCGGCGTGTGCGATGGAGCGCCGGGGCTTACAGTCGAGTGGGTCGGTATCATCAGCCCCTGGCGGTTGAAATTTTCAGGAACTCGGAAAAAGAGCGTGAACTTCTATTCTGACTCGTTCTCTGACTCGTTTTCTGTCTCGCAAGGTGCCGAGCTTTTCGGCGCATCCCAAAAAGAACTCCATCAAGGCCAGGCTATTCTCCAAGCAGTTCTGCGACCATCGCGGGTAGTTCGCTCGTGTCGAGGCGGCTGCTCACGGCATCGGCGAGAAGAAGCTCATTGTCGAGATAGTGGTGGAACTTTTCCGAAATCAGCGTCCCGTCCTCGCCCGAAAGCAGCAGGCCCTGTCCACCGGCGATTTCAGATAATGCCCCGCGGAGATCAGCCCCGGTCTCTCCCTGGGAAGAGACTTCGACAAGACCCTGGAAGTTGGCGACCCGAAAACCTTGTTGAAGGAGAGCGAGCGCAAGCGCGCCGTTGCCCGTCGTGCCGCTCCACGTCGCCAGCAGCATTACTCCCGATCCTACGTCGACGATGCTGCGGTCTCTCAACCCAAGTCGAAAAAATTCCCGTCGCGCCTCGCCGAGGAGGTCGGCGGCATGGGCGTCAAGATAGATCGGCTGATCGGAGCCCGCGAGCACTTCGCGCATCCGGCGGACGACTTCATCATGCACGAGCCCCCCGTCGCCGCCGAAGGGCGGCGGTCGGCCTCCTTTGTCCGGCTCGACGTCGATGACCTTGTCGCGATCATGGATCGTGACGATCCGCCACCGCCGCCCGGAGAAGACGATCGTCATGCCTGCGACGAGCACGTCGCTGACGGGCAAGGTTCCCAGCGGCTTTCCCTGCGCGACGACGCGATACTCTTCCAGCGTATGAAAGACGGCGTAGAAGCTATAATGTTCGACCAGCCGCTCGCCTTCCCGGCCGAGGAGCAGCGTTCCGTCCGGCGCCTGTTCGAGGAGCGCGACCTCCGGATCTCCGAGGCGGCGCAACAGCCGGAGGAAGAGCGGCGGATCGACGCGCCGGAAGGGCCCCCGGTCGCAAAGCGTCGCGTAGAGGCGGCGGGCGGAAGCGCCGCCGCGCTCGGCGACCACCGACAGCACCTGATGCGTCAGGGTCGAGAGATGCAGGGCCTCCGCGCGCGGCGGCTCGCACCAGCCCTCGACAAGCAACTCGATCATGGCGATCGCGCGCGCCAGCCCAAGGCGGAGGCGATCCGCGACGTGCGAACCGGAATCGAGGGCGGCCTCCGTCGCATACATGCGAAGGACGGCCGGCTGCCCGGCGCGGCGGCCCGAGCGGCCGAGCCGCTGGCGAAGCGACGCGACGGACCAGGGCGCGCCGATCTGACCGACGCAAGCGATGTCGCCGATATCGATGCCCAGTTCGAGCGTTGAGGTGCAGATCGCCGTCGTCGGCAGCCTCCCCGCCTTGAGCCGCTCCTCGACGAAGCTGCGATGGTCGCGGGAGAGGCTCGCATGATGAGGGAAGAACTCGTTCGGGAGCGCCCGGTCTTCGCACAACTGACGCAGGAGGTCCGCATAGAGCTCCACGTTCTGCCGCGAGCCCGCGAAGACGAGATTTCGCGAACCGCGCAGCTTCGAGAAAAGATGCTCGCCGATCGCGCGGCGCGCGGCGAGATCGGCGGGGGCCGGTGTACCCTCACCCCGATCGCGCGCCTCCTCAGGCTCGACGACGGGGCGATTCGGCCCGCCCGCGCGATAGCCGCGGAGCTGGACGCGCAGCTCCTGGCCTTCGGCGCGGCTCTGGATCAGCTCAACACTCTCGGGATGCTCGGGACGGAGATAGGCGCGGGCGAGACCCATGTCGCCCAGCGTCGCCGAGAGGCCGATCCGGCGGATGCGCCGGCCGACGGCGATCTCGACGCGGGTGAGCAGCGACCGCATGTGGACGCCGCGCGGGCTGTCGAGCAGGGCATGGAGTTCGTCCACGACGATGGCGCGCGTCGAGGCGAAGAGCGTCGGAACCTCCCGTCCGCGAAGGACGAAAAGCGCTTCGAGCGATTCTGGCGTGATGAGAAGGACGCCGCTCGGATTGCGCCGCGCCTTCGCCTTGACGCCGGCGGCGATGTCTCCGTGCCAGGGATGAACCTTGAGTCCGGTTTCCGCGCACAGGTCTTCGAGACGCGCGAACTGATCGTTGATAAGGGCGCGCAGCGGGCCGACATAGACGAGATCGAACCCGCCTGCGCCGGGTCGGTCGATGACGGACGAGAGAAGCGGAAGGAACGCCGCCTCGGTCTTTCCGCCGGCGGTCGCGGCGGAGAGGATCGCATCCGCCTCCCCGTCCATAAGCACGGCGATCGCCCGCTCCTGAATGTCGCGCAGCTCCGTCCAGCCCTTTCGCCAGATCCAGCGCCGGACCGGTTCTGCGAGACGCTCGAAGGCTCGCGACCCGCCCCCGGCGCCCGCCGCGCCGTCAGAGCCGGAAACTGGCGAGGTCATCGTCTTCAGGCCCTCCGCTGGCCGGTCCGATTTCGCCGGCGCTCTCCTCGATGTCGCTCATGTCGTCGCCGCCGTCCGCAGAGAGCTCGACGTCGCCGATCAGGTCCCGCCATTCGACGCCCGGGTTCTGCTCGATCACCGCCAGCATATTGACGAAGGCGGTGACGGTGTTCCGCGGCGTCCGGAAATAGGCGTCGCCGATCCGTTCCGAGCAATGCGCCATGAAGGCGGTCAGGGCCTCGTCCGGCAGGCGATCAACGTCGCCGTGGAACACCCGGCGGATGTTGACGAGCAGAACGAAGAGATCCTCAGGCGTCAGGTTCGCCAATCTCAGGACCGGCCCGGAGAGATCGACGAGGCCCCCGCGTGCGAAGCTGTTCTCCGCGAGGCGGGATTGCAGCGCTTCGTAGCTGAAGAGGCCCCGCCGCGTGTCCATCAGGAATTCCGGCGTGCCGCCGAGCAGAAATCCGACATGAGCGGCGCCGCCCTGAAGGACGTCGTTGAGGACCCGGAGGATCTGCTCGTAATTGGCGTTCCGCGCCTGGCTCGAAGTGAGTTTGTAGAGGTTGACCATCTCGTCGAGCGCGACGACGAGGCCGCCGTAACCCGCTTCCCGGACGAAGGCGGCCATGAGCTTCAGATGGTCGTAGACGCTGGCGTCGTCCACGATGGTTCTGACGCCGAGCGCCTTCCTCGCATCGGTCCGGGTGGCGAATTCCGCGCGAAGCCAGCGGAGCGCGTTCGCCTTCATGTCGTCGTCACCCGCCTCGTGGCCCTCCCAGTAGCGGGAGACGACGGTGGCGAAATCGAAACCGCCGGTCAGCTCCTCGAGATGCGCGAGCTTCGCGCGGATCGCATCGCCGGGCGCCCTGCCGGAGGTCTCCGCCTCGCGCACGGTCTGCGAGACGAAGCGCTCGACGATGCTCGCAAGGGCGCCGCCATCGGGTTTCGTTCGCGTCGCGGCGTTACGGGCCATCTCGGCGTAGAGCGCGCGCGCCTGCCCGCCGGTGGCGTGCAGCCGGCGGTCCGGCGCCAGATCGGCCGAGAGCACCACGAGGCCCTTCTCCAGCGCGACCAGCCGAACGAGGTTGAGGAAAAAGGTCTTGCCGGAACCGTATTCGCCGATCACGAAGCGGATCGCCGCGCCACCCTCGCCGATCCGCTCGATATCGCGAACCAGCTCTTCGACCTCGCGCGCGCGACCGACCTGGATGTGCTGAAGGCCGAGCTTCGGAACGACGCCCGCGCGCAGCGCCTGAATGATCGTGTCGCGCTCGCGCCTCTTGATCGGCGGTCTCTCCATATCGTGTTCCCTCATGCCCCCAGTGCGGCGACTACCGCCGCATTGACTTCATACCCTTCGTACTCCTCGATCAACGCCTCGTCGTGCCGTGCATAGGACCACTCGTTGATCGTCTCCAGCGCGCCCGCCGGCATGAGGGCGAAGTTTTCGGCGAGGCGGTCGAACTCCTCGTCCCCCCATCTGGGCCGGGTCACAAGTTCGGCGGCGAAGGCCGCATGGGCGGCATCCAGCCCGGCGAAGCGCGGATCGCCGGGCGCCGGCGGCTCCGGTTCGTCCTCCTCGTCGTCCGACGGATCGTCCGAGAAGATGCCGCCGAGAACGGCGCCGACCCGCGCCGTGTCGGCCATGACGGCTGAGATTCTCGCGGCGTCGAGCCTGATCGCGCTTGCCCGCCCGCTTCCCTCCGGCTGCGCCGGTACGGGCGGCGCGGGGATCGCGTATCCTGCCTGGCGCATCGACGGTCGGGAGAGGGTGACGGGCTCCTGGCTCGCCATCAGCGCATGCAACTCCCGGTGGATGCCGCCGGGATCGAGCCCGAGCGCGCCGTAGAGCCGCTCGAGGGCGCGGATCTCGGCCGGGTCCACCACGCCGTCCGCGCCGGCAACTGCGAGCGCCAGCATGCCAAATTCCCGTCGCGACTCTTCGGAGGCATCCGCCAGACGGCGCCGGAAGAGAGAGAGGTCGGGCGGCGTGGCGATCAGCCAGTCGAGATTGGCGGCGAGGCGCGCCCGCTCGGTCGGCGTCAGGCCCTCCGCCATGTCGATGCGACGCGCCAGCGCCACCCGCTCGTCCTCCGCAACGCGCCCGTCCGCGTGAGCGATGAACGCGCCGAGCGCCAGCGAGATCAGGGTCGGCTGATAGGCTGCGCTCACCGATTCGAGAGCGTCCACACCTGCCGGCAGATCGAAGAGGATCACCGGCTCGCCGAACCTGGGCGCGCGAAGCGCGTAGCGCGGGTCGGGCGCCAGACCGATCGAAAGGCGGGCGAGTGTGTCGGCTGCTCCGATGAGCGAACGTTTGCCGATCCTGTCAGGACGTGCGCCTTCGATGCGCGCGAGCGCGTCCTCGACATTGACCTTTCCGCCGGCGTTGATGAGCTCTCGGGCCCAGCCGCGGAGGGCTTCAAGACCGGCGGAGGGGAAATGCGGCCAGAGGTCTCTCGGAAGCAGCGCCTGCGCTTCCAGGCTGCCCCGTCCTTCCGGGTCGCGCCCGAGATAACGGCTTAACTTGTCCAGCGACTCGGTCGCTTCTGCGGCGATTTCCTCGGCGATGCGGAGCGGTTCCGAAAAACCCGAAACATCGAGCGCTCCGGCTGCGGCGTGATCGAGATTCACCTCGAACGTTCCCGAAGCGGCGCGATAGATCGGTGACAGCGCCCGTTTCGGGCGCCTTAGCTTCAGTCCGCCGGGATACCGCGCATCGAAGAGACTACGGAACAGAACCCGGAATTCCGGGAAGCAGCGGCTGGCCGGCGTTCGGAGGCGGGTCTCCGGGTCGCTCATCAGCCAGGAGAGCAGCCAGTCTGCGTCGAGCGGCTCGCCGGACGCCGCCCTCCGTCCGACCGCTACGCGAACCGCGAGCGGCGCCTCATGGCCCTGCGGGGCGAACACGGGTTCGAGCGTGGCGCCGCCGTCGATCAGGAGCGGCGCCGCATCGAGGAACGCGCCGAGATAGCGCCGGACCGAGCCGTTGTCCCCGTAGGTTTCGAGCAGCCGCCGCACTTCCGCGATGATCTCCAGCCGTTCTCCGCGAGACGGCTCATCGACGAAGTAGCGGCGCTCGAGTCCGTAGAAGTAGAGAAACATATAGCCCGGATTGCAGTTCCGGTCGTTTCGGCCGCCGGCCAACCAGTCGAGATAGGTGGCGCGGGCGACCGGGGTGATCTCCGAGAAGTTTGGCCAGTAGGACAGTCCCGAGCCCGCGAAATCGCCGCCGTTCGCCGCGACCGGCCTGTTCGGATCGATGAAGGCGTTCTCCGGCTTCCCGTATCGGCGCGATCGCGGCGGCGCGCCGACATAGACCATGCCGCCGATCTCCCGCCCTGCGACCTGCGCCGACCCGCGGGCGTCGATCCAGCCGACTCCGGACGCCTCGCGCGGCGCCGGGCCGGCGGATAGCATTGGCTGAGCAGTCCATTCCTCCGTCGCGGGCTCCCGACGCGCCGAAGCCGCAGGTGAGGGCGGGATCGGTCGCCGACCGTGGCGACGCCGCCTCAGTCCGATCACGGTCAGAACAGCGAGCGCGGCGCCGATCAGCCAAGCCAGCCTGTTTCCATCGGGCGCATTTTCCGCTTCAGACTGAAGGGCTCCGGCGACATCCGGCGGCTCCGCGCGAAGACCCTGTTCTGAAACTTCGGGCACAGACGGGCGCGCTTCGTCGCCGACGGCGGCGTCCGCGCTCGCCTGCGCGACCGCGGGCGGCGGTGCCGTGGGCTGCCGGTCGTCCGTCGCGATATCCGCTGCCGAAGGCAGCTCGACGCTGGGTGCAACCGGAGTCAGGTCGGGGCCTGAATCGTCAAGCCGAGACCCGGCCTCTGTCGCGTCCTCGAACAGACGCAAGCTCGTCGCGTCATCGAGTTCCCCGGTTTCGGGGAGGCCTTCCCGGCGCTGAAACTCTCGAAGCGCCCGTCGGGTTCGGGGCCCCATGAAGCCGTCGGCGGCGCCTGCGACAAAGCCGAGATTAAGCAGGCGCTGCTGTGCGTTTCGAACGCCCGCGTCCTGCGCGAGAGTGTCGGGAGCGCTGATGCATATGCCCACAACAAGCGCCGCGAAAACGAATGCGTAAAGCGGCGAGGCCCGGTTCGGGGAGTGCGCCATGTCGCGTCTCGTCTGCAATTCCGATCCTCGAGGTTCTGACTTGAAATCGACGCTCTCCATCAACATCGGGTTTTTCATGCCAGCTTGAGCCATAGGCGTCCAGTAGCCGGCGATATTCCGGGCGCCATGTTTACCGCGGCCCACAGAGTCGATCGGAAGACTGCGTTGCGCTTCAGATCCGGCAGCTTGGATACGGTCGGCTCGCGCGCTACGTACCCAAACATATTTGTTTGCGCGTCTTGCTGGACGGATCGAGCTGCTTGTTGCCGCGTTGGAAGTCGCTATCGTCCGATACAGTCACAGCTACGCGGCGCGGCCCAGGCCCGGCCGTGTTGACTTCAACAAAGGAGTCATCGTGTTGTTGCGAAGCCATCGTGCTTCTTTCGCCGACTGACAGGATCGTGACGATAAGCACCAGTGTTTCAGGCTATCGGCACCGAGGGTTTTGTGCGATGCATGATACATGCGTTCGTTCTTCCTTCTCCTGCGTGTAACGCTTGCTCTCGCAATGCTGTCGCTAGCGGTGTCTGAACCGTCACGCATGGCAGCGTTGGCGTCGGAAGCGCATCAGGTGACCGACCTGACGGCGACGGAGATGCCGGGCGGCATGGAGTGCTGTCCCGAGGCGGTCGCCATGCCCGATTGCGACACGACCTGCCCTGCCGCCGCGCTTTGCGCGGCGAAGTGCATCGCCGGTCCGGTCGCTGTTGCGGCAGGCGATCACCGGTTCCCGGAGAGTGACGCCAGTCTTCGCTCAAGTGAAACAACCTTCCGCTCGACGAGCATTCCACCGGCGTCGCAGCCTCCGAAGCGTTCGGTCGTCCTCGGCGCGTGAGCGCCGGCGCAAGTCGCCGCGTTCTACGCGGCGACGGGCGACGACATCCCTTCGCGCTCTCGGCTTCGCGCCAGGCGAAGGGTCACGAACTCCTTCGGAGACCCATTCCATGAATCTGCCCTACTTTCTCGTCGCTCCGGCGGCTGCGCTCGCGCTCGCCCTCGGGCTGTTCCTCGCTTTCCCGAAACCCCTCGCCGCCGACATCAGCGACTACGAGTTCCAGCTCGTCGAGCCGACCGCCGCGAAGGGCGACGGCGCGGTGATCGCCGTCCGTCTTGTGGACAAGCGGACCGGCGCGCTCGTTCCTGACGCCGTGATCTTCGCCACGCGGATCGACATGGCCCCGGACGGCATGGAGACGATGACCTCGCCGATCGAGGCGATGCCCTCGACCGAGCCCGGCGTCTATCTCTTCAGGACCGACCTCGTGATGGCCGGCGGCTGGCGGCTCTCGCTCGGCGCCAAAGTGCAGGACGAGGAGGGCACGCTGGAAGCCCGCCTCGAACTGACGGCGACGCCGTGACCGGGGCGGCCCGGTCGGCGCTCGGCCTCGCCGCCCTCGCGGCGGCGGGGCTCGGCGGCTTCTGGGCGGGGGGCGGGCGGCTGCCCGTCCCCATGCCCGAGACGCTCGTCGCGGCCTTCGCGGCAATCGCTTCCGGGCCCGACGCGCCGCCTCCCGGCCCCGAAGCCGCAGCAGCGACGGGGCCCGTCCTCTACTGGCGCGACCCGGACGGGAGGCCGGTCTGGTCGGCCGGGCCGAAATCCACGCCGGACGGGCGCGCCTTCCTCCCCGTCCGCGAGGGCAAGGACATCATCTTCGATGAGCAGCCCGCGCCCGCGCCCGCGCAGGCGGAGGAGGGCGGCGCGCCGCGCATCCTCTACTACCGCAACCCGATGGGGCTGCCGGACACCTCGCCGACGCCGAAGAAGGATTCGATGGGGATGGACTACATCCCTGTCTTCGACGGCGAGATCGACGAGGGGCCGGTCGTCGCGCTCTCGCCGGGCAAGCTGCAGCGCACGGGCGTGCGCACCGAACTGGTTGAGCGGCGATCGCTGGTCCGCCCCGTCCGCGCGCCCGGCGTCGTCGCGCTCGACGAGCGGCGCGTCACCGTCGTCGCGACCCGGAGCGACGCCTTCGTCGAGACCGTGGCCGACGTGACGACGGGCGCGCGCGTCAGCGCCGGCCAGCCGCTCGCCCAGGTCTATTCGCCGGAGATCTCCGCAGCCGCCGCGCTCTATCTGAGCGCGCTCTCTAGCGGCGACAGGCGCGCGATGGCCGGCGCGCGGCAGCGCGTCGTCAATCTCGGGATGCCCGAAGCTTCCCTCGCCGCGCTCGAGGCGGAACGGCAGGTGCCGCTCTCCCTCACCTGGACCGCGCCTTCGGACGGCGTGGTGATGGAACGGAACGCCGCGCCCGGCATGATGATGGAGGCGGGCATGACGATGTTCCGGCTCGCCGACATCTCGGTCGTCTGGGTGCTCGCAGAAGTGCCGGAATACGAGATTGGCGGCGTCGCGCCGGGCGCTCGGGCGGAGGTGCGGGTCCGGAGCCTGCCCTCGCGCCGCTTCGAGGGGCGGGTCGGGCTGATCTATTCCGAGGTCTCGCCCGACACAAGGACGGTGAAGGTGCGGATCGAGCTCGCGAACCCGGACGGCGCCCTCCTCGCCGACATGTATGCCGATGTCGAGATCGAGGCCGGCCCGGCGGCGCCAGTGATCGCCGCGCCGGACGGCGCCGTGATCGACGACGGCGAGCGCCAGGTCGTGCTCGTCGCGCTCGGCGAGGGCCGGTTCGAGCCGCGCCCGGTGACGCTCGGCGCGCGCGGCGGCGGCTATGTCGAGGTCCGCTCCGGGCTCGAAGCCGGCGAGCGCGTGGTGACGGCGGCGAACTTCCTGATCGACGCCGAAAGCAACCTGAAAGCCGCGCTGAGCGCGCTCGCCCCCGCGGAGGATACGGAATGATCGCCAACGTCATCGCATGGTCCGCCCGCAACCTCTTTCTTGTGATGATCGGCACGGTCTTCGCGGTCGGCGCCGGGCTCTGGGCGATCCGCACCCTGCCGCTCGACGCGATCCCCGATCTCTCGGACGTGCAGGTGATCGTCTACACCGAATATCCGGGCCAGGCGCCGCAGGTTGTGGAGGATCAGGTCACCTATCCGCTGACGACGGCTATGCTGACCGTACCGGGCTCGACCGTGGTGCGCGGCTTCTCCTTCTTCGGCGTCTCCTTCGTCTACGTGATCTTCGAGGACGGGACGGACCCCTACTGGGCGCGCTCGCGCGTGCTCGAATATCTCGACACTGCGGCGCGGGGATTGCCCGCCGGCGTCACGCCCGGCCTCGGGCCGGACGCGACCGGGGTAGGCTGGGTCTATCAATACGCTCTGGTTGCGCAGGAAATGACGCTCGCGGAGCTTCGATCGCTGCAGGACTGGGTGGTGCGCTTCGGCGCCTCGAAGGCCGACGGCGTCGCCGAGGTCGCCAGCATCGGCGGCTTCGTGAAGCAATACGCGATCGTCGCCGATCCGAACCGGCTTCGCGCCGAAGGGATCACGCTCGACGCGCTCCGCGAGATGGTCGCGGCCAGCAACATGGATTTTGGCGGACGCACGGTGGAGCTCTCCGAGTTCGAGTTCATGGTGCGCGGCCGCGGCTATCTTCGCGGCGTCGAGGACATCGAGAACATCGTGCTCCGCTCCGCCTCGGGCGCGCCGCTCCGGGTCCGCGACGTCGCGCGGGTGGAGCTTGCGCCCGACGAGCGGCGCGGCATCGCCGATCTCGACGGCGAGGGCGAGGTCGCCGGCGGCGTCGTGCTGCAGCGCCACGGCTCCGACACGCTGACCGTGATCGAGGGCGTGAAGGCGGCGCTGGCCGAGATCGGCTCCAGCCTACCCGAGGGCGTCGAGATCGTGCCGGTCTATGACCGCTCGGCCCTGATCGAGCGGGCGATCGGCACGCTCACGGTCACGCTGATCGAGGAGAGCCTCATCGTCGCCGCGGTCTGCGTCGTCTTCCTCCTCCATCTCCGCTCGGCGCTGGTCGCGATCCTGATGCTGCCGGTCGGCATCCTGATCGCCTTCGCGGCGATGAAGGCGCTCGACATCGGGGCCAACATCATGAGCCTCGGCGGCATCGCTATCGCCGTCGGCGCGATGATCGACGCGGCCATCGTGATGATCGAGAACGCGCACAAGCATCTCGAACGCGCCGCGCCGGAGAAACCGCGAATCGAGGTGCTGATCGAGGCGGCGAGCGAGGTCGGCAAGCCGCTCTTCTTCAGCCTGCTCGTCATCACCGTCTCCTTCCTGCCGATCTTCACGCTCGAGGCGCAGGAGGGGCGGATGTTCGGGCCGCTCGCCTTCACCAAGACTTTCGCGATGGCGGCGGCGGCGTTCCTCTCGGTCACGCTGGTTCCGGCGCTGATGGTGATCTTCGTGCGCGGCCGGATCGTGCCCGAACATCGCAACCCGGTGAACCGGCTGCTGATCTGGCTCTACCGGCCGGTGATCCGGCTTGTGCTGAGGGCGCGCGGCCTGACCATCCTCCTCGCGCTCGGGGCGCTCGCGGCGACGGCCTGGCCGGCCGGGCGGATCGGCAGCGAGTTCATGCCCGATCTCGACGAGGGCACGCTGATGTACATGCCGACGACGCTGCCCGGCCTTTCGGTGACGAAGGCGGCGGAGCTCCTCCAGATGCAGGACCGGATCATCCGCACCTTCCCGGAAGTCGCCTCGGTCTATGGCAAGGCCGGCCGCGCGCTGACCTCCACCGACCCCGCGCCTACCGAGATGTTCGAGACCATCATCAACCTTCGGCCGAAGGACGAATGGCGCGAGGGCGTGACGCTCGCCAGCCTTCGCGCCGAGATGGACCTCGCGCTCCAGTTCCCCGGCGTCTCCAACGCCTGGACGCAGCCGATCCGCGCCCGGATCGACATGCTGGCGACCGGCATCCGCACGCCGGTCGGCGTCAAGGTCTTCGGCGACGACCTCGCCGCGATGGAGCGGACCGCGCGGGAGATCGAAGCCGCGCTCCGCGAGGTGCCGGGCACGTCGAGCGCCTATGCCGAGCGGGTGATCGGCGGCTATTTCCTCGACATCGCGCCGGACCGGGCGCAACTCGCCCGTCACGGCCTCACCATCGGCGACGTGCAGGCGGTGGTCGCGACCGCGCTCGGCGCCCGCATGGTGACGCGGACGGTCGAGGGACGGGAGCGCTACGATGTCGTAATCCGCTATCCCCGCGCGCTCCGCTCCGACCCCGAGTCGATCGCGCGCGAGGTCACCGTCCCGCTGCCGGGCGGCGGCGCCGTTCCGCTAGGCGAGGTCGCCGAGATCTCGCTCTCGCGCGGGCCGACCTCGATCCGCACGGAGAACGGCAGGCTCGCGGTCTACATCTTCGTCGACATCGTCGGGCGCGACCTCGGCGGCTATGTCGCCGAGGCGCAGGAAACGGTGCGGGCGGCGGTCGATCTGCCGACCGGCACCTACATTGCTTGGAGCGGCCAGTTCGAATATCTCGAACGCGCGAAGGCTCGGCTGATGATCGTCGTCCCCGTCACGCTCCTCATCATCTTCCTGCTGCTCTACCTCAACTTCCGGCGCCTGACCGAGACGCTGATCGTGATGCTCTCGCTCCCCTTCGCGCTGGTCGGCGGCGTCTGGCTCATGTGGTGGCTCGGCTTCAACATGTCGGTCGCGGTCGCTGTCGGCTTCATCGCACTCGCCGGCGTCGCGGCGGAGACCGGCGTGATCATGCTGATCTATCTCGACCATGCGCTTGAGGAGGTCCGCGCCCGCCGCGCCGCTGCGGGCATGGCGCTCACCCGCGCGGACCTCCGCGAGGCGATCATGGTCGGCGCGGTCGAGCGGGTGCGGCCGAAGATGATGACCGTCGTCGCGATCATGGCCGGGCTGATCCCGATCCTCTGGAGCGAGGGCGCCGGCTCGGAGGTGATGCAGCGCATCGCCGTGCCGATGATCGGCGGCATGGTGTCTTCAACCGTGCTGACGCTCGTAGTGATACCGGCCGTCTGGGGGATTGCAAAGAGCCGCGGTCTGCCGAGCGAGGCGCGCCTCACGCCGGAGCGCATCGCCCTGAGCCCGGCTGAGTAGCGGTCTCGCAGAGTAAGGTCGGCTATCCGCGACGGCGCTACGCGACGGGATCGTGCAGAAGCGCAAGCCTTTGGAGCGACTTAGTCTCGATCGAACGGTCAAGGCAGGCACTCTGTGATCAGAGTGGTTCGCCATATAGGCGCGCATCGCGCCAGAGGAGGCGAGATAGAGTTTGCGCTGAAGCCCGATCAGCGCCGAATAGAGATCGAGGAGCGCGCTCACGCCCGGCCGCGCGGCCAGTTGGGATGGAGGTCGTCGATCACGAAGGGATGGGCGTGGCGCCGCGCCCCGGCGGGCCCGAGATGCGGATGGCCGGCGGGCAGGTCGGAATGGTCATGGGCGAGCGTCTCCGGATCCTCCCGCGGCCAGAGCCGGGCGGCGGCGAGCGCGGCGAGCGCGGCGAGGAGGCCGAGGACGATGAGCGCCGCCGGCATCCCCGCCGCCGCGCCGAGCCCGCCGGCGAGCGGATAGGTCAGGAGCCAGGCGGCGTGGCTGAGCGCGAACTGCGCCGCGAAGACCGTGGGCCGGTCCGCCGGCGCCGCCGAGCGGCGGAGGAGCCGTCCGGCGGGCAGCTGCGCCGCGGAGTAGCAGAAGCCGAGCGCCGCCCAGACTGCGAGCAAGGCCGGCCAGAGCCAGCCCGCCGCGCCGCCCGTCCGCTCCGCCGCCGCGACAAAGGCGGCGAAGCTGAGGAGCAGCGCCGCGAGCGCCCCGAGCGCGGGGAGGACGACGCGCCGGTCCCCCGCCCGGTCGAGAACCGGCGGGAGCGCGAGCGCCGCCGCCATCGAACCCGCCCCGAAGGCCGCCATCGCGACCGCGACTTCCGCCTCCCCGCCGTCGAGCGCGGCGCGGGCGAGAACCACGGTGTTCACGATCACCATCGCCCCCGCCGCCGCGACCCCGAGATTGACGGCGAGGAGCGCGCGGAGCCGGGGCGTCGCAAGGAAGACGCGAAGCCCCGCGCTCACCCGCCTGCCGAAGGGCGCCGGCGCCGCCGCGCCCGGCGCAGGGAGCCGCGTCGACAGGACGAGCCCGGCCGAGAGGATGAAACCCGCGACCGTTCCCGCGAAGAGGTCGTGGTAGCTCATCAGCGTGAGGAGCAGCGCGGCGAGGGCCGGGCTCGCAAGGCTTTCAAGGTCATAGGCGAGGCGGGAGAGGGAGAGCGCGCGCGCATAGTCGCGTTCGTCCGGCAGGATGTCCGGGATCGTCGCCTGAAAGGTCGGCGTGAAGGCGGCGGAGGCGGACTGGAGGAGGAAGATCAGGGCGTAGATGTGCCATATCTCGCTCACGAAGGGGAGGAAGACCGCCGCGCCCGCCCGCGCGAGATCAAGCGCGACGAGCAAGGCGCGCCGCGGCAGGCGCGCCGCCAGCGCGCCCGCCACGGGCGCGACGCCGACATAGGCGAGCATCTTGATCGCCAGCGCCGTCCCGAGCACGGCGCCGGCCTCCTCCCCCGCAAGGTCGTAGGCGAGGAGCGCGAGCGCGACGGTAAGGAGCCCCGTTCCGAGAAGCGCGACGACCTGGGCGGCGAAGAGCCGGAGATAGGTCGGGTTCCGGAGCGGCCCGAACACGGCCGGCCTCAGAGAAGCTTCGCCAGCGCGCGAAGCTCCTCCGTCGCCTTGGCGGCGCCGGCTTCCTCCGGCGCGAGGCAATGGTCGATATGGTCGTGGATCAGCGTCCGCTTCGCCGCCGTCACCGCCCGTTCGACGGCGCGGAGCTGCGTCGCGATCTCGAGGCAGGGGCGGCCGGATTCGATCATGGAGACGACGTGCCGCAGATGCCCCTCGGCGCGTTTCAGCCGCGCCGCGATCATCGGATGGGTTGCGTGCTTTGCGTCTCCTGACATACACAACCGGTATCCCCGGATAGGGGATGAGGCAAGGCCCATGCGCGAGCGGAACGCCGCCGCCGGGGCGGAAACGGGCGGCGGGCTGCATGAACGCGCGGGCTTTGATTGCGAGGGTTCTGGCTGCGCTCGTCGCAGCGGCGTTGCTCTTCGCGCCGCTTTCCCTCGCCCTCGCCGAAGCCGGCGCCTGGGGCGCCGGGACGGCCGCTCTGCTGCACGGGCATGACCATGGCCACGATCATAGGGCCGAAGGCGCGGGGGATGAAAGCGCGGGCGGAAGCGAAGCGGAGGCCCATGCCGCCATCGACCATGAGCACCAGAACCCCGCGATCCTGCCCCGCACGCATCAGGAGCGGCGGGCGGCGCCGGCGCGGCGCCGCGCCCTCGCGTTCCGCCGGGGCGCGGGAACGCGAGCCGGACGGGTGCGAAGACCGCCGCGCGGCGCGGCGGCGTGAGCCTCGTCGCCCTTCCACTTTTCCGACACGACAGGACGTCATGAGAGTATTCCACCGCAGGACGGCGCCGGCGCCGCTCCTCCTCTTCTCCGCCCTAATCCTCCTCCTCGCCGGGGCCGCCCATGCGCACAACGTCACCGAGGGCGACGCCGGCTATGTTCAGGAGATCACGGGCGTCCATCTCATCCCCTTCGTCTATCTCGGCGCCAAGCACATGGTGACGGGATATGATCATCTCCTCTTCCTCTTCGGGGTGATCTTCTTCCTCTACCGGATGAAGGACATCGCGATCTATGTGAGCCTCTTCGCCATCGGCCATTCGACGACGATGCTGCTCGGCGTGTTTCTCGACTGGAAGGTGAACGCCTACGCCATCGACGCGATCATCGGCCTCTCCGTCGCCTACAAGGCGCTCGACAATCTCGGGGCCTTCCGCGTCTGGTTCGGCGTGCAGCCGGACACGAAGGCGGCGACGCTGCTCTTCGGCTTCTGCCACGGCCTCGGACTCGCGACGAAGATCCTCGACTACGACATCTCGCCGGACGGGCTTTTGCCCAACCTCCTCGCCTTCAACGTGGGCGTGGAGATCGGGCAGATGCTCGCTCTCGCGGCGATCCTAGTCGCGATGGGCTGGTGGCGGCGGAGCGACGGCTTCTTCCGCCACGCCTACGCCGCCAATGTCGCCATGATGGCGGCCGGATTCCTGCTCGTGGGCTATCAGCTCACGGGCCTCGCCCTCTCCTGACCCAAGACCGGAAGGACAAGACATGTTCAACGCGCAGAAACCCGCCCCTGAGGACCTGCCGAGCGCAAGGAGCCTCTTCCGCTCGACGCTGATCGCCCTGGCGGCGGCCGGCGGCATCCTCGTCGCCATCGTCTGGCCCTCGGAATACGGCATCGATCCGACCGGGATCGGCGGCGCCCTCGGCCTTACCGAAATGGGCGAGATCAAGTCCCAGCTCTCCGAGGAGGCGGAGGCGGACCGCCGCGCCGCCGAGGAAGCGGATGAAAGCTCCGGCCTCGGCGCCGCGGTCTTCGCCCTCTTCGTGGGGACAGCGCAGGCGCAGGAGGCCTGGCGCGACGAGGTCTCGCTCACGCTCGCGCCCTCCGAGGGCAAGGAGGTGAAGCTCGTGATGAAGAAGGGCGCTGTCGCCCGCTTCGCCTGGGTCGCGGAGGGCGGCGCGGTGAACTTCGACCTTCACGGCGACGGCGACGGCGACGGCGGCGGCGAGTCGATCTCCTACGAGAAGGGCCGCGCCATCCCCGGCGCCGAGGGCGAACTCACCGCCGCCTTCGACGGCGAGCACGGCTGGTTCTGGCGCAACCGCACCGGCGCGCCGGTGACAGTCACACTGCGCGCCGCGGGGGACTATGCCGAAGTGAAGCGCTACTGAGCGCGCGCGTCGGGCGACGCCGCGGCGCCGCCCGCATTCCCGCCTGTCAGTTCCTCGAGAATCGGGCAGTCCGGCCGGTCGTCGCCGGCGCAGCACGCGGCGAGGTGCTCGAGCGTCTTCGCCATGGCTTCGAGCGCCGCGATCTTCCGCCGGAACTCCGCCGCTCGCTCGGCGGCGAGGCGTTTCACATCGGCGCTTTTCCTGGATCGGTCGCGCCAAAGCGCGAGCAACTCGGCGATCTCGGCGACCGGAAAACCGAGGTCGCGGGCGCGGCGGATAAAGCGGAGTTCGTGCGCGTCCCGCTCGCCATAGGTCCGATAGCCGGCGGCGGTGCGGGCGGCGGGACGGATCAGCCCCGTCTCCTCGTAGTAGCGGATCATCTTCGCCGAGACGCCGGAGGCGCGGGCGGCTTCGCCGATGTTCATGCCCCGCCTCCTGCGAGCGGCGCCGTGAAGCGGCGGAGCCGCAGCGCGTTGCCGACGACGAACACCGACGATAAGGCCATCGCGCCTGCTGCAAGCTGCGGCGAGAGGGAGAGGCCGAAGGCGGGCTGGAGCGCGCCGGCCGCGACCGGGATCAGCGCGGCGTTGTAGGCGAAGGCCCAAAACAGGTTCTGGCGGATGTTGCGGATCGTCGCCCGGCTGAGCGCGATCGCGTTCGGCGCGCCGGAGAGGGAACCCGACATCAGCACCACGTCCGCCGCCTCCGCCGCCACGTCCGTCCCGCCCCCGACCGCCAGACCGACGTCGGCCTCCGCCAGCGCCGGCGCGTCGTTGATCCCGTCGCCAATGAAGGCGACGCGGCCCTCGGCCTTCAGCCGTTTCACCGCCGCGACCTTGCCTTCCGGCAAAACCTCGGCGACCACCTCGTCGATCCCGAGCCGCGTCGCGACCGCCTCCGCCGTCCGCCGGTTGTCGCCCGTCACCATAACGACGCGGAGCCCGAGCCGGTGGAGCGCGTCGATCGCCGCCGGACTCGTCGCCTTGATCGGGTCCGAAACGGCGAGAATGGCGGCCAGCCGCCCGTCTATCGCGGCGTAGAGCGGCGTCTTGCCCTCGCCGCCAAGCTTCTCCGCCTTCTTCGCAAAGGGCGCGACGTCCATGCCGAGCGAGGCCATGAACCGGTCCGCGCCGACCTCGATGCGCCGGCCGGCGACTTCGGCCCGCGCGCCCATGCCGGTGACCGTCTCGAACCGCTCTGCGGCGCCGACCTCTAGTCCTTCCGCCTCGGCGGCCCCGACGATCGCGCGGGCGACCGGATGCTCCGACTTCGCCTCCACCGCCGCGGCCAGCGCCAGAACATCCGCACGAACGAAGCCCTCCGCCGGCTCCAGATCGGTCAACGCGGGCCGCCCTTCGGTCAGCGTGCCGGTCTTGTCGAGCGCGACGATCTTCGTGTCGCGCAGCAGTTGAAGCGCCTCGCCGCGGCGGAAGAGCACGCCGATCTCCGCGCCTCGCCCGGTCCCGACCATGATCGAGACGGGCGTCGCGAGCCCCATAGCGCAGGGGCACGCGATGATGAGGACCGCGACCGCGCTGACGAGCGCATGGATCAGCGCCGGCTCCGGACCGAAGGCCAGCCAGAGGCCGAAGGTGAGGAACGCGACCGCGATCACCGCCGGCACGAACCACATGGTGATCCGGTCCACCATCGCCTGGATCGGCAGCTTGGCTCCCTGCGCCGCCTCCACCATGCGCACGATCTGCGCCAGCATCGTGTCGGCCCCGACCGCCTCCGCGCGGAAGGTGAAGGCTCCGGCTCCGTTCACCGTTCCGCCGGTCACGGACCCGCCGGGCCCTTTCTCGACCGGCACGGGCTCGCCAGTCAGCATCGACTCGTCCACGAAGCTCGCGCCCTCGACGACCTCGCCGTCGACCGGCACGCGCTCGCCGGGGCGCATATCGACGAGATCGCCGGTCCGGACCGACTCGAGCGGAACCTCGATCGACCGCCCGTCCCGCCGGACGCGTGCCGTCGCGGGGCGCAGACCGATCAGCCGGCGGATCGCCTCGGAGGTGCGGCCCCGCGCCTTGGCCTCCAGCCAGCGGCCCATCAGGATCAACGTGACGATCACGGCGGCCGCCTCGAAATAGACATGGCGCGCCCCTTCAGGAAGGAACTCGGCCATGAATGTGGCGACGGTCGAATAGAGGAAAGCCGCCCCGGCGCCGAGCGCGACGAGGCTGTTCATGTCCGGCGCGCCCTTCGTGAGGGCAGGCAAACCCAGCACGAAGAAACGCCGCCCCGGCCCGGCGAGGACGAGGGTCGCGAGCCCGAACTGAATCGCCCAGTTCTGCGTCTGCCCGATCGTCGTCGCGATCCAGTGATGCACCGCCGGGATGAGGTGCGCGCCCATCTCGAGCGCGAAGAGCGGCAGCGTCATGATCGCGGCGAGCGCGAAGTCGCGCCGGAGCGCCGTCGCCTCCGCATCCTTGCGCGCCGCCACGCCGCTCTCGCCAGCATGGTCCCGCGCAAGCATGCGCGCGTCATAGCCTGCTGCGGCGATGGCCGCGATGAGCGCAGCCGGATCGGCCGAGCCTTCCACGTCCGCCCGTTCGGTCGCGAGGTTGACGCGCGCCGCCGTCACGCCCGGAACCGCGGCGAGGGCGCGCTCGACCCGCCCGACGCAGGAGGCGCAGGTCATTCCCTCGATCGAGAGCGCGGCCGGCTCCGTGGGAACGGCGTAGCCTGCGGCCTCCACGACCGCGACAAGCGCCGCGCGTGAAGCCGGGGCCGTGACGCGGATATCGGCGCGCTCGGCCGCAAGGTTGACGGCGGCCTCCACCACGCCCGGCGCGGCCTTCAGCGCGCGTTCGACCCGGCCGACACAGGAGGCGCAGGTCATCCCCTCGACGGGGAACGAGATCGTTTCGATTGCGCCGGTTCTGGCGGGGGCGTTCATGGCGGGTTCCTTCGCGCTCTCATGGTCGCTCTTCAATCTGGGGCCTCCCATCATTGGAAGGTCAATGCCCAACGGCGAAGATTCTTTGATGCTTGACCTTGCCATTGTGGGAAGCCCCATCCGGCGAACCGGAATGACGCGACAGGAGGTCTCAATGAGGTTTCACATCGAAGCGATGCATTGCGGCGGCTGCGCCCGCGGGGTGACGGCGGCGATCCGCAGCGTCGATCCTGCGGCCTCCGTCGAAGCCGATCCTCCGAACAGGATCGTCGAGGTGACGACCAGCCGGCCGCGTGCGGACCTCGTCGCAGCCTTGGAGCGCGCAGGCTTTCCCCCCGCGCCCGAGGCCTGACTCCGGATCTCGGCCGGTCAGGTGTGACGCGCGAAGATCTCCCATCGGCCCGATGCGTCGAAGGCGATGGTGTCGAAGGGCTCGCGCGCGTCGCCCATCTCCATTCCCGGCGAGCCGACCGGCATGCCGGGCACGGCGAGACCGATCAACTTGGGGCGAAGGGCGAGCAGACGCTTGACGTCGTCGGCGGGGACATGACCCTCGACGACATAGCCCCCGATTTCGCCGGTATGGCAGGAGGCGAGCTCGGGCGGCACGCCGGCGCGGACCTTCACCGCGTCGAGGCTCGCCTGGTCCATCTCGCGCACCGTCACGTCGAACCCGGCCGCGCGCATGTGCGCCGCCCAGGCGCCGCAGCAGCCGCAGGTAGGGGACTTGGACACGACGAGCCGCGGCGCGGCGGCCGCGAACGCGCCCGGCGCGGAAGCTGCAAGCGCCGCTGCGGGCATGAAGCCCAGGACAAAGGTTCGTCTCAGCATCGTCAGTCTCCTTGTCTCGCCGCTCTCAGCGGTCTTCGTCTTCGGTGCGCGCCGCCTGGAACGCCCGCATCTCCGGCGACCAGGATGAGCGGATGAACGCGAGCACGTCACGGATCTCTGCGTCGGAGAGGATGTCTCCGAAGGCTGGCATTCCGCTCACGACGCCTCCGACATCCATGCGCCGGAGCGTTTCGGCGCCGCCGAGCCGCACATAGTCGAAGAGCAGCCGGTCGCCATGATGCCATGTGTGGCCACTGTCGTCATGCGGCGGCGCGCGGAGCGAGCCGTCGGGGTCAGGGTTCCGCCACTCCGCTTGGCCTTCGAGCGCGGCGCCGTGACAGGACGCGCACTGCTCGGCGTAGAGCGACGCGCCTCGAGTCAGGTCGGGCGCGGCGGGTCCGCGGATCGCGAGAAGGGCGGCCCCTGCGACTCCGGCGATCGCGACGGCGGGAGCGAAGCGGCGCGCCCGGATCAATGCACGTCCGCCTCTCCCATCGCCGAGCCGCGTCGGAAGACGAGCTCGAAGGGGACGTCATCACCCGGACAGACCGCCTCGCGAAGCCCGGTGAGGCGCGCGACGAGATGCGACGTGGTGAAGTCCAGCGTCTCATCGGGCAGCAGGGCCATGCCGTCCGCGACCGTTTCGTCGCCGTGATGCGACCGGAAGACGAGCGCGCCGCCCGCCGCGAGCGGCGATGTCAACCCGACCAGCCACTGGGTTTCGGGGGTGTTGTTGTAGAGACGGAACGAGAGGCGGAGATCGGCCCCGGCGACTGTCGGCGCCGCCGTCGCCCGCTCGATCTCCAGCCCGGAGACGGTTTCAGTGGTGACGTCCGCGGCGGGTAAGGTCGGCGCCGCCAGGACCGCCAGCGCCAGAGAAGATAGAAGAAAGTGGGCTTTCATATGATCCTCGTCGGTTCGGTTGATGCGCCCCCGGCGTGGAGCCGGGGGCGGTTGGTTCAGAAGAGGATTTTCGCGCCGGCGACGAAGAAGAGATCGTCGCGGTTCCCGCCCGAGGCGCGGATGCGGTCCGCCGTCTCGCCGAGCGCGAACTCATAGTGGACGCCCACGTAAGGAGAGACGAGACGGTCGATCAGGTCGTAACTGAGCCGCGCCCCCAGCTCGACCGTCGGCGCGAAGGCGCCGAATTCCCTGCTCGCATCGTCCGTGAGCGGCAGCTCGATCTCCAGGCTCGGCGTCAGGATGAGCCGGTTCGTGATCAGGCCCTCATACTCGATCTCGAACCGGACCGAAGGATCGTCCGACACGAAGAGATCGAGATCGACCTCGAACCATTGCTGGGCGAGGCCGTGAAGGCCGATCACGCCGTCCACCCGGTCGTTCCCCTCCGGAGTCTCGACCCTGACGCCGGCGACCGCATCAAAGAACGGAGTTACAGGAACCGCGATCCGGAACTGGTTCTCGAGCGTCTCGAACGCGTCCTCGCGGAGGTCGTATTCGGCCTCGCTCCGCAGCACGAACTTGACTTCGTCCGTGCCGACGAACGCGTCGAAATCCCAGGCGAGAATCTCGGCCCCGTCCTTGAGGCGGATCTCCGCCTGTTCGGCGGAGACGCCCCAGAGGACCATCGCGTGGGGCTCGACGGCGAAGGCGCCGGCGGGGGCGAGCGCCGGGGCGAGAGCCCCGGCGCATATCAGGGCGCGCTTCATCGCCTCACCCATGCTGCGCTGGGGTCAAGGCGGGCGCCGGCGCCGTCTCCGGCCCTCCCTCCACGACGACCTTCCGCATCATGCCCGCCATGTGGTGATACATCAGATGGCAGTGAAACGCCCACTGGCCGGGCGCGTCCACCTCGGTCTCCATATAGACGACCGTGCCCGGATTGACGCTGACCACATGCTTGATCGGGTCGCGCTCGCCCGAGCCGGTGTCGATGATCGACCACATGCCGTGGAGATGCATCGGATGCGCCATCATCGTCTCGTTCACGAACTTGAAGCGCACCCGCTCGCCGTATTGCAGCACGATCGGGTCGGCGTCCTCGTATTTGACGCCGTTGATCGACCACATGTAGCGCTCCATGTTGCCGGTGAGGCGAAGCTCGATCTCCCGCGTCGCCTCGCGATCCGGATAGAGCGGCTTCGCGGCCTTGAGATCGGAATAGGTGAGGAACTTGCCTCCGTCGGCTGCTGTCGGCGTCAGCCCGGAGCCGCCGGCGTAGAACGGGTCTTCGCCCGGCCCGCCCATGATCGTGCCGTCCGGCATCCGGTGTGCGCCCGGCGGCAGGTCCTCGTCCTTCATGTCGGCCATCGCCATTCCGTCATGCATGCCCGCCATCGCCGGATCGAGCGCCATGTCGGCCATGGTGAGGAGCGGAGGTTCGCGGAGCGCGGGCAGGTCCGGCGCGGCGAGGCCCGCATCCGAGGTCAGCACGCCCCGCGCCATCGCCACGCGGCCGACGCTCTCGGCGAGAATGTTGAAGGCGCCGGGATCGGTCGGCCGCACGATCACGTCGTAGGTCTCGGCGACCGCGATGCGGAACTCCTCCACCCGCACCGGCGTGACGGTGTTGCCGTCCGCGGCGACCACGGTCATGTCGAGGCCGGGAATCCGGACGTCGAAATAGGCCATGGCGGAGGCGTTGACGAAGCGGAGCCGGATGCGCTCGCCCGGCTCGAAGGCGGCGGTCCAGGGCGCCTCGGGCGCCTTGCCGTTGATCAGCGGGCGGTAGCCGTGCACGTCCTCGATGTCGGTCGGCATCATCCGCATCTCGCCCCACTGGGACCGGTCGGAGAGCGCCGCTGCGGCGCCTTGCTCGGATGCGTCGTCGAGGAAGTCGAGCAGCGTCCGCTGGTGACGGTTATAGTAGTCCGGCATCTGCTTGAGATTCCGCATCACTCGCTCGCCACTGTGCGGATGGAGGTCGGAAAGAAGAACCACGTACTCGCGGTCGTAGCGGAAGGGTTCGCGCTCCTTCGCCGCGATCACCAGCGCGCCGAAGGCGCCGTTCGGCTCCTGCAGGTCGGTGTGGCTGTGGAACCAGTAGGTGCCGTTCTGCACGATCGGGAAGCGATAGGTGAAGGTCTCCCCCGGCGCGATGCCGTCATAGGAGATGCCCGGCACCCCGTCCTGCTCATAGGGCAGGATCAGGCCGTGCCAGTGGATCGAGGTGGATTCGGAGAGGTTGTTGGTGACGTTGATCTCCACCTCCTCGCCTTCCTCGAAGCGAAGCTGGATCGGCTCGTTCGAGCCGTTGTAGCCGATGCCGGCGCGGGTCACGCCGCCGACGTCGAAGGTCACGCGGTCCACGCTGATGTCGTAGGTTCCGGCCGTCGTCCCGCCCGCTAGGGCGAGCCCGGAGGCCAGGCCGAGCGCGAGCGCCCGGAAGGTCTGTCTCGACTCCATGTCGATGACTCCTTGTCTGAACTGGGAAAGGGCGCGCGCCGTGTCCGGCGCGCGCGGCGCTTCGATCACTCGGTCAGGTCGAACGCGCCTTCCATGCCGGCCTCGAAATGGCCGGGAACCGTGCAGGCGAAGGCGATCTCGCCATCCGCCGGGAAGGTCCAGACGACCTCGCCGCTCTTGCCCGGCTCGAGCAGGACGGAGTTCGGCTCGTCATGCATCCCGTGCCCCATC
Organism: Alphaproteobacteria bacterium; assembly: GCA_030429105.1. Classification (GTDB taxonomy): domain Bacteria; phylum Pseudomonadota; class Alphaproteobacteria; order Rhodobacterales; family Rhodobacteraceae; genus Pikeienuella. Next base: position 30,771 of record JAUIDE010000040.1, read on the forward strand.
GACGCCTGCATGGATTTGGCGACGTCATGGTTGATTCGGCTCGCCTCCAGCACGCCGTGATCCACCATCATCTGCATCATCGGCGCGTGCTCCTCGAAGGAGTCGTAAGTGCCGATCTGGAACTCGTGCACGAGTTCGCCTTCGTTCTTCACGACGAACCGGACGGTCTCGCCCGCGCTGACGGAGATGGTCTCCGGCTCATATAGATTGTCGCGCATGACGACCTCGACGGTGCGGGTCGCCTTCGCCTTGGCGCCGGGCTCGCCGAACGCGAAGGCGGGCTTGCCGTGGCCGCCGGCATGTTCGCCTGCGGCGAGCGCCGCTTCGCCGAGGCCTAGCGGGAGAATGATCGCGGCGAGCGCCGCGCAAAGCTGCTTCGTCTTCATCTTGATTTGATCCTGACTTCACGGTGAGGGAATCGCCGCGCGTCTGCGACGCGCGCGCATGGTCTCTTCGTTGTGAAGTTCAGGCTCGGGGAGGGGGAGGATCGAAACTGTGGTCGAGACCGTCGGGCGCATCGCCGGCGGGGAAGACGATTCGCGAGCCGACCCCTTCGTGCGAGACGAAGCCCCACCGATCATCCACCGTGCGCGCTGCAGCGCCGCATATCGCCGCCGGGCAACACGAAACAAGCTCCGGCTCGGCATCGCAGCTCATCGAAGAATGGGCCGAATGTCCGCCCATATGGTCTCCGTGGTTCGAAGCTGCGTCCGCGCAGTCATGTGAAATCCGACCCGCCTCATGGTGCGCGGAGTTCGACATCGCCGCATGTCCCGCCCCGAGCGGCACGAGCATCGACACCAGCAAAAGGAGCGCCAGCACAGTTTTCATATGAGGAATGTGGTTGCGATCGACAGGTAAGTCAATTCAGACGGATGCCGTGCGCGTCCCAGCCTTACGGGGCAGAGGGGGGCCGCGCCCGAACGGTTGCGCCCGCCTTCCGCTCCCGTAGAAGGCGGCGCCCGTTCGCGTGGCGGAAAGGCTTCGGGCGTCCGAACCGCGGCGCTTCAGCTTCGGGATCGCGCGGACGTCGCCGCGCGACGACGCGATAGTTCGCGATAGAGCGCTTCCCTCGTGACGCCCAGTTCCGCAGCCACATCCTGCCAGCGGCCCCGTTCAGGCAGGGCGTTCCCTTCTCCCAGCCATGCGTCGAGACGGTCCGCCACCCTTGGCAATGACCGGATCTCCGACCTGAGCCGCGCAGCCTGAACGTTCCTCGCCAGCAGCGCGGACCAGCTTTCCGCCAGCGCCGGCTCCCCGGCGAGCGCGGACAGGAAGCGGTCCTTCGGCAAACGCGCAACCACGCATTCCTCAGCGGCGACGGCGTCGCAGTGGTACATGGGCGAATAGGCCGAGGCCTCGGCGACGACCGCGCCTGGTCCCGCGTTCTGCAGCACAATCTGCGCGCCATGCGTGGTGTGGCGCTGCAGATGCACCCTGCCAGAGCGCACCATGTAGATGCCAGTCACCTCCTCGCCCGCTGCGAACAACGTCTCGCCTGAGGCGAGCTCGGTATCGCGAGCATCCTGAAAGAGCATCGAAATCGACTTCTGCATGATTGCAATCATATGCTGGGCGGCGACAACCCGCAACAAAGGGGCGATCGCCAACCGGAGGCCCCATGACCAGATTCGCGGTTCTCTTCGCCCTTCTTGCTTCTCCCGGTCTCGCGCTGGCGCAGGATGCGGTCGACCGGCATGGCGGGATGCGGCATGCGCCCGGAATGGACCACAAGGCGCACGAGATGAACTCGGACGCCGTTCCCGCAGGGCTCATGGAGGGGGGACAATCCGCCTTCGCTGCCATTCAGGAGATTGTCTCGCAGCTGATGGCGGATCCGACGACGGACTGGCGCCGCGTCGATATCGAGGCGCTTCGTCAACATCTCATCGACATGGACAACGTGACGCTCCGGGCTCGCGTCCGTGTAGCGGAGATCGAAGGCGGCGCCCGCTTCGAGGCGACGGCGGACGATGCCGCCGTCACCAGTTCGATCCGCGCCATGGTCCCGGCCCACGCAGCGACCATGGATGGTGTCGAAGGCTGGACAATGCAGGCGTCGGAAATTGCGGGCGGCGTCGCCTTGGTAGTTACCGGCGCCTACCCTGACCGCATCAGGGCCCTGGGGTTCATTGGCGTGATGACGGTTGGCATGCATCACCAGGCGCATCATCTCGCGCTGGCGGCCGGGCAAAATCCGCACGCGCATTGAGTTCGATCGGGACGCCGCGCGTCCAAGATTCGCCTCGATCAAATGCTGCTTCGGCGGGTGGCACATTTATCGATGGGGGAAGACTAGGAATGACTCTCTCGGGATCATGCCGAGCACAGGCGGTTCAGTCTCTGTCGCGCCCTTTGTCAGTTCGAATCGCCGTCTTCCGCACCCGCACAAATCCCCGATCAGTCGCCATGAACCGCGCCAGCATCGGGGCGACGAGACGAGCAGGTTCAACGCGCTGGCCAGTCTGGAGGGCGAGCGCTTCTGAATAGGCGGTCAGATCGCGGTGCAGTTCCGCCGAAAGTTCGACGGTGAGCTTCACCGGCTTTTCGTCGGGGATGGCGCCGAGTTTCAGTCTGGTCATCGGACTTCTCCGAGGGGTTCGAGGATGAGATCGCGGGTCACCATGACGCGGACGGGGAAGCCCGGGCGGATGGTCAGGGTCGGCGGGACGGCGAGCTGGCGGCGGACGATGTCGTCGCCGGCGCGGCCGACGGTGCCCTGCGTCGCCTCGCGGATGGCGCGGGCGATGTCGTCCTCGCTTTCGACTCCGGTTTCGAGCCCGATGTTAAGGAGCGTGGCGAGCCCGGCTGCGAGGAGGATACGGCCCCAGTGGTTGTCGACCTGGTCCTCGAGGCCGGAGGCGCCGGAGGCGTCGGCGCCGGATTCGCGCGTCAGTGTGATCGAGCGGCCGTCGGGGAGGATCAGTCGGGTCCAGACGAGGAGGAGGCGGGTCTGACCGGTGGCGATGCGGCTGTCGTAGTCGCCGAGAAGGCGCGCGCCCTGCGGGATCAGGAGATAGCGGCCAGAGGGGCTGTCGTAGACCGGGGCGGTGACCTGCGCCGCGATCTGGCCGGGAAGATCGGAGCGGAGGCCGGTGATCAGTGCAGCCGGGATGACGCTCCCCGCCTGCAGGATCCAGGGGCTCGGCGGCGGGGCGAGACGCGCGGGATTGACCTGGTCGCGTCCCGTCGCTCGAGTCAGGAAGGCCTCGCGCGCGGCGACGGAGTCCGACGCGCCAGGGCCGGGCGAGAGCGACCGGAAGGCTCCGGGACCCGCGGGCGAAGCGCCCGCCGAGGATGCGCCGCCGGGGGGAACGGTCCGGGCCTCGGCGAAGAGCGCGCTGAGACGGGCGGCCTCGATCTCCTGCAGGCGGCGCTGCTCGTCCGGGTCGAGGGGCGGCGGGCCGGCCGCAATGGGTCCGGTCGGCACGGCGACGCCCCTCTCCTGCGCGGCGACGGTCGGGCGGCCGAGATAGCCAGGGAGCGGCGGGCCGAGACGGGGGATGTCGGCGTAGGAGCCAGGCAGAGTCGAGAGGCCCTCGGCCTGCTGGACACGGTCGGTGGAGAAGAGCTCGGCGCCGTCGTCCGCCCCACGGCGATCCTGAAGCGCAACGATCAGGATCGCGCCGAGCCCGAGACCACTCACGGTCGCCGCGACCGTGACGGTCTTGCGCGAAAGACGCATCACGCGCGGCGGATCGGGGCGGAGGCGCAGGTCCGCGGCGATCTCGGCCTCGGTCCGCGGGCGCGCCGGATCGGTGCCCGTCCGGGTCATCGACCTCGCTCCATGGGCTCGGGCGCCCGGCGCGGCGCGGGCGGCGTGCGGCCGTCGGTCCGCTCGATCCGCACCACGTCCTGACTCGAGCCGCCGAGGCGGAGTTCGGCCGCAGCGAATAGCCGGTCGACGATCAGGACGTCGCCATGCACACGAGTGTTGGCGATCTCGGCCCCGCCATCCGGGCCGATCACGAAGAGGGGCGGCATCTCGCCCTGCGCGATCCCCGGCGGGAAGACGACATAGACGCGGCGGCCGTCGTCGAAGACGGAGATCGGCCGCCAGGGCGGGCTGTCGCCGGAGAGCGCGTAGCGGTGACGACGGTCAGCCGCCTCGGGGATCGCGGGGCGGCGCAGCGGCGGCGGGCCTTTCGCGGCGAGCGCGTCGGGATAGGCCCAGGCGATCGCCGGCATCCAGACCTCGTCATTCGCGCGCAGCTCAAGGAGATAGCTCCTCCGGTCGGTGCTGATCACGAGGTTGGTGACGATGTCGGGCCGCGTCGGCTTGACGAGGACATGGACCCGGGCGGTCCAGCCGGCCCCGCTCGTCGTGTCGCCGATGATCCAGCGCGCGGTGTCGCCGGCGGCGATGGGGCCTGGCCCGGCGAGCCGCTCGCCGGGCTCGAGCGCGAGCGAGGTGATCCGCCCCGGCGCGGCATGGACCTGGTAGAGCGCGCCCTCCGACCAGGGATAGACCTGCAGCGCGTTGTGATAGCCTGCGCGCCTAGGCTCGACGCGGGCGGCCGCGTTGGCGGCGAGGATGCGCTCGGCGACGGTCGCCGCGCCCGGATCGCCGCCGCGCGACGGGGTCCATGGGGGCGGTATGTGAACGGGACGCGGCCGTTCTTCCACTGCGGGCGGCCGGGGCGGCGCGAGCGCCGGCACGCGGTCGTCATAGGAGATCTCAGGCAAGGGCGCGGGGGCGCAGGCGGCGAGCGCCGTCGCGGCGAGGAACAGGGCGGGGAGCGGTTGCTGCGCAATCATGACGCCGTCTCCCGCGACCAGTTGATGGCGTGGACATAGACTCCGAGCGGGTTGGCGCGGAGCCGCTCCGCGTCGCGTGGCGTCTGGATCGCCACCGTCAGGATCGCGGTCCAGCGCTCGGTCGCCGCGAGCTGGCCGTTGACATAGCGCCGCTCGATCCAGGCGACACGGAAGCTCGTCTCCGAGGCGCGGATCACGCTCGAGATCTCGACCGCGACCTGGGTGTCGCCGACCCGGGCGAAGGGATCGGCGATGCGGGCGTGGTCGTTGAGCGCCAGGGCGCCCCGGTCGGTCGCGAAGTCA